>PMAF01000260.1 GCA_003152455.1 Hyphomicrobiales bacterium
CACCGCGCTGCCTTGGAGCAGTTTACCAGCCGTGGGATTGGGCAACGAAAAGATCGCTCTGGGATTCTGATCTTCGTCTCGCTCGCAGAGCGTTATGCGCGCATCATTGCCGACGATGAAATAGCTACACGTGTGGCCCAATCCGAATGGCAAGCGGCCGTTAATGCGCTGATTGACCACATGCGTGATGGCCGCATCGCCGATGGCTTTGTTACGGCGATCAACTTGTGTGGAAATGAGCTTGCAAAGCACTTCCCACGCACTGCGACGAGCAACAATGCGCAGCCGGACCGAATTTACCTGATCTGACGCCAACGTTTTCAGTCGGAGTCATCCGCTAACTTTGCGCTCAATGGTCTGGTTCGTTTGCCCGAAATTTTATCGAAACGTACTAAGCCCTCGCGAGGCGGGGAGCCGCCATCAACCCGCGAAGACATGGAAGTCCGCGGGGCGTTTCAAACCCCGAACCCCTATTGAGTATTACGTGGCCCGGAAATTATGCCGTGCCCTTGGTGCACCAACTTACGTAGATTCGCAGCTCGCAAATTACGGCTTGGTGGTCCCATACTGAAGCACCTGAACTTTTTCGAGCGTTACCAATCCGCTCGTCATCATGCCATCGAGTACTGGTAGAAATGCATCGATCTTATCCTGAGCGTCGACGATCTCGACGACCACAGGCAAGTCCTGAGATAGACGCAAAATTTTGGTGGTGTGAATGTGGCTGGAGTGGCCAAACCCGACGTGGCCCCGTAGCACGGTCGCGCCGCCAAGGCGCATTTCTCGTGCTTTCAGAACGATGGCCTCATGAAGAGGCAGATGATCGAACTTGTCGTCTTCACCAAAGAAGATGCGGAGTAAGACGGCGTCGCGCGGAATTTGCATGTCATATCCACTTCATCGTGTTGAGCGTCGAGGCCAGCATGTAGCCAGCCCAAACTCCAATGAGGCATAAAGCAACGGATAGGAGGATATTGGCGCCCGCATAAAACCATTCGCTGTCGTTCATGAGATTAAGGGTCTGCAAGCTAAATGAAGAGAACGTTGTATAGCCCCCGCAGATCCCGATCATGACGAATTGGCGACCGGCGGAGCCGACGAAAACGCGCCCGTCCGGACCGGTGAGCGTTGCAAAGAACCCTATGAGTATAGAACCGGTCACGTTGATGAGGAGCGTCCCCCAGGGGAACGTCTCGCCGATTAGCCGAGCGACCAAGCCCGATAGCCAATACCGTCCCGTCGTCCCAAACGCACCCCCGATTGCCACCCAGATATAGTTTTGCATCGAAGTCTTAATCTCCGCCTTTGTTGTATTGGATAAGACTCCATAGTCGGCTCCTTCCCTAAGACAAGCGACACGTGAAACGTCGTTATTTTCTTATTTGATCAATTTGAACTGCACCGCTATTTCACGATGAGCACGGGGCATGGTGCGAGCTGGACGAGGCGATCCGCTCGGCTCCCGATCAGGCGCTCATAAATAGCGGAATGACCCGTCGCCCCGATAACAAGAAGATCGACCTTGAGTTCTTTAGCAAGTTCGACAATATCCCGGACCGGGTGCCCAGCCAGAATATGAGCATGAAGGTGGACGTTGCTTTCCTCCGCCATAGCGCGGGCGCGCTTATGGGCTTTTTGGAAGCGCCGCGCCGCAGTCCCGGTCTCTTCTTTAACTTCTTCGATGAATTCCGGCATGTAGTCAATTTCTTCAACCGAAACCATATGAAGCTCAGCCTTGTTTTGCCGCGCGAGCGCCACCGCCAACGATAGAGCGTGGAATGCTTGCTCGGAGCCGTCATTGGCATGCAGGATCTTGCTGAACATAAGTCGTCTCCCCGCTTATTTAGTCTTGCCCGGAACGCGCGAATGCGGTGCCACGATTTCATTATCAGCGGATATTTTTTCAGACCCCGGTTGTGGCAAAAGGTGGCGCGGCAGGTAAAAGGCATTGGCAATCACGGTCGGAATCACCGCACTCGCGATGACGGTCGCAACCAAGGCTGAGTATTGGCCCTGGCTGATGATTCCATGCGAAAGGCCAAATAACGATGAAATCGTACCGAACGTGAGTCCCGTCGACATCAACAGGGTTGTATACATAGCCTCTTTGTTCGGCGAACCGAAGAACCTGGTCACCGGATAGACACCGACGATCTTGGTGCCGACCTTGACGACGAGAAAGAGCAGAAAGGCCGCGGGTGCGGCAATAAGCGCTGGTATGGAAACAAATGAGCCCGCGCGGATGAAATAAAACGGCGTCAGCAGCCCGAACGTGAGCGTCCGCAACCGTCTGACCAAGGCGTGATCTTTGCCGACCGTTCCTGCAAGCACCATCCCGATCAGATAAGCTGGAAGCACGGCTTCGCTGTCAGCCCAGGCAGCAAGCGCCCCCATTCCAAATAGACAAAACAGTAGGAATTTCGTTTCCAATTCGGATGGTCGATTGCCGTACAATCTGAAAAAGCGCGGCGTGAGCCAAGGTAAGACCACAAACACAACTACTCCGACGCCGAGAAAGATCAAAGTCTTCATCGTGAACGGCGCGAAGATAAGGCCGAGTGCGACGACGGTCCCAAGATCGGTGATGAAGCAGGCGGCAAGGATCGTCTTGCCGTACTCGGTGGTGTTGAAGCCGAATTCGATCATCACGGCGTATACGACGGCGACCGACGTCGTCGACATGGCAACGCCGGCCAGCCAACTCGGCATAACCTCCCACCCCAACAGATAATAGGCTGCCGCAGCACATCCGATGAATGGAAAGAAGAAGCTCGCAAGCCCGACCGAGACCGCCTCTTTCCATTTAAGTTTGAAGACCACCGGATCGAGTTCTGCGCCAGCCAGGAACGTCAGAACAATCGCTCCGATACCAGAGAGAAACTTGACCCAAGACTCATCGGTACCAAGTATCGCTGATCCGACAGCGGCGCCGATGATGAGCTGCGCGATCGTCCCGACGACGATTTCCGACAGTGCCGTCGAAATGCGGAACCAGATCGACAGCAGGCTCGCCACCAACGCGAGACCCAACCACAATGCCGCAAGTGCCCAAACGCCGGTCATCCGCAATCTCCTGCTCAGTCTTCCAAGTCATCCTCTATGACGAAACGCATGCATACCTGCATTCGGTCGCGCACCCGAGAATACAAACTTGGAGGCAGTGGGAGTGCCGAGGCAAGCTCCTACCGACGCCAAGCGCCTAGTAGGAGTCATCAGCCAGATCGGCGGTTATGGGGGGACCCCATCCCCTCGTCATTATTTAATTCTAATCAGGAATCGGGCGTTGGCAAGTCTAGAAAATCCATGGGCCGATGACGGGACAGCTAGCGTCGGCGACAGAACATAGGCTGTATTGGCAACTCCCGGCAACTTGCACTGATGAATTTGCGTCCCAGCCTCGCTATTGTCCCCAAATGGGAATGACGGCCGCCATCGACGTTCAATTGTGCAATCGGAGGCGCCAATGAGAGCCTCACGAATAGACACTCGCGCACGAGCAGCGTACGAAGACTTACCGAAGTCATTGCCAAAGATTGAACTCCATCACGGCGAAGCACTCTGGGTGCTGTCGCGACTTGGCTTTTCGGGTGGTACGAGAAAGAGCACTTTTTATGAGTATATCAAATCATTGCGCAAACTTGGGACCCCGTTCGACCGCGGAGCGATAGGGTTCACACGCCGCGGGCTTGCGAACTACTCATATTGTCACCTCATGGAACTTGCGCTCGCCCTGACGTTGCGGGTTTATCATGTCGTTCCAGATTCGGTCCTCGTTCGAATCATCCGGCATCGTGCCAGCCTCTATCGACACTATCGACGTGCCTATGCGGAGCGCAGGACCGGCATTGGCATACCGACCGTCGTCGAAGCAGTTGATCATGCGCCAATTCATATGCGGGGCGTCTTCTTGGACCTTCAAATCAATTTTTCAGGCGGCAAGCTCGTAAAATTCGGGCCCGCTAAGTTGCTTTCTCCGTGTGAGGCTCTCACAGTTTTCGCAGAGCGGGATATAGCTGCTCGGGCCTTCCTGCCAATAAATCTGTCTCTACTCTCCGAGAGAGTTGTCTCGACGTCGCTCCGCGCGCCGCAGATCCGACGGGGGCCTCGCACGCCCATTAATAAGCGTCGATCGGTGAAGCTCAATCGTCCGGCCCGTCGTCGCGCGGGGAAACTGCCTGCCAGCAGCAGTTGAGCATGGCAACAGAGCGCGCGACCCACTCACTCGTAACGGGGGGTGGCCTGCACCCGGTTCCG
>PMAF01000176.1 GCA_003152455.1 Hyphomicrobiales bacterium
TCAAGCAAACGGATAAGCAGGGGTCAATCGAACAGTAAATTCCTGTTCCTTTAGATTGGGGTGCCCCAAGACGGAGGGGGGGCAGAAGGACTTTGCGTCCGGAGAGCCATTTGCCGGTGTCTACAACCAGCCATCGAACCAACCAGCTGTCGTCGTCAAAGAGAAAATCGCTGACGGTGCCAATCCGGCCATCGCTCGCCGCAATGGCATAGCCTTTGATCGCTGACGCATTCCGCAACATCGCGTGCTCCTCTTAACTTCTCCATGTCCCGCCCATCGCGGGTATCTAGCAATGGGATCAATTCTTGGGTCCGGTGGTACCTGTGTCCGAGATGTGCGCCTTCCAATAGGCATCCACCTTCTGACTCTCCTTATCGAATTGGCCCGGGGTGTTAAATTGGTCCTTGCTCACCTGTGGGGCGCCCTCAACAAGGGCCTTGGTGGTGTCGAGCACGAGCAGGGTCGAGTTCGGGGATATTTTGAAGTCGCTCCACGGGACTGGAACGTATTTCTCGTCGATCCCGAAAATCCCGCCCCGGGCGATTACCAGATAGGCGATCTTGCCTGTCTGCGGGCTCATCACGAGGTCTTCGACACTGCCGAGAGCTTCGTTCTGCGGATTGCGCACGGCGGTGCCGAGCAACTCGTCGGACCGGAACGAGGTATTCTTGCTTGTGACCGGCTGCGCTGCGGCGATCTGCTGGCGCTGCCAGCCCGGCACATCCGCCGTCCGCCCTCCCGAACTGTGTATTGCGGCTACGTAAACTTTGTATATGTCGCGGGTCGTGGCTAGGATGCTCTCGCACTCTTGCTGTTGGCCATGTCGCGCCAGAATGCTGGCGGACGCAATGAGCGTTCGAAGCTCGTAGCCTGGCCGCACGTTCTGGTAATAGGTCGCGGTCGCCTCTGGGCGGCTATCGATCATCGGAGGGCCGTAGCTGAATCCGTCCATCGGATAGCCGTAGCCGGACCCACCCAGCCAGTAGCGATCTTTCTCCAACTGATTGTCGAACGCACGTAGATCGCTCAGACATTTTTTCGCGGGCTTAATATCGGTGACCGTCTTGTCGGCGGCAGCGGATTCGCTTACTTTGCCCGTTGCGGCAGGCTGAGCGGCGAGCAAGGGGACCGCGAAGCTAAAATAAAAACAAGCTGCCGTGGAAGCTGCCAGGATTGAGCGGTTCATGTGATCTGTCTCCTTGTTGCCGCTTTATCTCTACGCGTCTAAAAATAGCGATAGGCAATGAAGACGCTCTTGGTTTCAGGCTAAGCGGGGCCGGCGCGCGCGTCTGAGCAAAATTGAACAACCTTTCCGACCTCACCAAAACGTGTTGCCGGATCAACAGCTGCCGAGCAGTACCAGAATCAAGACGATAGCGACCGGGAGGCCGAGACCGAGACCGCCATCACCGTAATAGCCCGGCCGATAAGAAGGGCCGCCACCGAACCTGCTAAAGCCTTCGGGTCACACAATGACTAAATTGATGAGCAGTGTGAACCCAAACGACGTGATGTTACTTTTCCAATCATGTCGGATACTTGAACTCTGGCATGGATTTAAGTTGTTCCTTCGTTGCATTAAGCACGGCGTGGTCGGGGTACATTTTTCCCGCGGTATCGATAGTTGAGACCGCCGAACCAGTGGTGGCAGGATTGCTGGTTGAGTTCGGGGCCGGTGAAGCGGTGCTTGAACTGGCAGAACCCCGGACCGGCTCGTCTGCCCACCACTGAAGGTCTTTGAATTTCGCCGCGACGAGATGCTGGTCCATTCCGAGAAAGCCGCCGACGCTCAGGATCACTGTCTGAATTTTTCCGTTCTGGTCGACAAGCATGTCTGAAATGTCGCCGATTTTTTCCTTTTTGTTGTTATAGACATCCACGCCGATCAGTTTCGAGGACCGCCACTGGCCAGCGACCACATGAGATGTATTACTGCTCGCGTCCGGTGTCCCGGTGGTGGGCTGGGCCGAAGCCGGTACGCTAATTAAAGCAACACCGAATAGCGCCAAGGCGAAATATCTGCCGAACATAAAATTCTCCTATTTCTTTTCCCCTTAGAAACCACAATCCGCGAAAACGTTTTTGGTTCCGTGGGGCATGTCGGGAGCGGATGTTAACGGGAGTTCGAGCGCCTTGCTGGCTGCTAGCCGGCATCGCCCGGTCTACGACGTTTCGGGCGTCCGCATCGAATTTGATAGTAAAGCCTCGCCATGCCAGCGACGGCGAAATCGGCCACGTCGAGGACTTCCTCGTGGAGGAAGCCGATTGGAGCATCCATTACCTCGTTGTCGATACGAAGAATTGGTGGCCAGGCAAGAAGGTTCTGATTTCGCCACACTCGATACGAGAGATCGATTGGACGGATAATCTGGTGAACATCAGTGTCGATCGTCAGAGGGTCAAAGACAGCCCGGCATACGACGCATCCGTTACGGTCGATCGGGCGTCTGAAAACCATTTCCATAAATACTACGGTGATGTCCGGCCAAGCGGTCAGCTCTAAGCGATGTCGTCGCACTGGTGCGCATGCGCCAAATTAACGGCCACCGCGACACGCGGGAGCCAAGACTAGGGCTGTCGTTCTCGCTGTTCGTCGCGGTTGAGTTGAAGCTTTTTAGGCATGCATAGACCGCACGCGTACACAGAGGTACAAAATGTTTCGAACAGCGCTAACCGCCGCGACGGCATTCCGTGTTCCACAGCCCTTTTTGGCATCAGCGTCTCGATGGAAGCGCGTTGCGTTCGCCGTCCTTTTAAGCGGTGTACTCTCCTGCTTGCCAACTCGAGGCCAAACGGCCGGCCTTGACTGCCCGATATTGAGCCCTGGCGCAGTTCCTATTCTTCTCCCCGACTTGCAGGTCAAGCTGGTGACTTTCGCGAATAGCGTCGATATTGCTAACGAAATTAACGATCTGATCAACAAGCTGCGGATCGAGAAGCCCAATATTTCGTACGGTGAGCTGACGAATGCGGTGATTGCCGTCTATTGACCGTTGATCGCGAACATGAAGACTTTAACATCCTCGGAGAAATGGCACCGCATGCTAAAGTTCGATGCGATCCTGCAGCAGCAGCTCACTGATAATATGCTGGCGCCGGGAACTCTAATCATCGCCAAAGTTCCACTTCCACCTGCCGTCTACGATAAGCTCAGAAGCCAGGGAGAAAAAAACGATCAAAGCCCGGCGAAACTAATGTCGACGATCCTTTCTCAAGCGGCAGAAAAATAGGATCTGGGCTTACGAAAATTATTCTCAATTGTGAGCAATTTTAAGCAGTCGCGGGTCCGGCGTCGTGAAACATTTTCGAAACGAGATAGCCGTTTCGCCTAGCCGACGCGTTGCGCCGCCTGGCCGCGCGGCCTCAAGATGAACGATCATCATGACGCAGGAGCAGTGCGATGTGTGACTATAGTCTCCACGGCGTATCAACCCGACCGGCGAAGGTCGGTGACAAACTGATATCAACCCGGTTTCTCAACTCGCTCACGCGCGGTTTTGCCGCGACCGAAGATCCGAGCGTGGCAGTCTGCCTGTTACCAGGTACAGAATTGGCGTTCGAGCAAGAGGTTGAGTGCGACGTACTATTCCGCTTTCTGCGGAATCGGAAAATGGGGCACAAGGTCGCCCGCTTCAGGCAGCTCAATTCGAGCAAGCCGACGGCCCATCACGACGCAATCGAGTTCCCCGGCGGCGCCACCATGTTGGTGACGAACCTGGTGGAAGGTCAGCGTGCTACTGTGTTGCTTCCGGCGCCCGCGCGTCCTGATGTCCATGAGCCGCGTGGCCGCGAATCCGGCATGCATTCGAAGCCGATGCAATAGCACACAAGATGTCTGCGAGTGTCGCCAATTCAGAGAACAGCGGCTTGTAAAAAAGTCTTGTATTCACCTTTTAATCTGCGGTTGATCGTACAAAATAACGTTTAATAACGAGCTGTGGACTTCCATGGTGCCGGCGCCGTTGTAATCAATGAAGCCCAATTCTCGAAACTTGTTCATAAAATGGCTCACACGCGACCGCGTGGTGCCGATCATCTCCGCAAGCGTCTCTTGATTGATCTTAGCAATGACCGTCTCGGGCTTCCCTTCCTTGCCAAAATTGGCCAGTAACAGAAGTGCCCGCGCTAAGCGCTTCTCACTCGAATTGAACAGTTGATCGACCAAATCCGCTTCGACGCGAATTGTTCGAGCCAAAAGATGCGCGACGAACATCTCGGAAAACGCCGGCTCGTCGTGGAGAACGCGGATGATGGTCTCCTTGTCCAGCCGCATGATCTCGCAATCCTCCATTGCCGCGGCTGTCGCTAGGCGCCGCGGCTGGCCTGTCAGGCAGCCTTCGCCGCAAAATTCATCTGGCCCCAAGACGGCGACGATGGCTTCTTTCCCTTGCTCGGAAAGGACGGTCTTCTTAACTTTGCCTTTCTGAATGTAAAAGACGGAATCCGCCGGATCTCCTTGCGAGAAGACGATTTGATTCCTTCGATATTTGGAGATGGTCCTCCGCCCGTTTGTCTTGGCGAGAAAGGCTTTGGGATTAAACGGTGGCTTTGCTTTGCGTGCCATAGCAGTACCTCTTTCGCGCGGGTACCGCTCACGCGATCAGATCCCTACGGGCCTCTCCACGACGGCAAGATTCCTTGCACAGTCGTACCGTGGAGGTCTCGTCGCCGCCCGACCTGGCCGCTGAGCTGTCCCGCAAAGGCGTCGACCAGCCGGCCGCCGAGCCCAGTTTATGAGCCATTTTATTGCGTATTGTCGGTAATGTACATTACCGATGTGGCGTTTTTGACGTGTATGTTTTGGAAGGTGAAAAGCGACGCGCTCTCGGACCAACTGATAGCATTCACAAGCCTTCCGATCCAGTATCGTGATTTGCCGTCGGCCGCGCTCAATCAAACCTGGGCTTTCCAATTCCTGAGCAGCAATCGTGATCGATGGCCTCTGGACGCCCAGCATTTCGGCGAGCAGATTCTGCGTATTCAGCAGTGTGTCGTCGTCACAGCGGTCACGCATCATGAGCAGCCAACGCGCCAGCCGCTGCTTGAGGCTGTGCGCACCGTTGCACGCCACCGACACCAGGACCTGCTCCAGAAAGGCCTGAATGTAAGCGGACATGAGCCTTCGGAAGGGGGGCATCGAATCCATCGCCCGTGTAAAGGCCGCCCGCGAAATCTTGGTCGCGCTCCGCGCTGAAGATAAATGGTCGCCGCAAGTAATGACGCTCGGCTTTACGCCGTTGCCGAATTTGCTTCTCCGCGCTCAAGGAAAGCTCAAGCTCAGCCCGGTGATGCTCAACGTCCTTGTGCAACTCGCCGAGCACTGGTGGGAAGCCGATAAAAACCCGTTTCCCGCAAAGGACCGTATCGCAACCCGCATGGGTAAGAGCCCCCGGCAAGTTCAGCGGTATATTACACAGCTCGAAAAAGCCGGGTTTGTTACCCGCATTCAGCGCTTCTCGGGCAGGAAGGCGCAGACCAGCAACGAATATTCGCTGGCCGGCCTGGTGGCAAAGCTCAAGGCATTAGAACCGGAATTCACAAAGGCCAAAGAGCTGAAGAAACTCAAGGCGAAGAAGCTGGAGAAGGCCAGCTAGGAGCGATCGCGGCGTAGCTCAACCGGATAGAGCGCCTGTTTCCTACTGAAATCCCACCTGACAATGAGATAGTAAGGGCAGGAAGATGCGGGTTCAAGTCCCGTCGCCGCAGCCAATTCAAGCGCTGCGTGGACTACTAAGGGTGTGCGGCAAACTCATCAATGAATATTGGATTTTCTACAAAAGCCGCTGCTTCGTCGTAGTCAAGCAGCATGAAGAGGCGACAAATGCTTGCGAGCCGACGAACGTGGCGCAGTTTCAAGTCGGTGACACGCCATTCGCGTAGTTGCTCAAGATATTCCTCATCATCTTCGTCAAATTCGGCTCGGTGCGGATAAGCAAACCTTGCCAACTCACTAACGGTATACCCAGCGTAGTCAGTGAAGGTCTTTGAGAACGCGACAAACTTATTAAGGACGGCGCGCTCCTTGTCGGAATAAATATAATCCGACGGTCGCCGTGCTTCGTCTAGCAGCCAAGTTTCCTGCCACTCGTCCCAATCGTCATGCGGAACGCGCAGTAGCGACACTACAATCGCATGAAATGCATCGGCTTCGATTAATGCTCGGCTTCGACGTTTTGCCATTCGCGGCTCCGGAAAATGGTCGGCCCGTACGAACGCTGTGAACAACCTGTTGAAATGTGCGGTCCATGACAACTGATTCTCGAAGTTAAGTCATGAGCAAAACAAAAAACCGACGCAAAATATACGTCGGCCGAGTCAATAGCCCTTGTTTTTCGGCCCTAACCCTTCGGTGTGAATTGCGGGCAAAGCGCTGAAACCGAAAAGGGCACCCCATTGCTGGGATGCCCTTCTGGTCAGAACAGCCGGACGATCATAGCCATCATCGAAGCCAGTTTCGAGGGCACGTAGCACCCGATTCCCAGGCGACAGCGACTTCCGCACGGCTGGCTGGCTTCGAGATAGAGGAACACAAGCATGTGCCTCTCCGTCTCTATTGCACGAGGGTCCCTTAAAGTAGCCGACTTCGTGCACCAGGCCAGTAGCTGGGGGTTTTTCCGGTATAAGCCTTAGGTGGCGACCACTGCGCGCTTCGGCTAGCTCGGTGTTCCGAACGACATAGGGAGCCGCAGCCGGATTGCAAGGACATCCTAGCGCGGTTTAAGCGCCGGCTATGATCCTCGCTGATGTTAGGTGAAACCCTCCCCCGGCCAATGCGCGGATGGAGTTTTCGGTACAGACAACACCTAATTTGCCAGCCGTCGCTCCGATTCAAGGCATTCCCGCGAGGCGGGAAAACCTCTATTATTCTGGTAGTCCGCTTTAAGTTGAGGGCCGAGTGCGATGGAACAGAACAAAACAATTCCCATCAGCGTTATTGCATTAAGAGCGGAGAATTACTCCCCCGACCGCAAGAACGTAATCATATCATTGATGACAAAATACTCACCTACCGAACGAAAATTTTCTGTGCCTGTTGAATGTTTCTACGACCTCATTGTGGACCTGCAAAGGTTAAATGCTTCCATAAGAACCACGCCAGAGCATTCCATCCAACCCGCTGTCGCCCCGGAAGCCGAAGATTTAGTTTTGCCAGGCCTGTTCAAAGATTGATTGTTAGGCGATTCCTTCGGCAATTCATGTGAATGAAGTTCTCGGTACACACACCAGCGGCCAATCGGCCACGAACGCTGCGCTCGTTTGACGTGGGAGGCAACGCTAATGTCTTCTCGCATCGGACATTTCGGTAGATTGACAACCTGAGGCCGCGACTTGCTGTCAGTTCAGAGTTTGCCGAGCAGAACTAAGATCAGCACGATAACGACTATGAGGCCGAGGCCGCCGCCACCGTAGTAGCCGGTCCCGTAGAAGGGACCGCCACCGAACCCGCTAAAACCACCGAGTAACACGATGACGAGAACGATGAGCAGTATGGTTCCGAGCGACATGACATTCCTTTCGCTAGGGTTACAGAGGAGGAATACTTACCGGTCTTTCGCGTAGATCGCTCTCATCACCACTTTAATGAATTAAACCAGATATCTACATCCTTCTTCGCCTGATCTTTGGCGATACCATAGCGTTCCTGGATTTTGCCCTCGAGCTGATCACGACGACCATTCATCTTATCGAGTTCATCGTCGGTGAGTTTGCCCCACTTCTCTTTTGCCTGCCCCTTAATCTGCTTCCAGTTTCCTTCAATGCGGTTCCAGTCCATCTTGGCCTCCCATTTTGGAGTTCGGATCTTCTAAATCTCGAGGAAAGTTGCTACCGGCACCGCGGCCAATCACTCCTTAGAGTATTGGAACGCAGGCAGCATCTTAAGTCCGTCCTTTGTCCCGCCCGGCAGTACAATCTTGTTGTCGGCGAACTTGAGGCTGTCGTAACGGATAACCACCATTCGGCTGCCCATGCCCAGGAAACCACCGACCGACAGCACGGCGTATGGGTCCTTTCCGTCGCGCGTTATAAGAAGGTCGTCAATTTTGCCGATCGTTTGGTTGGCGTCGTTGACGACGCTGCTACCGATGACTTTGGATGCCCGATAGCCGGCCGCCACCGTCTTCACGTCGACCTTGGTGATCTCTACCGACTGTGGAACGCCCTGTGCATTTGCGTGTGTGGCGAGAACGACAATCCCAATCATGGCGGCGCTCGCAAGCAACATTGTTTTTTTCATGAGTATTCTCCATGGCAAGTTCTTGAGGCACAGTCCAACTAAGGTTTTGCGCGTTTCAATAGGACATTGCATTCAGAATGAGAACGCTGACAAAAATAGCGCCGAGCGCCAAACCGAATAGGCGGTCATTTGCTAGTTTGCTGATCATGCTCAACCCCCATCATTATTGTTTTAGTCTAAAAACTAAAGCGAGCGCGGCAATTGTCCTTTGGGGAGCCCCCGCATTGGTGTCGAACATTTCAATGCGATCCTCTGCAGCGACCGCTCCGATCGAAGTTAATTCAAGAACGCTCCAGAGGAACTTTTGTTCCGCAGATCGAGAATAAATTCCGGAAATTATCAGGCTCGCGCGCCGGAAGAGCCGTTTACCGTCGGCAAGACGGGCGTGACGCGAGATAAATGTCCGATACCGAACATAATTGATCCAGGTCAATGCAATTCGGCCACAACTTTCGTAACTTTTTAAAACTTGCGGGTGTCGAGGCAACGAATTGCCGAATACCGCAGGGGGCTGATCACATGGCTGCAAGCATTTGCCCCACGGCACGGACTGGCGTCCGTTCACCACATCTTGAATCTAACCACGGCGAGCTAAGCAATATCTCCAATGGACAAGTAGCTCTCAGGTTCAGACGTTACTTTGGGAGCTATCTGGGGAATGTCGGTCAAAAGGAGACGTGACAATGACGGTTGCAGACGATAAGGGCCCTGCGGGCCCCGGAAAGCGGCAAACGGAATCCACGACCGGCCATATCGGCGAGGACGTACAGCGGGCGAAGGATAATATATCCGACGCTACCGCTTCCGCGCGCGACGACATTGCTGCTGATCTGCGCCGGCTAAGTGCCGATATTGTCAGCCTGAAGGATACCGTGGCTGAGCTCGCCAAGACCGTGACAGCTGAGGTCGGGGGAGCAGCGACCGGCATCGGCGAGGACATAGCATCGGCCGCGAAGGACAAAGCAAATACTCTGCTGTCCGAATTCGAGGCCGCCGCACGGCGCAATCCACTTGGCGTCGTCATCGGCGCATTCGGAATCGGCATGTTCATTGGTTTGATGAAAGGCCGCCGTTGATGGTAGCGACGCTGCTGCGGCTCATCGGCATTGACGTCAAGCGTTTGGCGCGCGAGACCGCGATCACGATCGTGTTCGCCGTGCTGGGTGCGTTCGCGGCGATGCTGGCGCTCACCTTCAGCTTCGTGGCACTCTATCTCTGGCTCGAACTCAAGCTCGGCGCCATCACGGCGCTCGGCATTCTCGGGGGGGCATCGGCGTTGCTGGCGGGTATCTTCTTCGCCGTTGCCTTTCTGCCCGCATCGCGCAAGCCGCGTGCCCGCGCCGACGGTGCGTTACGGGCGGCGGCCGATCCGGAGCAAGCATCGACCGCGACCGTCGCTCAGGCCGCCGACGAGGCGGTGAACGGAGCAGCCGATATCATACGCAACGGCTCACGCCAGCAGATCGCTGGCACCGTCGCTGTCGCCGCACTCATCGGCTGGGTTCTCGGGCGCCGATTCTAGGGCCGAAGGACCAGTGCTTCCGCCGATCGTTCTCTTTGCAATACATTATCGTCAAAAAGGGCTGTCCACTTAGCCCGTGCCATTGAGGGGGGCTGGGATCAACCCTCAAGGAAATGGCCAAATGCAGCCAGCGGCTGAAGACGGTCGCAAATGATTTTAGTGATTGCCAACATGGGCATAGAGAGGATTACGCCTGGAATGCCCCACATCCAGAACCAGAAAACGAGCGAGATGATGACGAGGACTGGATTTAGCGTGAACCGTCTGGCTAGAAGCATCGGCGTTATAGTCTCGCCCTCAATCAAATGAATTCCAAAGTAAAGCCCCGCAGGAAGCAGCGCTTGCCAGAGTATGTCATGGGTCAATAGGCCAGCGAGAAGAAAGGCCAACACGCCCAATGCAGTGCCGAGGATCGGCACATAATTCAGCAGGAAGGCCACAGTCCCCCAAAGGATTGGGTCGCCCACTCCTGTGAGCCACATCGCCAATGCCGTAGCGATACCTACTGCCGCGTTCATGATCGTGATCGTGACCAGATACGCGGAGATGTCGCTTTCTATTTGCTGCGAGATTTCGACCACCTGGCGCTTGCCCTTAAAGTGAGGCAGTATCTCGACGAGGCGGTGCAGGAAGATATCGCCAGACACGAGAAGAAAAAAAAGAAACAGCACCGTCGTGAAGAAGCCGCTGGCAAAGTTTCGGGTTCCCGTGAATAGCTTCGACAGAAGAGTTGGGCCTTGCGCCGACGCGGTGGCAGTTGGAGATGGTTCGGCTTGTCCAAAATCTTCTACCTGCTGCAAAAATCGTTGCAGTGTATCGATGGGTTCTCGCATAAAACTCAGCCGCTCTTGAAGACGAGGTATGCCCTCCGGAAGCTTGGCTCCCCAGGTGCGGGCGGGGCTAGAAATGGCCGCGCCCAAGCCGACTATCGTTCCGAATAGGGTAAGGATCAGCAGCAGCGATGCGAGTACCCGAGGTATGTGCAATCGCTCCAACATGCGGAAGGCTGGCTGCAGCAGGAGCTTGAGCACGATAGCAAAGACAAATGGCAACACGATCTCGCTCGCGACGTAAGCTGCCGTCAGCACCGCAAGGCCGAATAGACCACCAAGGAATATGGCCTTCGGATCGGAGGGCAGAGGCAGGTTCTCCGGCACTTCTGCCGGTGACACGACCTCGGTCTTCTGATCGGTTGGTTCCATCGTCGATACGGGGCTGGATCAAGAACAAGACATGTCTGGCAGTTCATAGTTTACCGAGCAAGACCAGAATCAACACGATTACGAGGACGAGGCCAAGGCCGCCACCGCCGTAGTAACCGGTCCCGTAAAAGGGCCCGCCACCTAACCCGCTAAAGCCGCCGAGCAACGCAATAACGATAATGATGAGCAGAATGGTTCCAAGCGACATGAGGTCGTTTCCGCTTGTTTGAATTCAATCAATTTCCGGATCTGAAGGCATCGAGTCCACTGCGGATATTGGTTATCAGCAACGCCTTCATTCGCTAGCGGTTTGCATCCCTGATCTCACAGAACGCGTGCTGGGATTGGCATTTCGCCCGGGCGTTTTCGCGGTTCTTTCCTGCGGCGGTGCAACTCGTGACCGAGAGCGCAAACGGGAAAGCAGGGCAGGCGACGTCGAACTTGTAGCCAGTCAGGTTTCGCCAGATCCGCGTCACTTTGTGTTTCATGGTCTCGGATTTCTTTTTGTCCTGGACGAATTCGATGACCGAAAGGCCGTCAATGCGGGAGAGTCCGGCGGGTGATATGGCGCCAGCGACTGCATTGCCGCCACGCGCGATCAGAAGTGAGCCCGCAAGGGCAAGCGCCGCTAAGATTCGAGTATTCTGCATTGACGCAATCTTTCTCTTGAATATCGAGATTGTTGCTTTGCGGTTAGCCACCGCGTTGCCGCGATCTTGGCCATTCTCGAAGGTATATGTCCAGTATCGGACATAATTGACCTGGATCAACGCGACGGTGCTATCTCCGTCGTAACCACAAACGCCCTGTGTATTCGGCCAATGAAGCCCTGAAAGCGCAGGGGTATAATCGTTTCTGCTGGAGACAATGCGTCGACGTGGGTTTCTAGGAGCGGACGCATGCACAGTATTCAACCTCATGCTTGGCATAGGCTGACATTGGCAGCAGCCGCTGCACTCGGCATCGCACTTTCCGCTGTTCTCGCAGTGCAATTTTCAAATACGCAGATTGAGGAGAAGCGGCATCAATTGATAGTTGAGGCTACGGGCTTCGCCGACGATCTGGAGCAATATTTGCAAGGTCGCGAGATGATCGCGAAGACAGTCGGCATAGTTTTTGAGGCTCCTAATTTATCAGCGCCTCACCCGCTTGGATCGGTCGGCAAAAAGGTTCTCGCTCTCACGCCGGAAATTACGGTGATGGCTTGGATTCCGCAGGTCGATCCCTCCCGCATACATGAGGTTCTCAATGCTCTTTCCGCGGCCGGACGGCGGCCACGATTATACGGGCCAAATTTTGAATCGCTGGACGTTACCGATATTCAGCGAGTGCTGTACCCGGTTGTGGACATTGAACCAAACTCCGACGACCGCAAAGTCGGTCTCGGAATGGAGGTCGGCCTCTTCCCGTCACGCAAGGCAGCTTTCGAACAAGCGCGCGATGAAAAACGCGTGATTGCAACGGCGCCTGTTGACCTTCTGCAGCCCCTCAACTCAACAGGTTATATTCTCTTCAGCCCCGTATTCAACGAACGCGGCTTCGTCGGCTGCGTCACGTTCGTATTTCGTGTCGATCAGTTGTTGAATGGGTTTGCCCACGCAAGGCGAATCCCTATGAATTTTAGTGTCTACGATGCGACCGAATCTGGTCAATCGAGATTTCTTGTAGGGGTTACGCGGCAAGCAGAAATTGAAACGGTCAACCCATCCGTCCGCTCCGACGGCGCAGAAACGATTCGGCAGTCCTTGGACTTTGCCGGGCGGAAGATTGTGGTGCTATTCGAGCCGGGACCCGATCTCGTTCAAGTCGGTCTGCGGCAGGCGCTAGTAGTAGGCTCTTTGGGGCTGCTGCTTACGGGGACGATACTCTGGAGCATGTACTATTTCATGCGATCCTCCCGGCGGCTGGCGTCTGAAATCACAACAGCCAATTTTATGAAAGGTAGTTTGGAACTGCTGAATAGGGAACTTGTTCATCGTGTCGGGAATTTGTTGGCGGTTGCGCAGGCCATCATCCGGTTGAGCTACGATGGATCGCTCAGTACGGTTGAGTTTAGAGAGTCCATCCTTGCTAGGCTACACGCACTCCATCAATCGGTAGGATTGATCAACCGGGAAGATTGGAAAGGGGTGTGGCTGCATGAGCTGCTGCAGACAGAGATAGCTCCGGTCGCAGATCGAGTTGACGTCGCCGGTCGTGACGCCTTGCTTAAGCCGAAGGCCGCTCAGAGCCTTTCGCTGCTCTTTTATGAATTGATGACAAATTCCTCAAAGCATGGAGCGCTATCGAAACGCGGAGGAAGGGTCACAGCGGGATGGGAGATAAAGGACTCGGATTCGGGCCGACTGTTTTGTTTCCAATGGCAAGAACACGACCATGAAATTATCAAACCGCCGACGCGGCAGGGGTTCGGTACGAAATTGCTGACGCGCCTTGTGCCTGGCGATCTGTCGGGACGGGCGACTCTGAATTATGAATCGGGCTGGTTTAGGTACGATTTGGAGGCTCCCGTCGAGCGTGTCGTCGAGCAGGAGTCAAACGCGGCAGTGATCGTGAAACCGGTTGTCCCCCTGCACGTCGTCGGGGGCATTCGGGTGCCGTCGAATTAGGGGCGCAATCCAATTGAAGATTGCGGTTCTTGCCGAAGGGTTCTTGCTCGGCCGCCCTTCAGGATCGCGCTCGTGCTGCGCTCGATTGCCCTGTATAGATTCAGCCTTCCCTAATTACCGTCGCCTATGATGGGGGTGTCCTGGAATGTGTCTGACCCTGGATAGACCTGGGAGGCCCCGGCCAACTGCCGGGGCTTCTTCCAGGCCATTCGGCCGAAGGTAGGGAATGCTCCTGTGGGACCGACTTCGCGCGTTCCTCAAAGACTAATCCGGGCCCACCGCGATTGAGTATGGCCTTATCGCTGCTGACATTGCGGTGGCTGTGATTGCTGTCGTGAATGGCCTAGGGACGAAGAAGCTGAATACCAAATTCACGTCGATCTCGACATAATTGAAATAGGCCGCTCGCCTAGTTTGGAACCGATTGTCGGTCCCCGAGTTATTTTGAGGCGATGCATCGATCCCTCACCATGGAACTGATCTTCCCCATTAGGGACGAGCCATCAGCTCGGCTTATGAGCCTTAAGGCAGAGTGCCTGCATACGGCGGGGGTGATCATCGAGCGCGAAGAGCAAGCAGTTCTTGGCAGAGCGGCCAAGGTTTTGGCGGTATCAGATTGCATACAGGCCGTCAGTTGGCATGACGAGACCCCGATTTATGCGGCAATGGCCGCCAACTGAGGCGGCCTCAAGTAGTTAGTCCCCGCTGCCCGTACGACGAAAGGCAATCACAATGGCTAAGAAAACTAGGAAATCTAAAGTCGCAAAGAAACCAACCGGAAGGGCTAAGAAGCTCAAGAAAAAGGCCACCCAGCGGCCAACCACCAAAGCCAATTCACTTTTCTCACCGAAACCCCCGTTTTCGTAAAGGCTCCAATGCCCCGAGGCCCTGAAGGGGGCCAGCGCCCCGAGACGTCAACGCAAGGCGTTCGAGCTTTCAATCTAACCTTTCCATCGGGATCCTTTTGAGCGTCCCGTTCCCTTGCTCCGAAGCATGTCGGGCGAAAGGAAATCCCATGCGCACCATTACTCAACCGCCGCCATCGTGCCATTGCGACCAATGCGGTGGTGAATTACGGCTCAAGCTGATCGAGCCAGCTAACCGGACGCTTGATTTGGAGAAAGAGATATTCGTCTGCGCAAATTGCGGCCGTGAGCAGTCGTGTATCGTGAGCCATAACCACAACGTGAGCCATATGTCGGACCACAAGGCGGCTTAACCAAACGATCATGTTCCGCGTTCGCAAGGCACCGATAAATGTCTTTCAGCGTAATAGCCGACTCAAGCTATGCGGCACCCTCCGGTTTTTGACTGCGCAAAAAATAGGCGCGCCACATCAGAGAAGCCGCGGAACGATCGCAGGCGTTCGATCGTTATCATCAGGTTCGCTGAACCAGGCAAGGAGAGAACAACATGAACAAGGATCGAATCCAAGGCTCCGTCGAGCAGGCCAAAGGCAAGGTCAAGGAAGTCGCGGGCAAAGTGACCGGCGACGCCAAGCTCGAAACCGAAGGCAAGACCCAGCGGACCGCTGGCAAGATTCAGAATGCGGTCGGCGGCTTCAAAGACGCGGTTAAGAAAACCGTCAACGATTAACGGTCACCACCTTCACAATGTGAGGCCGCCTCATGTGGGGATGGCCCCGACATGCAGGAGCTTTCTAACGTGAAGGGCAGAGGTCGCCTGCGGTCATGTGTCCGGCCTTTCTGTGCGGTCGCACATGGACCGCTGGCCTTGATGGATTCCGCGGGTCGAGGCCTTATCAGTTGGTCGGGATTTGAACCCCTCTGAGGCGGCCAGGCGCAATCTCGGATGCAGGCGATGCTCCATCTCGGTTAGGTCAATGCTAATGCGCTATGCTGCGCCGGGCCTTATAGAAAAAGCCCGGCCGAAGCCGGGCTCTAATCATTAGGAACTTCTACTACTTTTATTTCTGCTGGCCGCCTTGCTGCCCACCTTGCCCTGGCTTTTGCTGTTGCTGTCCGGGCTTTTNNTTTGGCCACCCTGTTGCTGGCCACCTTGGTTCTGCTGTCCGCCTTGGTTCTGATTTTGGCTCATTGCTGAAACTCCTTCGGGGGTTGTCGACTGAAATTAACTCCGTAGCGTGACTGATGTTCCCTTTCGTGCCGCGTAAAAGGCGAAAGGAACGCCTGTCTTTCAGCGGCGGTGAATATTCGTTCCCCAAGGGTCAGAACGCCATCGGCGGCCTCAAGTACACGCTCAAAGGGAAAAAGGCGTTGAGAATGGAACTTTTTCTTCTCGTCGGCATTGTGATCGCGCCCTCAGCTGAACCGCGGAGGGACATTCAGCCAAGGGGGCAATTATGGCTATTGAAACAATTGAAACAGTTGAAATTTCCAACGCCGTCGACGAGAGCCCCGCGGTATCATGGGCAGCGGTAGTAGCGGGTGCCGTTGCTGCTGCCGCTCTGACTCTCGTTCTCCTCGCATTCGGTGCTGGCATGGGCTTCTCGTCGGTATCCCCGTGGGGCAATTCGGGCGTATCGACCAGCACATTCCAAATTAGTGCCGGTATCTACTTGATTGTCGTCGCTATGCTCGCCTCGACCATTGGAGGTTTCATCGCGGGACGGTTGCGTACGAAATGGGTCGGCGTCCATACGCACGAGGTATTCTTTCGCGACACCGCTCATGGTTTTTTGGCATGGGGATTAGCCACGGTAGTCGGCGCTGCGTTTTTGACTGCGGCGGCCAGCAACATTGCTGGAGGTGCATCGTCGGCACTTGCATCGGCAGCCGGTGTATCGGCAACCCAATCAGCGGGATTCGGCGGTCAGGTGGATCATTACGTGGATGCGTTGTTGCGATCCAATCCTACCGCAAGCCCAAATACGACTGATTTGCGAGCCACTCGCGCCGAGATCGCTCGTATCCTTACGAACGGCCTTCGCGATGGCGATGTTCCTGCGCCTGATCGCACATATATGGCGCAAGTCGTCGCAGTCCGCACCGGACTTAGTCAGGCGGACGCCGACAAGCGGGTTTTAGACGTCATCAACCAGGCAAGGACTGCTTTGGAAAACGCCCGCAAGGCAGCCGCCAAATTGTCGCTGTGGCTAACTGCCTCACTGCTGATCGGCGCCTTTGCCGCCAGCCTGGCGGCGACCGAAGGCGGGTATGTCCGGGACAATTGGAATCCGGGTTTCGCCGGCCGCTAAGCCAGAACTGAACATAGGAGGAAATCATGGGTCGTGGAATTCTGCTGTGGATGTTAGGCGTGCCGATTCCGATCATCATTCTTCTCGCTCTCTTCCAGCATCACTAGCCGAGCGAACAAGCTCGCGTTGAACACGCCTGTCTGGAGCGGAACGGCATATTGTGTTGGCTGAATGGCATCGAACACCTCCGCAAGGAATAGCCAACGAAAGAGGAGTCGTTATGAAAGGCTTTGTGCAAGACATCGAGGGCAGGCTGAGAAGCTCGTGCGTTATTCCTTTATTTGGAATCATATTGCTGTAGACGCAGTGCAGCGGATTAAGGTCACTCAGCGGCTGGTGCATTAGCCACCAGGGCGCGACCGCGCGCTGTACGTGCATTGATCGAACCGCCTTCTCGGTGGTTGGTCCGCGTACTTCTCCTATGGTGCCCTTGCCTGGGCGTATGAAGCCGTCGATCAACATGTCTACGACCGTACGAGAAACTTCCTCCGCAAACGGCACAAAGTGCAAGGGCGTGGCACAGGCCAATTCTCCCGTGAGTATGTCTACGGTGAACTGGCGGTCAATCGGCGCCCAATATTGACCCCCGATCGGCGTCCAATTTTGACCCTGTCCGTATCCACGCCTCTGAGATCTTTTATTGGCATGTAGAAAAGCGGGAGCGAAATCAGGCAGGCCGCCCAGGGAAACTTCACGCCAAGGTGGCAATTGTCGACGATATTGCATTGGTTTCTAGTGCCAATCTCACGGATGACGCATTCAATCGCAACTTGGAGGTCGGGCTCCTGGTGAAGAATGCAGAATTTTTGGAAACAGCTAAAAGCTATTTTGAATCTTTGATTGCTGCGGGAACGCTAAGCCGATTGCACAGAAGCCCCGCAAGTAGCTAAGCAGGAATACGTTTTTATGCGATGGACGCTATTCCCGAGAAGATGGGTTATCGGAGGTGAAAAAGGCGCGGCCCACTGTCTTGCGGCATCACTTTCACGGTCGACACTGAGAACAGTTGGCCTTTGCGCGCCAAATGGGGGTGGATAGCGAGGACCGAATTATTGGTTGACGTGAATATCGTTGTCCTTGACCACTTTGCCCCAACGGGCGATTTCGCTCTTGAGGAATTTGTCGCCCGCGGCTGGCGAACGCATCTCCTTCGGGAACGCCGCCACGCTGGTATCCGCCCACATTTTCAGGATGGCAGGATCGGTCACCACGTCTTCAAGCGCAGCATTGAGCTTATTGACGATAGCGGGCGGTGTGCCGCTCGGCGCGAACAGTGCTTGCCAATATTGGACTTCGAGCTTGGGCCCCAATAGTTCGACCATGCTTTCGGCATTTGGAAATTCCGGCATCTTGGCCTTTTGCGTGACACCATAGGCTTTAAGCTTGCCGGTTGCGACTTGCTGCTGCACTTGCTGCGGCGTGGCAAAGAACACGTCAACGTGACCGCCCATGACGTCGGTTAAAGCGGGAGCGGCGCCACGGTAGGGAATCTGGTCAATAGTGAACCCCGCAACGTTAGCAAACAGCGTGGTGGTTAGATGCCCGGTGGCGCCATAGCCGGGGATTGCCGCTTTAAACCGCTCCTTTTTCATTAGGGCAATGAGATCTTCGAGATTATTTGGCGCGAGCCCCGGTCGGCCGACTAAGACAAGNNGGCAAAGTCTTGAATAGTGTCGGATTCGCGGCAATCTGCAGATTATGCAGCAGCAGCGTATAGCCATCCGGCGCTGCGTGAGCCACGCGGTTGGTTCCGATGATCGTGCCCCCACCGGTTATGTTTTCGACGATGAAATTCTGCCCGAATTTCTTTGACAGCCTTTCGGCGACGACGCGAGCAAGCTGGTCGGTTGGCCCACCAGCTGGGTAGGGCACTACGATGGTGACAGTACGTTCCGGAAATTGCTGCGCCGGCGCGGGCGCAGCAATTGCAAGAAGACCCACAATGGCCAAAGCAACAGGAAGGGCACGTTTCATTATGGCCACCCATATTTTTGAGAGCTTCCAGAGCTTACGAAGAAGGGACCATAGGTAGCAACAGGTATGGTTGCTGGCCGGACGCAAAGTGCAGAGTACTACGGCATGTAAAAATTGCCAAAGGCCGATCAGACAGACAGCGCTGTTGACCTAACTAATTGGACTTACCGCAGCACGCTGATTTCCAATTCGCCCGCGCGCCGGGCGCCAAGATGGCCGCACCGCTCACAGCACATGACGGCACTGGCACGTCATCGGGACCGTGCTGCGGAAGGTGGATTTCAGCCACAGGCTTTGACCGAGGAGACGGTCAAACACGGTGCTGCTGGCATTGATCTAACGCAAAGATGGCATAGAAAGCGCGATCTAAATATTCAGTATGGCTGGGAGAGGATTTTGGTTTCCCTGGCTTGACGGCTCTGGCCGAACCAGGTCTGACGAGATTTCGCAGCTAGAACTGTCCTGTCTGTGGCGAACAAGGGGAGAAATTACCAATGGAAGAGCCTGGGCTCGATAAACGACACCGCGACAAGAACGGCGAAATCAGCAAAAAGCACGGCAACACATTAATTTCGACCCTGCGTCAGACTTATGGGCAGGCCTTTGCTCCCGGACAACCCGACCACAAGAAACTGCGTGAAATTCTCCACGAGTTAGACGTCGCGTCGCTGAGCCAGCTCGTCAAAGGCTTACCGCCGCCCCCGTACGTGTGACGTGTCAGCAATCATGAGGGTTCCCTAGTTTGAATCTTCGTAATCAAGGCGGATCGAAACCAAGTCAGCCGGGACTATTTTAGCGGCCTTACCCTTTGGCCTATGGAGATCAATGGGCAAATCTTCCATAGGATGTGTTTTCTTCACGACGAATCTCCCGTGGGTCAACTTCCAATCCCATATGTTTTTATCGAGGTCCTGTTTGTTTTTTCCCTTAAAAGTTTCTGTTTTCATAAAATACTCCCTCAATTAGATGTGCGTTCCACCAATTCCTCAAGCGACCATAGCCTACTCTACCGGCCTCACTTGACGAATCTTCGCGAGTGCTAGTGTCGCTTTGCTAACGCGCTAAACCGCGCTTTGCGTCATCACGACGGGAGGAGTGCGCCTGAATGACAAGGAAAAGGACAAAATCGGCCTCTCGGAAATGGTTCGCGGGGTTCAGCACGCCGGAAGCGTCCCGGACGCCGACATTTGGCTTACGCATACCCCAGCAGAATGCTAGCGTTCACGCTGATCCCTGGTCATACGGGAAATGTCGGATGAAAATGGAACTGTAAATGCCAACTTTCTCGCGCAGCCTCGAGCAGTCGCTCCA
>PMAF01000201.1 GCA_003152455.1 Hyphomicrobiales bacterium
AAGGCGCATTTGGTGGCGACATCGACTATGCGATGCTCGTGAAGGTTTATGGTGCAGCGCCGGAAGGTCAGCGCCGCTATAGTCCCGCCATCTGCACGGGAGCGCACAAGTATCGCGTCGAAGGCAATCCTGATCCCCAGCACGTCAGCACGTCGTTTGTAGAGCGCAGCAATCTTTCGATCCGAATGGGCAACCGTCGCATGACCCGGCTCACGAATGCTTTTTCAAAGAAAGCCGAAAACCACGCGTACATGATGGCGATCTACTTCATGCACTACAATTTTGTGCGCATCCATCAGACTTTGAAGATTACTCCGACGATGGCGGCAAACGTTACTCCCAAGCTTTGGGAAATGTCCGATATGGTGAGGGTGCTAGAGGACTGGGAGGCTGCTTAACGAGTGATAATTTGGTCAATCAGATTATCGCGTAGTAAGCGCTTTATGTAAGCTTTCATGGGGGCTTTGTTGATATTACTCAGCGCCATCGTCATAACAAAGAACGAGGAAACCAATATCGTCGCGTGCCTCGATAGTCTTGCGTTTTGCGACGAGCGCATCGTCGTCGATTCCGGCAGCAACGACGACACCGTGCGCCTCGCGCAATTGAAGGGTGCGCGGGTTGCGAATCACGATTGGCAAGGGTTTGGCGCGCAGAAAAACTTCGCCTTGGCGCTTGCGAAGGGTGACTGGGTCTTATCGATCGATGCCGACGAGCAGGTGAGTCCGCAACTCGCCGCGCTCATCAAAAAGGCGATCGGTGATGGTAGCATTGATGGCTACGAGATGCCGCGGCGTTCGAGCTTCTGTGGCCGGCAGATGCGGCATTCCGGCTGGTATCCTGATTATGTGTTGCGCCTGTTTCGTCGCGGTAAGGCGCGGTTTTCTGACAATCTCGTCCATGAGCGCGTCATCTGCGACGGGCGCGTCGCGCGGCTCGCCGAACCACTAAGCCATCAGCCGGTCGAAAAGCTTGAGGATGCAGTGTCGCGCATGGATCGCTACTCGACCGCCGGCGCTAAGATGCTGTTGGACTCCGGCAAGCCCGTGTCTTTTATGAGTGGGATCTTGCACGGCCTATGGGCCTTCCTGCGCACATATGTGCTGCGGGCGGGCTTCCTCGACGGCCACGCAGGCTTCCTACTCGCGGTTGCCAACGCCGAAGGGACTTACTATCGCTACATGAAGGCTTGGCTCGACAAGCAGCGTCAAAAATAACGCTGCCACAATCAAACTGTACCACTACCGGCGTTGCCCGGTTGTTGCATGGCGCCGTTGCGATCTTGTCGCGGCGGCGTTTTGATTCCTGTATGACAGGCACCGGCGGGCTCGGGGGACGGCAATGATTCGCAGGCTGATATTGCTGGCGGCTGTTGCCGCCGTGCTGGGGCTCGCGGCGTTCTGGTTTTTGACCATTCCCGCCACGGTGCCGGCAAGCGCGCTCGCCGTCCATACGCCCGATCTCGTCAACGGCAAGGAGATGTTCTACGCCGGCGGCTGCGCGTCCTGCCACGCGGTGCCGAAACAGCCGGACAAGACGAGGCTCGGCGGCGGACTGGCGTTGAATTCCCCGTTTGGGACTTTCTACGTCCCCAATATTTCGCCCGACCCCAAAGACGGCATCGGTGCTTGGACCGACGCGCAATTCGTCACCGCCATGACCAAGGGGACCTCGCCCACGGGCGAACATCTCTATCCGGCCTTTCCCTATACCTCGTATCAGCACATGCGCTTCGACGACCTGCGCGATCTGTTCGCCTATCTCAAGACGCTGCCGCCGGTGTCCGGGAAAGTGCGCGACCACGATCTACCGTTTCCGTTCAACATCCGGCGCACGCTCGGCCTCTGGAAGCTCCTGTTTCTCGACGGCAAGCCGTTCGAGCCCGATCCGTCGAAATCGGCGCAATGGAACCGCGGCGCCTATCTGGTCAACGGCCCTGGCCACTGCGCGGAATGTCACTCTCCGCGCGACGCCCTCGGCGGCGTGATCGAGAGCCTGCGCTTCACCGGCGGGCCGAGCCCCGATGGCCAGGGCGGCGTTCCCAACATCACCCAGTTCAAGCTCAAGGAATGGACCGAGGCCAATATCGTGGAGACGCTTGAGTCCGGCATGACGGCNNGGCGGTCGAGGGGCGCAAGCCGCCGCCGAAGACGTAGGAAAACTCGCGCCCGAATCCGGTCCGGGCGAGCCGGCTTTTGCGCAGGCTGCTATAAGCCGGACGCAATGAATCTGTTCAAAGCCATCAGCTTCAAACTGATCTCCGCGCTTTTATTCGCCGCTCTGTCGGCATTCGTGCGCCAGTTGGGCGACGTGGTGCCGGTCGGCCAACTCGTGTTCTTCCGTAGCGCCTGTGCAATCCCGCCGGTATTGTTTATCTATGCCTATCGCGGCGAGTATACGCCGACCGGCTCCGAGCTTCTGATGCTGGTTTCGACGGGAATTTTTGGCGGCGTCGCGCATATATTTCTGACCGAAAGCTACCGCCATGCCACGGCATCGGTAGTGGCGCCGTTCGACTATTCCTCGATGCTGTGGGCGCTGTTACTCGGCTGTTGGGTGTTTGGTGAATTGCCGAGCGCGCTGGTCTATGTCGGTGCGACGATCGTCGCCGGCGCCGGGCTGTTCGTGATCTGGCGCGAGCGTCAGCTCGGCCTCAAGCGTGCCCGCGAGGCGGAAGGGCCGCGCCGTCCGGAGATTTAGCCCTTGAACGCCTTGAAGGTGATGATGGTGTGGGTGTCCTTGATGCCGGCCATGCACTGCACTTTCTCGCTGACGAAGTGGCCGATATCGATGCCGGCATCGACGTAGAATTTCACCAACAGGTCGTAGTCGCCGGCGGTCGAGTAGATTTCGGAGGCGATCTCGGCTTCGGCCAGCTCGTTGGCCACCTGATAGGATTTGCCGAGCTCGCATTTGATCTGGACGAAGAAGGGGGTCATCGCGCGCCTCCGGCGAGTGGTTAAGTGCAATCCAGCAAAAACACGGCTCACTTGCAAGGCGGCCAAGTCTAATGGCCTTGCCTTGGTCGGTCCCGCGGACTAGGTATTGCGCAGCAATCTCGTGGGGTGTCCGGCGATTGCCGGACTGAGAGGCCGATCGCCAACCCAACGAACCTGATCCGGGTCATGCCGGCGGAGGGAGATGAGATGCGCCATTCCGAAGCAGGCACGCGCGACGGCCTAGCGCGCAACGACGTGCCGCAAATCGCCGCCGCGTTGCTCGATCGCCTGCGCGCGCGTTCGCCGCGCGTCCACTGCATCACCAACGCGGTGGCGCAGAATTTCACCGCCAATGTGCTGCTCGCGAGCGGTGCGGTGCCGTCGATGACCCTGTCGGTCGAGGAGATCGGCGCGTTCGTCGCCGGCGCGGACGCGCTGCTGGTCAATCTCGGCACTTTCGATCGCGAGCGGCGCGAGGCGACCGGGATCGCGGTAAAAGCCGCGGTGCGGGAAAACGTACCCTGGATACTCGACCCGGTGTTCATCGACCGGACGCCGTCGCGCGCGGCCTTTGCCCGCGCGCTGATTGAGAACGCACCGAAAGCGGTGCGGCTCAACGCCGCGGAGTTTGCCGCGCTCTCGGGAAGCGAACCGACGCGCGGCGCGCTTGCTGCCTATGCGCGCGCCACCAAAACGGCGATCGGGCTGTCGGGTGAAACCGATTGGGTCAGCGACGGCGAGCGCTTTGCGGCGATCGCCAATGGCCATGCTTTGATGGCCAAAGTCACCGCCATGGGCTGCGCCGCCTCGGCGCTGGTCGCGGCTTGTCTCGGCGTCGAACCGGACGCCTGGCGCGCCACCGCCGCCGCGCTGACGATCATCGGCGTCGCCGGCGAATTGGCGGCGGCCAAGGCGGAAGGCCCCGGCAGCTTCGCGGTCGCCATCCTCGACACGCTCCATAATCTCGACGGCCCGGCGCTCGTCGCGCGCGCACAGGTGAGCTGATGGCAGTCGATCTTCGATTTTATGCGCTTGTCGATCCCGCCGTTGCCGGCGGTGCACATTTGCGACGGGGCAAATCTTGAGAAGCAACCCATGACCGCGATCGCCGTCACCATTGCCGGCTCGGATTCGAGCGGCGGCGCCGGCATCCAGGCGGACCTGAAGACCTTTGCCGCGATCGGGGTGTATGGGGCGAGCGTCATCACCGCACTGACGGCACAGAATACACAGGGCGTGGCCGCAATCCACGACGTGCCGGCCGATTTCATCGCGGCGCAGATCGACGCGGTGTTTTCCGATCTCGACATTGCGGCTGTGAAAATCGGCATGCTGTCGCAAGCCGCCGCCATCGAGGCGGTGGTGCAGGGCCTGGCGCGCCACCGCGCCAAAAATATCGTGCTCGATCCGGTGATGGTCGCCAGTTCCGGTGACCGCCTGCTGGCGCCCGGTGCGGTCGAACTCCTGCGCCGCGAACTCATTCCGCGCGCGCTCATCGTGACGCCCAATCTGCCGGAAGCCGCCGCGCTCACCGGCGCCTCGCCGGCGCGCAACGAAGCGGAAATGGAAATACAGGCGCGCGAGATTTTGTCGCTCGGCGCGCGCCACGTTCTGATCAAGGGCGGCCACGGCGANNCTGGCGAAGGGGCGCGATGTCGTGACGGCATGCCAGGAGGCCAAGACTTACGTCACCGCCGCCATCGCCCACGCCGACGAACTCAAAATCGGCCGAAATCCCAAACTTGGCTACGGGCCGCTGCGTCATTTTTACGCGCAATGGAGAGAGAAATGACCACGCGACGCAATTTCACCTTGGGCGCCGCCGCCGCCGGCCTGCTGGTGGCGCCGGCCATCGCGCGCGCGCAGACGCTCAAATGGCGCATGGTCACATCCTGGCCGAAGCGGTTGCCGGGCCCCGGCATGTCGGCCGAGCGCATCGCCAGCCGCATCCGCGCGCTGTCGGGCGGGCGCATCGACATCACGGTTTCCGCGGCGGGCGAAGTGGTGCCGGCCTTCGAGGTGCTGGGCGCGGTCGGCAACGGCGTCGCCGAAATCGGCCACAGCGCGGCGTTCTACTGGCAGGGCAAGATGCCGGCTTCGGCCTTCTTCACCACCGTGCCGTTCGGGCTGACGCCGTCCGAGCACGTCGCCTGGATCGAGGCCGGCGGCGGCCAGGCGCTGTGGGACCAGCTCTACGCGCCGTTCGGGGTCAAGCCGTTCATGGCCGGCAATACCGGCGTCTGCATGGGCGGCTGGTTCCGCCATGAGCTCAAGAGCCTGGCCGATTTGCGCGGACTGAAGCTGCGGTCGCTCGGCCTCGGCGGCGAGGTCTATCGCCGCTTAGGGGCCACGCCGCAGACCACGCCGCCTTCGGAAATCCTCACCTCGCTGCAATCGGGCGTGCTCGACGGCGCCGAATTCGTTGGCCCCGGCACCGACATCGCGCTCGGGCTCTATCGCGTGGCGCCGTTCTACTACTATCCCGGCTTCAACAAGCCGAACGGCACCGGCGAGTGCATCGTCGCGCTGAAGGTGTGGAACGCGCTCGCCGACGAGCTCAAGGCGATCGTCGCGCACGCCTGCGCCGCGGAGGCGAACTACGCGCTGGCCGAGATGGAGTGGCTCAACGCGCAGGCACTTGAGGCGCTCATCAAGGACCACGGCGTCAAGCTCGCGGCCTTTCCCGACGACGTGGTCGCCGCGGCGCGCCAGGAGGCGCACCTCGTCATGATGGGCTTTGCCGTGCGCAGCGACATTACCGGCCGGATCTCCGGCTCCTACGACAACTTTCGCGAACGCACCGCGCCCTGGTCGCGGGTGTCGATCGAGGCGGTGTTAAGGGCGAGGGGTTAAATTGTCATTCTGGGACGGCGCGTTGGCGCCGGACCCGGAATCCAGGGGCCACGAGCTGAGCGCTGCCGTGTTGCTCTGGATTCCGGGTTCGCGGACTGACGTCTGCGCCCAGGAATGACCGAGGTATGTGGCTTGAACGAAACTCGTGTCTTTGCTAGCGCCTTGCCCGCCATCACGCCTACCACCGGCGTTTCCCATAGGTCCAACGTCCCCCACGCGTATCGCAGCCATCCACAGCCAGAAGGGCAAGGTTTTCGGCGCCGTCGAGGGCGACAGCTTTCGTCCGTTTGCGGTCGGCGGCGGCGCGCTGCGCGACCTGCGCCACGTCATCAAGTTGCTCGCGGCAGGCTCGGCCCCGGACTACGGCGAGCCGGTCGGCCTCGGGCGCGCCAAGCTCGCCGCGCCGGTCGGCCCGCTCACCAAGAACGTGATCTGCGTCGGCAAGAATTACTACGACCACGCCCGCGAATTCGCCCAGAGCGGCGTCGACCAGTCCGGCGACAAGCAGGACGTGCCGGCCGATCCGGTGATCTTCACCAAGTCGCCGACCTCGCTGGCCGATCCGGGGCAGAAGATCGTCGCCGGTCTGGACCCGACCCACACGGTCGACTACGAGGGCGAATTCGGCGTTGTCATCGGCAAGCACGCCAAGAACGTCAAGCGCGAGGACGCGCTCGATTACGTGTTCGGCTACACCATCGTCAACGACCTCACCGCGCGCGCCGTGCAGCAGCGCCACAAGCAATGGTTCCTCGGCAAGAGCCTTGACGGCTTCTGCCCGGTCGGGCCCTTTGTGGTGACGCGCGACGAATTCGGCGTGCCGGGCGAGCAGGAGCTCGCCACTTACGTCAACGACGAGCGCCGGCAGTCGGCCAGACTGAAGGACATGATTTTCGACGTGCCGAGCTTCATCGAAACGGTCACGGCTTACGTGCCACTCGAGCCGGGCGACCTGTTGGCCACCGGCACGCCGGCCGGCGTCGGCATCGGCTTTAGCCCGCCGCGCTATCTGCAGCCGGGGGACGTGGTCCGCATCGCGATTTCAGGGCTGGGCGAGCTCACGAACCCGGTAGTCTGAGGCGCCGGTACCCCTTATAAAGGCGCTGGCAAACAAGGAATTTTGGCCCGGTCTTGCGAAATATCAATGTTGCCGGCGGCGAAAGCGGTCTTCTCGGACCCGATCGCCCGGACCGGCGGACCGGGAAAAACGCCCACATTCATCCCACCATGGCAATGCAAGAGGAGTAACGGATGGCAAACCCGACCCCCTGGAAAACCAACGACTGGTTCGTCAGCGAATGGAACTACGCGCCTGAAGTCACCAAGGACTTCAAGTTCGCCAAGAACATCAAGATCCACGACGTCACTCTGCGCGACGGCGAACAGCAGACCGGCATTATTCTTTCCAAGGACGAAAAAGTCCGCATCGCCGAGGCGCTGGCCGAGGCCGGCGTGCACCGCATCGAAGCCGGCATGCCGATCGTGTCGCCGTCCGACAACGACGCCATCAAGGAAATCGTCAAACGCAACTTAGGTCCCCAGATCTTCTCTTTCGCCCGCTGCATGAAGGAAGACGTGCAGCGCGCCATCGATACCGGCGTCAACGGCGTGGTGATGGAAATCCCGTCGTCCAAGCACATGGTCGATCTGGCCTATCGCTGGCCGATGGAGAAGGCGATCGAGACCTCGATCGAGGCGACCGCCTTCGCCCACAAGAACGGCCTCGAAGTCGTGTTCTTCCCGATCGACTTCTCGCGCGCCGAGCTCAAATGGGCCATCGACCTGATCGAGAAGGTAGGCCGAGAAGGCCACATGGACGCGCTGGCCCTGGTCGACACCTTCGGCGTGCTGTCGCCGCACGCCATGAAGTACTTCGTCACCGAGGTGCAGAAGCGCATTCCGAAGCGCCTCGAGGCGCACTTCCACCAGGACTTCGGCATGGGCGTCGCCAACACCATCATGGCGCTCTCCCTCGGCGTCGAGGTGATGCACACCACCGTGCTCGGCATCGGCGAACGCTCCGGCAACGCGCCGATGGAAGAGATCGTCATGGCGCTCAAGACCATGTACGGCATCGACGTCGGCATCGACACCACCAAGCTCACCTCGCTCGCCAATTTGGTGCAGCGCCTGACCGGCGTGGTGGTGCCGTCGAACAAGGCGATCGTCGGTTCCGGCCTCTACCAGATCGAGTCCGGCATCATTGCCTCGTGGTTCAAGAACTGCGGCGAGAAGAACGCCACCGAGCTGTTCCCGATCCGCTGGTCGGCGGTCGGCCAGCCGCCGGCGGAGATCGTGATGGGCAAGGGCTCCGGCATCGACTCGGTCAACGCCTGGCTGCGCGACGTCGGCATGCAGGTGTCGGAAGAGGACGCCATGAAGGTGCTGCAAGCCACCAAGCTGTACTCGCTGAAGAACAAGAAGATGCTCAGCCACGCCGAATTCCGCGATCTCGCCCGCGCCGTGCTGGGCAAGACGCAGCAGGCGGCGGAGTAGGCTAGCTCACAGTATCTGCGAATGACGAAGCCCCGGGCTCATCGCCCGGGGCTTTTTTCATGCGCGGAATTTCAAGTGTGGCTGCAAGCGTTTCATCAATCCATCTTGATGTTCGCCGACTTCACCACCTTTTCCCATTTGTCGGAATCCTTCTGGATCAGCGCGGTGAACTGCTCGCCGGGCAGCGTCATTACCACCAGTTGCTGATCGGTGAATATTTTGACCGCCGCCGGGTCTTTCATCACCGCGAGGATTTCCTTGGTCAGGCGGTCGACGATCGGCTTGGGAACGCCAGCCGGCAGAATGATGCCGACCCAGGGCGCCATGTCGAAACCGGGGATGGTCTCGCTGATCGCCGGGACGTCCGGCAGATCCGGCATGCGCCTGGGCTCCATGACCGCGAGCGCCACGATCTTCTTCTCTTTCACGTAAGGCCACAGCGTCGACACGTTGTTGAACGACATTTGCACTTCGCCGGCGATCAAGCCGAGCGACGCGGGGCCGGTGCCCTTGTATGGAACGTGCACGAGCTTGATGCCGGCGGCTTGCGCGAACAGCTCGGCCTCGAGATGACTGAAATTGCCGACGCCGGCGGAGGCGTAATTGAGCGCGCCGGGCTTCGACTTGGCGAGCGCGATCAGCTCGGCAACGTTCTTGACGGGAAGCGACGGATGCACGGCCAGCAACGACGGCAGCCGGATCACCGACGTCACGTGGATGAAGTCATTCATCGGGTCATAGGGCAGGTTCTTGTAGACCCACTTGTTGACCGTCATCGGCGAGTCGGACGTCATCGCCATGGTGTAGCCGTCGGGCGCCGACTGCTTGAGTGCCTGCAGGCCGACCTGGCCGTTGGCGCCGCCGCGGTTCTCGACGATAATCGTCTGGTGCAGCCGCTCCGACAGATATTTCGAAACGATGCGCGCCACCACGTCGGTGCCGCCGCCGGCCGGGTAGGGCACGATCATGCGGATCGTGCCGCGTGTCGGCCATTCCTGCGCCAGCGATGGCGCCGCGGTCAGGGCCAAGAGGCCGGCCGCGGCCGCGAGTACGGATACTAATTTTCTCATTTCATCTCCCTATTTTTTCAGGTGGTTTGAGGTTTCGCAATTTCTCGTCGTAAGCGGAGCAACCGGACCGCTACCAGCCATGCGGTTCGGTGTCGAACAGCCCGAGCGTTTCGAGCGTGTTCCTGATTTCCTTTTTTGCCTCCAGCGAAAGCGGACGGTTCGGCAGCCGCGGCGAACCCACCGGCCGCCCCATGATCTCCCACATCGCTTTGGTCGGCGCCGGATATTCGACCTTGGCGATCTGATAGAGCTCGGAAAACTTGTATTGCAGTTCGAGCGCGTCCTTTAGCGCACCGCCGGTCGTCGCGGTATAAAGGGCGTGCACAAAACGCGGCGCGATGCCGCCGAAAATCGACATGCACGCGGTCCCGCCCAATGTGAGGCACGGAATCATCCACTCGGTGCCGACGAACAGACCGAAGTCCGGCCGGACTTTCTTGGCCGCGCGCCCGAGTTCGAGATATTTTTCCCAATTGTGGCTGGCCTCCTTGAGGCCGATGAACTTGGGAAATCGCTCGATCAATTTGACGAGCGTCGCAGGCGCGATGCCGATGCCGTCCATGATGGTGGGCGAGCTATAGGCGATGAATGGCAACCCGGTCGCCGACATGATCGCGGAAAAATGCTCGTAAAGTGCTGCCTGCGACGGCTTCCAATAATAGGGCGCGATGGCGATCACGCAGTCGGCGCCGGCCGCTTCGGCGTGGCGGGCAAGGTCCACCGCGTGATCGGTGCCCGGCATGCTGACATGGACGATGACCGGCACGCGACCGGCGGTCACCTCGACCGCGGCTTCGGCCAGAAGCTTGCGCTCGTCGAGCGTCAAATTCAGCGATTCGGCGAGGTGCAGGTTGATGCACAGCGATGCCGCGTTTTGCGCGAGCAGAAATTCGATCACGCGAGCAAAAGTGTCGAGATCGACTTTATTGTCCGGTGTGAAGGGTGTCACCGGAACATGAATGATGCCCCGCGGAACGGCCGATAAAACTCTGCGTTGCGCCATACTCGCGATGCCCCACGTGCCATCTTACCGCGGATTATGCTCGCGGCACAGCAGCAGCCACCCTGAGCAAAATCAAGGTGGCATGTCATGCGGAAAATGCCGCACAGTCATGTGCGCGGCCCCTGTGCGATGCAGCAAGCAGAAATTTTCACGCCTTGAACGGCACGACCTTCTGCTTTTGGGTGCCGAGCCCCTCGATGCCGAGTTCGACGACGTCGCCGGCCTTTAGATAGACCGGCACGGGCTTCATGCCGAAGGCGACGCCGGGCGGCGTGCCGGTGGCGATCACGTCGCCCGGCTCGAGCACGAAGATTTGCGAGCAGTACCAGACCAGGTGCGCCACATCGAACACCATGGTCTTGGTGCTGCCGTGCTGGCGCTTCTCGCCGTTGACGTTTGTCCACATCGTGAGATTCTGCGGATTCTTGATTTCGTCCTTGCTGACGAACCAGGGCCCGAGCGGGCCGAAGGTCTCAGCGCCTTTGCCCTTGCAGATGGTCTGGCCGTGTTCCATCTGGAAGGCGCGCTCCGACACGTCGTTGGCCAGGCAATAGCCGGCGACCGCGTCCATCGCCTTGTCCTTCGACAGATAGCGCGCGCGCTTGCCGATCACGACGGCGAGTTCGCATTCGTAATCGAGCTTGGTCGAGCCCTTCGGGATCATAGTGTTGTCGTTCGGCCCGCAGATGCAGGACGGTGCCTTGTTGAACACCACCGGCTCGCTCGGCACCGGCACGCCGGATTCGGCCGCGTGGTCGGCGTAGTTGAGGCCGATCGCGATGAAGTTGCGCACCTGTCCGATGCAGGGACCAAGCCGCGGCTTGCCGGCGACGGTCTTGAGCCGCTTGAGATTGGCCTTTCGGATTTTGGCGAGACCGCCGGCGGCCAGCATGGCGCCGTCGATATCCTTCACCACGCGCGACAGGTCGCGGATCTTGCCGTCGGCGTCGATGATGCCGGGCTTCTCGCGGCCGGGCGCGCCATAGCGGACGAGCTTCATGTCGGGTCTCTCCCTGGAGCGATTATTTTTTTGGATAGCGTGAAACGGCGGGTCGCAGGAGGATCATGCGATGGCGGAAGGGCGGGGGCAAGGGCGTGCGCGCACGCGCCGCCAAATCGTCGCGGGGCTTACGTCTGAAAATTGATCAGCCGCGCCGCTGGCGCGGATTGTCTCGCCGCGCTTCGGCGTCTTCGTGAGGCTCGTCCGCCGGTTTGGCACGGTCGCGCGTGGCGGCATCTTCCTGCGTCCCGCACGCCGGGAACGCCGTGTCCGGCACAAGCAGTTGCCAGATTCGTTTCATATCGGCGTCGGGTTTGCAGGGGCTGTTGGCCATCGCTTACTGCTTCTTGTCGGCCTTCAATTTCCAGAGCTGATAGCCGTCGCTGGCGATCGAGGCCTCGATTACGTCGCGGCTGAGATTGTTCGGCGGCGGCGCATCCTCGCGCACCACGCCGACCGCGTGCCAGGGACGGAATTGCGCCGGCAACCTCTGGCCGCCGCGGTCATCGCAAAATGCGCGCAAGTCGCGGCTGGCCTCGGACTTGAAAATGTAGATTTGCATGGATCGTCTTTCCGCGGACGTCGATCCGCTCGGATGTGCCGCGCTGGCAAAAAGCGCCGGCTACGGTGAGCTATAGGCGCAATGGTGCATCGCCACAAGCGGCGGTGCCGCGGCCGGATTTACGTTCGAAATCGGAACACGCCGCGGACGGTGCAAGCGATTGCGCCGCGGCGGGGCACCTATTTTTTGCTAGTGGATGCCGGTTTGCCGGAAGCTGCCGATCACCAGTACGGCGATATAGAGCAACAGCCCACCGGCGAAGACCAGCATCCAGTTCTGGCCGGCGAGGCCGAACAACTCGCAATTGCCGGTCAACCAATTCAGCATGGCTCGAATGCGCGTAGTCTCAGATGCGCTACCCTACGCCGGTCCCGGCGGTGAATTCCGTAAATTGGGAATAAAATGTGCCGGCTTGCACGGAAAAGCCGTGTCTAGCGGCGGTATCGTGGTTAGCAAATGCTAACGGAAACATTCGTATTTCGACGAACAGTTTCACCGTCGGCTAAACCGCACGGGCCTATAATAACTTCGCTAGTCAAACCGTCTGACCTCACATCGGCAGGGCTGTGCAAGAGAGCACGAATGCCGATACCGACGGAGGGTGTCATGCAAGAGAGACGAAAGTTTCAGCGTCACCGCACGTTGAAAGCGGGGACCATCATGTTCAACCGCGCCGGCGGCTTCGACTGCCGCGTACGAAATCTGTCGCCGGTCGGCGCATGCCTGGAAGTGGCGAGCCAGATCGGTATTCCGGACGAGTTCGTGCTGGTAGTCGAAGTCGATCACGTGAAGGCGCCGTGTCACGTGGTCTGGCGAACCACTAACCGGCTGGGCGTAGAGTTCGACGCCCAGCTGCAGCCCGAACTGGGCCATGCGGACGCGCACTCGGCTCAATGACAGAAATAGGACGCGCCGCCGCCTCAAAATGCGGCGGTGCGGGCGTCATATTGCCCTAGCGCCGACCACGACTCCGGCGGCGCGCGAGGGTGTCCCTAATCATTTGATTTAGCGTTCTTCTAGGCTTGCCTGGCAAGGCGCAGGCCGGTTTCGGCCGCTGTGGCATGACTGCCACATACAGCCAAAATTTGTGCAATTTGCCGCTTTGAGGCGGCTATTCGGCGGGCGGCCATTGTCGGCAGCCGATTCCGAGGGCACGATGGGTCGACAATGTGTCCGGGGCTTGGGCGCATCAGGCATGGGGCTGGCAAATGGCGTTTCGCGGAATGAAGGCCGTACTGTTGGCATGCGGCGGCATCGGCGCGTTGCTCGTCGTCACCGCCGATGCGAATGCCGGCGGTTTTGCCGTTCGCGAGCAGAGCGCCTGGGGGCAGGGCACGTCATATGCGGGCGTCGCGGCGGGCGGTGACCTGTCGGCGATGTTCTGGAATCCGGCGACCATGACGCAGATGCCGGGTTTCCAAAGTGAAACGGTGCTGAGCGGAATATTGCCATCTGCCTCGAACACAGTCGGCGCGGGCAGCACGCTCGCCGCCTTCGGTGGCACCGGCAATACTGCTGATGCCGCGTTGGTGCCATCCAGCTACTACTCATGGCAGTTCAGACCGGACATGTGGCTTGGCCTATCGGTCAATTCGCCGTATGGCCTAGCGGTAGACTTCCCGATCATTTGGGCCGGGCGCGATTATGCGGCGGGAAGCAGTTACCTGAAGACGTATAATGCGACGCCGAGCTTTGCCTACCGGATCAGCGACCTGATCAGCATTGGCTTCGGCGTGCAGGTCCAATATGCCAAGGCCGACCTCTCATTGGGACCGACCCCCGGGTTATTCGCGTTGACCGAACTCTCCGGCCATGGTTGGGGATACGGTTTCACCGCGGGCTTTACCTTAACGCCGACACCGACCACCACCATCGGACTCGGCTATCGCTCAGCGATCAATCAGGACATCGACGGCACGATCTCATTTACAGGGTTGGCACTCCCAACTACCAACATCAGCACCACGGTCAATCTGCCCGACACCGTCAGCCTTGGATTGCGCCAGCGCTTGACGCCGCAGTGGACCGGGCTGGCCACGGTCGAGTGGACAAACTGGAGCCGCATCGGCACTTCCGTCGTTTCGGGCGCTCCGCTGCCGACCACCTTGCCGTTCCAGTACAAAGATGGGTGGCTGTTCTCGGTCGGCGCTGAATATATGATGACTGAGAAAATGAAGCTGCGCGGCGGCGTCGGCTTCGAGAAGTCGCCGATCACCGATGACGTGGGTATTCCGTTGCTGCCCGACAACGACCGCTACTGGCTGTCAGTTGGCGCGAGCTATCAAATGACGCCGAAGTTGTCCTTCGACCTCGCCTATTCGCATGTGTTCGTAAAGAGCACGCCGATCAACATCACGGCAGCATCGGGCAATCCGTGGTTCGACGGCATCGATTATGTCGGCGCCGTCGACTCGCATATCGACATCATCTCGGTCGCGATGAAGTATCGCTGGGACACCCCGGCGGCGGCACCGGTGTCGCAGCTCTATCACAAATAGGCGCTTGGCTTATCGCGCCATGAAAGGGCCGGCGGCGACGCCGGCCTTTTTCATTACGGGCTAGAACGCCCCGTTGAAGGTGCCGCCGTCGATCAACAGGTTCTGCCCGGTGATGTAGCTGGCCTGCGCCGAGCATAGGAACGCGGCCGCCGCGCCGAACTCGGACGGATCGCCGAAGCGCTTGGCCGGGATGCTGGCGGCGCGCGCCTTGGCGGCTTCCTCCACGCTCACGCCCTTCTGCTCGGCCATCTTGGTCAGCGTGCCGCGCAGGCGGTCGGTGTCGAAGGCGCCGGGCAGGATATTGTTGATGGTCACATTGTTGCCGGCCACGGTGCGCGCCACGCCGGCGAGGAACGCGGTCAATCCGGCGCGCGCGCCCGACGACAGGTCGAGGCCGGCGAGCGGCATCTTCACCGAGCCGGAGGTGATGTTGACGATGCGGCCGAATTTGCGCTGACTCATCGGGTCGATCACCTTCTGGATCAGTTCGACCGCGACGATCATGTTGGCGATGACGCCGTCGATCATCTGCGCACGCGTGAGTTCGCGGAAGTCGCGCAGCGGCGGCCCGGCATTGTTGTTGATCAGGATGTCCGGTTGCGGACAGGCGGCGAGCAGCGCCTTCTGGCCTTCCGGCGTCGCCACGTCGGCGGCGACCGCGGCGACCTTGGCGCCGGTCGCCTTGGCGATTTCGGCGGCGGTGGCCTCAAGCCGCTTGGCGTCGCGGCCGTTGATTACCACCTCGCAGCCGGCTTCAGCCAGCGCGCGTGCGCAGGCCTTGCCCAGCCCGCGGCTGGACGCGCAGACGATGGCCTTGCGGCCGGCAATTCCGAGATCCATGGGATTTCCTCTTTGGCGGTAGTTTCGTGAGGCCGAGTGTCGGGGGCGGCCGCGCAAGCGTCAAGTCTGTCGCTCAACTGTAGCAATCGGCCGGTATCAGGGCGCAGGGCCACTCGATTCGCGAGGGAAAACATGCAGCGCGATCCCGACAAGCAGACGATGGAAAAAGCCTATGCCCGCTGGGCGCCGGTTTACGACGTGTTGTGCGGGCCGGTGTTCGTCAACGGCCGGCGCGCCGCCGCGCGCGCCGCGCGCGACGTGGGCGGGCGCATTCTCGAGATCGGCGTCGGCACCGGGCTGTCGTTCGACGACTACGACGCCGCCACCGAGATCACCGGCATCGACATCTCGGAGCCGATGATCGCGCGGGCGCGGCTGCGGGCGGCGAGCGGGCGCTATCCCTTCGTCAAGGGCCTGGCGGTGATGGACGCGCACCAATTGCGTTACGATGACGCCAGCTTCGACTGCGCGGTCGGGCAGTTCGTCATCACTTTGGTCGCGAATCCCGAACGCGTGCTGTCGGAATGCGCGCGCGTGGTGCGACCGGGCGGCCAGATCATCCTGGTCAATCATCTCTATTCGGAACGCGGGCTCGCCGCCGCGGTCGAGCGGCTGCTGGCAGAGCGGGCGCGCGGGCTCGGCTTGCGGCCAGAATTTCCGTTCGCGCGGCTGGCGGCGTGGGCGCAGATGCACGGCGGGGCCGAGCTGGTCGAACGGCGCAAGGTTCCGCCGTTCGGCGTCTATACGCTGGTGCGGTTCCGCCGCTGCGAGCCGCAAAGCGCCGCCGCGTAGAGCGTGATCCCGAAAAAGCCTGTCCCGGACTTGATCCGGGATGGGAACCGGTTTTCGGAAAAGTTAATGCTCAAGGAAAGCATGTTCAAACGGTTAAGGCCGCTGTCATAAAACCGAGACGCGAATTTGCTATGCGCTTGGCCATGATCAACGGCAGAAAGCTCGCCGCATCGTGACGGACCCGCGACGGTTTCGCGCGCTCTTCATTTCCGACGTGCATCTCGGCACGCGCGGCTGCCAGGCCGACAAACTGCTCGACTTTCTCCGCCACCACGAAGCCGACACCATTTACCTGGTCGGCGACATCGTCGACGGCTGGGCGCTGCGCTCGTCGTGGTATTGGCCGCAGGCGCATAACGACGTGGTGCAGAAACTGTTACGCAAGGGCCGCAAGGGTTCGCGCGTCATCTACATTCCCGGCAATCACGATGAATTCCTGCGCGGCTATTACGGCACCCATTTTGGCGGCATCGAGGTGGTGGAGAACGCCATCCACGAGGCCGCCGACGGCCGCCGTTTCCTGGTCGTGCATGGCGACATTTTCGACCTGGTGGTGACGCAGGCACGCTGGCTGGCGCTGCTCGGCGACAAGGCCTACGACTTCGCGCTCACCGCCAACCGCGTCTTCAACGGGCTGCGCCGGGTGCTGGGCGCGCCTTATTGGTCGCTGTCGAAATGGGCCAAGCTGAAGGTGAAGAACGCGGTGAATTATATCGGCGCCTTCGAGAAGGCGCTTGCCACCGAGGCCAAGCATCATCAGGCCGACGGCGTCATCTGCGGTCACATCCACACCGCCGCCATGCACGACGATTTCGGCCTGCGCTACATCAACTGCGGTGACTGGGTGGAAAGCTGCACGGCGGTGGCCGAGCGCCATGACGGCCGCTTCGAGATCATCACCTGGACGCATAGCGGCGAAGACGTCGAGCCGTCGCCGGCCGACGAAACCGCGCAGGCGCAAGCCGCATAGCGCATGATCACGAAAAGGCAGAACCGGTTTTCGGAAAAGATCCTGCGCAAGGAAACAGTATGAAAATCATGGTCGCCACCGACGCGTGGCATCCGCAGGTCAACGGCGTGGTGCGGACCTTGGGTCACGTCGCGCATGAAGCGCGCGCGCTCGGCGCGGAACTGGAATTCCTGACGCCGAACGAATTCTGGACGCTGCCGATGCCGAGCTATCCCGAAGTACGGCTGGCGCTGCCGGGGCCCGGCGACATCGAGCGGCGGCTCGACCGGCTGCTGCCGGATGCCATTCACATTGCGACGGAAGGGCCGCTCGGCCATGCGGTGCGCCGCGTCTGCCTGCGGCGCGGCTTGCCGTTTACCACTAGCCTGCACACCCGGTTCCCCGATTATCTCGCCGAACGGTTGCCGATGCCAGAGCGGTGGACCTGCGAGGTGACCTGGGGCTTTTTGCGGCGGTTTCATAGCGCCGGCGCTGCGGTGCTGGCGGCGACCCCGACCCTCGGCGACGAACTCACCGCGCGCGGCTTCAGGAACGTGAAGCTGTGGCCGCGCGGCGTCGATGCCAGCCTGTTCCGGCCGCGCATTGGCGTGAAGAATTTGGGCATTGTGCGCGATCTGCCGCGGCCGATCTTCCTGACCGTCGGGCGGGTGGCGGTCGAGAAAAATCTCGAGGCCTTTCTCAAGCTCGATCTGCCTGGCACGAAGCTCGTGGTCGGCGACGGGCCGGCGCGAGCCTCGCTCGCCCGGCAGTTTCCCGGTGCGGTGTTTCTGGGCGCACGCGCCGGCGAGGCGCTGGCGGAAATTTATGCCGCCGCCGACGTCTTCGTGTTCCCGAGCCGCACCGATACGTTCGGGCTGGTGCTGCTGGAGGCGGTGGCGAGCGGAGTGCCGGTCGCGGGCTTTCCGGCGGCCGCGCCGCGCGATGTTATCGGCGGGGCGCCGGTAGGCCGGCTGGACGAGGATTTGCGGCGCGCCTGCCTGGAGGCGCTGGATTGCTCGCGAGCGGATTGCCGCGATTTCGCGCTCGGCATGACCTGGGGAGCAAGCGCACGCATATTCCTGGGACACGTGACAGAGGCGGCAAAAGTCAGGCGCAAGCTGGTGGCGTGAGGCAAAGCCGGTCATTCCCCGCTAAAGCGGGGAAATCCAGTACCCCGCAGCGACAACTTTATAATGTGAGACAGCAATTACCGGTTCATCCGCCTTCGCGGATGATGACAGCCACACATGGCGGCGCTAGCTTTGCCCCATGGGCGCCATCGACATCGCGTTGCTTCCGACCGCCGCCGATATCGAAGCCGCGGCCAAGCGGCTTTATGGCTTGGCGGTGCGCACGCCGTTGATCAATGCGCCGATGCTCGACGATCGGCTCGGCGCGCGCGTGTTCCTGAAAGCCGAAACGCTGCAACGCACCGGCTCCTTCAAATTCCGTGGCGCCTACAATAAGGTCTCCTCGATCCCGGCCGAGCGCCGCGCTGCCGGCGTGGTGGCCTATTCGTCCGGCAACCACGCGCAGGGCGTGGCGGCATCCGCTGGTCTGCTCGGCATGCGCGCCACCATCGTGATGCCGAGCGACGCGCCGCGGCTCAAGCGCGAGCGCACGGCGGCGCTCGGCGCCGAGATTATACTTTACGACCGCGACACCGAAGACCGCGCGGCGATCGCCAGAAAGATCGTCGCTGAGCGCGGCGCCACGCTGGTGCCGCCTTATGACGATCCGCTGATTATCGCCGGGCAGGGCACCATCGGGCTGGAGATTGTCGAGGATCTCGGCCAGCTTCTGCTCGCACCCGAGGTCGTGGTGGTCGGCGCCTCGGGCGGCGGATTGGCCGCCGGCATTTCGCTCGGCGTCAAGGCGCGCGTGCCGTCGGCCAAGTTCTACACGGTCGAACCGGAAGGCTTCGACGACACGCTGCGCTCGTTCAAGAGCGGGCGGCGCGAGACCAATGCGCGTATGAGCGGCACCATCTGCGACGCGCTGATGAGCAATACGCCGGGCGAGCTGACCTTTCCGATCAATCGCGAACTGATTGGCGCGGGCATGACGGCGAGCGATGCGGAAGTGGCATTTGCTGTGCGCTATGCCTTCCACGAACTCAAGCTGGTGGTGGAGCCGGGCGGCGCCATCGGGCTCGCCGCGCTGCTCGCCGGCAAGCTCGAGGTCAAAGGCAAGGTCGTGATCGGCGTCTTGTCGGGCGGTAACGTGGATGCGGATTTATTCGCGCGACTGATTGCGGGCTGAAGCTGTCGCCGGGTCACATACCCCGTGTCCGATCGAGAGACTGCGGCGTATGGGTCCCCGCTTTCGTGGGGACGACAGCAGGCTAGGTAAACAGCGCCAGCCGCTCGTCTTCGCTCAGCGCCATGAGCGCGGCCAGCGGATCGCGCGGCGGCGCGACGACCGTTTCAACGACCGCGGACGGTACCCTTTCGGCGACGGCGGGCGCCGGCGCTGATGCGGCATTGGGAACGAGAACCATGGCCGGCGCAGGGGCGCTTGCCGGCGAGGGGATCGGCAATTCCGGCTCGTCGGGCTGCGGCACCACGGCAAGATGCAAGCGTCCGGCGACAGCGGAACCTTCTGCTGTTGCCTCGTCCGGAGTTGGGGCCATAACTTCGATGCGGCGCTCAAACAGGTCGAGAAGTTGTGACAGCTTTGCCGCCCGTGCGGCCGGGCCCGCGGCATCGATCTTCGGGCGGGCGAGCCGAACGGCCTTCAGCAGCAGGCGCAGATCCCCACGCATTCGCTCGACGGCGGACGCGTCGGCATGTAGCCGCGCCTCGATGCGCGCAATCGCCTCCAGCACCGCCTCGGTGTCGGCATAGCGGTTGCGCCGGAGATATTCGGCGAGGAACGCGCGACCGCGCGCGCTTGCCGAAAGCGCGGCGCGGAGCGTGAGAAACCCGTCTTCGTCGGGCGCGTCCGGCGGACTGAACGCCCGCGCTAAAGGCTCATTCGCCATGTGCAATCCGTGACGGGCCGTTTATGAATCAGCCGGCCTGATTCGGCCAGCAAAGACCGGAAATGAACCGTTCATATAAGCCTCAATTTGGCTTCGCGCCGCGCCTGGCGGCGCTCTATGCGGGCCTATTCATCTTGGGCGGCATCCAATTGCCGTTCTTTCCGGTCTGGCTGAAGGCCAAGGGTCTCGACCCGCAGATGATCGGCCTGGTGCTGGTAGCGCCGATCGTGGCGCGCCTGATCGCGGTCCCGCTGGTCGCGCGCGAGGCCGATCGTCGCGACGCTTTGCGCGCGGCTATTATCGTGGCGAGCTGGCTGGGCGTTGCCGGTTTTGTGCTGGTGGGTCTGGTCGAGGGCGCGGGCGCGATCCTGATCGCCTACGCGCTCGCCGCGCTGGCGCTCACGCCGGTGATGCCGCTGGCCGAGACCTATGCGCTCAAGGGCCTCGGTCAGCGCGGCCGCGCCTATGGGCCGGTGCGGCTGTGGGGTTCGGCGGCGTTTATCCTCGGCACCTTCGTGGCCGGCTTTGCCACCGATACGATCCCGGCGCGCTATCTGATCTGGTTGATTGCAGCGGCGAGCGTCATCAGCGCGCTGACGGCACTGGCACTGGCGCCGCTGTCGGCCGCCGCGCCGCTGGCCAGCCAAGCCGCCCAAGCACGCAAGCCTTTGCTGCGCGATCCCGCCTTCATCGCCGTGCTCGCGGCGGCGAGCCTGATCCAGGCCAGCCACGCGGTCTATTACGGCTTCTCGGCGCTGGAATGGCGCGCCGCCGGGCTCGACGGGACGGCGATCGCGGCGCTGTGGGCGCTCGGCGTGATCGCGGAGATCGTGCTGTTCGCGGTCTCGGGGCGGCTGCCACCGTTCATGCGGCCGACCGTGCTGCTGATGATCGGCGCGGCCGGGGCCGCGCTACGCTGGGCGGCCATGGCGTTCGATCCGCCGGCGCCGGTGTTGCCGTGGCTGCAACTGCTGCACGCGCTGTCATTCGGCGCCACCCATCTCGGCGCGCTCGGCTTTGTCGCGCGCCGCGCGCCGGCCGGGCAAGGCGCGACCGCGCAAGGCCACCTCGCCATCGCGCTCGGCGTGGCGATGGCGGCGGCGACCGGACTGTCGGGATGGCTGTACGGCGCCTTCGGCAGCCGCGCCTACGCGGCCATGGCGCTAGCGGCGGTCGCTGGCGGCGTTTGCGGGTATGTCGCGTACCGGACGCACCGAGAAGCGGCGCTCTGAGGGTAGGCGCGCGCGCAGCGTCGGGCGGTCGCAGCTCGCCACGATACCGTTGAGCGAACTGCCTTGCAGGTAGATCATTCTGCGCGACAAGCCGCCGTGCCGGCTGATCCAGTGCCGCACCGACACCGGATAGATGTTCCACAAAGCCTGCGTTCCCATCGGGCTGGTGACGGGGCGGCCGTCGGCGTCCGGCATCCAGGCGGCGTGGAAACCGAAGCGCGCGCGTGGCGTCGCGCAGATATGGTCGCGCGCGATCAGTCCGAGCACCAGCGTGCAGGCCGACAGGCAATTGCCGTCGATCACCACCTGCTCGCCGCTCGAACGCAGCGCGGTGAAGTTTTGCAGGTATTGGCCGATCTGGCCGCCGCGGTCCTCGGCGATGCGCATGGTGGCCGACGCCGACGAAACGCCGGGCGCTAACAAGGCGGCGCAGAGCAGCAGGCCCCGAATACGCATGACCGTCCCCACTATTCCCACCTGTTCCGGCGGTTGTTCGATTTAACCGCAAGTCTAAGCCAGGGGCACGGGAATTGGAAAGACTTGCTTAACCAAGAAACCGGGGACAGCTCGAAAATAGTGTCAGGCGGTTGGCCGGCGGATCGCGGCCGCGCTGTGGAACATTTGGCATTGCGGCTCGGAATCGGCGCCGCGGGCGGCCTCCACGCAGTCAAGGGCCATACGCTCGAGTTCCCCGGCGGTTTCCCCGTTGGCGGTCGACGCCCGCGACCTCCCGGCAGATCCGGACATGTGCGAGCAGGCGCTGGGCGATGATCGAGGGTTGCGACAGGCTGTAAAACTGCCTGCAACCGGCCCGCGCCGCATTGAGGAATATCAATCTTAGCGGAATACTGGGGCGCCCGGTTCCGGTTCAGCCCCAGAGCGCAGTGGCCGGCGGATAAACCAGACTGCCGGCGTAACGCAGGCCATCCGGCCGGTCTTTGGCGAGCAATAGCGGCCCGTCGAGGTCGACACAGCGCGCCCGTTGCGCCAGCAGCAGGGCCGGGGCCATCGCCAGCGACGTCGCCACCATGCAGCCCGCCATGATGGCGAAGCCGAGCCGTTCGGCCTCCGCCGCCATCGCCAGCGCCTCGGTCAGTCCGCCGGCCTTGTCGAGCTTGATGTTGACCGCGTCGTATTTGCCGGCCAGCGCCGGTAATGACGCACGGTCATGCGCGCCTTCATCGGCGCAGACCGGGATCGGCCGCTGGATGCTTGCGAGCGCGCCATCGGCGCCATCGGGCAGCGGTTGTTCCACCAGCACGACGCCGGCTTGTGCGCAGGCGGCCAGATTGGGACCGAGACTGTGCTCATCCCAGCCTTCATTGACATCGACAATCAGTGTCGCTTGCGGCGCCGCGACGCGCACCGCCGCGATGCGCGCGATATCGCCGCCTTGATCGGCGCTGCCGCCGAGCTTGACCTTGAGCAGCGCGCGGTGGGCCGCCTTGGCGGCAGCCTCGGCCATGGCGGCGGGAGGCCCGAGCGAAATCGTAAAGGCGGTGGTCAGCGCGTGCGGAGCGCCTAGCCCTGCGAGTTCATGAACGGGGCGCCCGCTGCGCTTGGCTTCGAGATCCCAGAATGCGCAGTCGAGCGCATTGCGGGCGGCTCCCGCCGCCATGGCCTTTTGCAGCGCCTGGCGGTCGAGTCCGGCGGCGATTTGCGGCCGCAGGCCCTCGATCTGCGCTATGACGCTGTCGACGCTTTCGCCATAGTGGGGGTAGGGCACGCATTCGCCGCGTCCGCGCGCCTTGCCGTCGCCCAATTCAGCGACCACGACCACGGCCTCGGTCTTGGCGCCGCGGCTGATGGCGAAGGAACCGGCGATCGGCCAGGTTTCGGCGGCGACGGTGATGGTTAAGGGCATTTTCAGGGTTAAATTCTAGTGTCTGAGCTTATGATGGGGACGGCGGCTGCCGCCAAAACCTCGACAGTTTCAGCGCCTTGGGTCAAGTCCGCTTCCGCGATTGACCCACCCCGTTTCCGGAGAAATGAAGCGGAATCAAAGGCTTAGTGTTGTGAGTGACATATTGCTTGAAAGTACGACCGAGGGCGAGCGGCTCAGGCTCGCCGGCGCCGGCGCTTGGGTGGCCGAGAACGCCCGACGCCTGGAGGCGCAGGTCGACACCGCCACCCGGAGCGGCGGCACTATTAAGCGCGTCGATATCGACATGGGCCGGGTCGCCCAGCTCGACACTTTCGGCGCCTGGCTGCTAGAGCGGCTGACGCGCAGCTTTGCCGCGCGCGGCTGCGCTACCGCCGTGACCGGGCTCAAGGCCGACTTTCGTCCGCTGATGGACGAGGTACATGGCGTCAAGCCGGAACAGGCGCCGCCGCCGCGCCGCAGTTCGTTGGTTGACGGCATCGCGGCGATTGGCGTGAACATCGCCGCGGTCGGCCAATCGATCAAATCCTTCATCAACATGCTGGGCGCGGTGATCGTCGCGCTGCTGCGGGTCGTGACCCATCCGCGCCGGTTCCGCTTCACCTCGATGGTGCACCAGCTCGACAATGTCGGCTGGCGCGCGGTGCCGATCATCCTGCTCATCACTTTCCTGATCGGCGCCATCATCGCGCAACAGGGCATCTTCCATTTCCGTAAATTCGGCGCCGACATCTACGTGGTCGACATGGTCGGCATCCTGGTGTTGCGCGAAATCGGCGTGCTGATTGTCGCTATCATGGTGGCGGGCCGCTCGGGCAGCGCCTACACCGCCGAGCTCGGCGCCATGAAGATGCGCGAGGAAGTCGACGCGCTGCAGACCATGGGCTTCGACCCGATCGAGGTTTTGATCCTGCCGCGCATCGTCGCGCTGATGATTGGCGTGCCGATCCTCACTTTCCTCGGATCGATGGCGGCGCTTTATGGCGGCGGGCTGGTGTGCTGGCTCTATGGCGGCATCAGTCCCGATATTTTCCTGTCGCGCTTGAAGGAAGCGATCACGCTGCAGACCTTCGAGGTCGGCATGATCAAGGCGCCGTTCATGGCGATGGTGATCGGCGTGGTGGCCTGCGTCGAAGGCATGGCGGTGAAGGGGTCGTCGGAATCGCTTGGGCTGCAGACCACCGCCTCGGTCGTGGAAGCGATCTTCCTGGTGATCGTGCTCGACGGCATGTTCGCCATCTTCTTTGCCTCGATCGGGATGTGAGCGATGGCAAAGCGTAACGGCAGCCGGGACGTGGTGATCGAGGTGCGCGACGTGGTGGTCGGCTTCGGCGATCACATCGTGCTCGACCACGTCGATCTCGACGTCTACCGCGGTGAAGTCCTCGGCTTCGTCGGCGGCTCCGGCGCCGGCAAGTCGGTGCTCATGCGCACCATTATCGGCCTGCTGCCGAAGCGCGACGGCACCATCAAGGTATTCGGCGTCGATATGGCGGCGGCCACCGATGCCGAGCGTCAGGCGGTCGAGCGGCGCTGGGGCGTGCTGTTCCAGCAGGGCGCGCTGTTTTCCTCGCTGACGGTCAGAGAAAACCTGCAATTCCCGATCCGCGAATATCTCAAGCTGTCGCAGCATCTGCTCGACGAACTGGCCATCGCCAAGCTCGAAATGGTCGGGCTCGACGCCAGCGTGCTGGAGAAATTTCCCTCGGAGCTATCGGGCGGCATGACCAAGCGCGTGGCCTTGGCGCGCGCGCTCGCGCTCGATCCGGAAATCGTCTTCTTGGACGAACCGACCTCCGGCCTCGATCCGATCGGGGCGGGCGATTTCGATACGTTGATCGCGACCTTGCAGCGCACTTTGGGGCTGACCGTGTTCATGGTCACCCACGATCTGGACAGTTTGCATACGGTCTGCGACCGCATCGCGGTTTTGGCCGACGGCAAAGTCATTGCCGCCGGAACGATGGATACCATGCTGGCATCTACCCACCCCTGGCTGAGGGCCTATTTCCACGGCAAGCGGTCGCGGGCGGGCTATGTCGAAGCGGTAAAGGTTTAGTTGGAGTCGATCGATGGAAACCAGAGCTAACTATGTGATTATCGGGCTGTTCACGCTGGGCGTCGTGCTCGGCGTGTTCGGATTCGTCTACTGGTTCCAGAACATCGGCGGCACCGGCGAGCGCGCATATTACAGCGTGGTTTTCGACGGATCGGTGTCCGGCCTGCGCACCGGCGCCACGGTCCTGTTCAACGGCATCCGGGTCGGCGAAGTCACTAGTCTCAAGCTTAATCCGAAGCATCCCAAGCAGGTGGTGGCGGTGATCGCGATCGAGAGGACAGTGGCGGTGCGTCGCGATACCGAAGTCGGGCTGGAATTCCAGGGCCTCACCGGCATTGCCTCGGTGTCGCTCAAGGGTGGCACGCCGGCGGCGCCGGTGCTGGAGGGCTCCAAGGACAATCCGCCAGAGATCGCGGCCGCGCCGGGCGCAGCGCAAGACGTCACGCAAGGCGCGCGCGACACGCTGCGCCGGATCGACGATCTGATCGAGCAGAACCAGGAAGCCTTCCACAGCTCGCTCGCCAATCTCGACAAGTTCAGCCAGACGCTGGCGCGCAATTCCGAACGCATCGACAAGATCACCGAGGGCTTGCAGATGCTCGCCAGCGGACCGGACGGCAACGGCGGCGAACTGAGCGAGCTGGTACGTTCGATGCTCAAGCTGTCCGAGAATCTGGACCGGCGCACCGACGAGATCACCAAAGGCATCAATGTGCTCACCACGACCGGCACTAAGCAGCTCAACGCCATCGGCGCCGACGCTCACCGCACCTTGGGGCAGGTCGAGGTGACGTTCAAAAATCTCGACCGCAATCCGAGCCGCCTGCTGTTCGGCGGCGCCCCGGCGGCCAGATAAGCGTTGAGGGCTGACCTCCGCGGCCCTTGGCTCACTGCATTGGGCCGAGCGCTCCGCTGCCGACGGCTACCGGCTCCAGCGCCTCGACGTTGAGTTCGACCACCTCGGCCGGAGGCAAACTGAAATTTGGGTTTGGGGACGGCTTAATGCGAAGGCGGGCCCGGTGTTCCGAGCCCGCCTAAATATCGGTCAGCCGCCTGCCGCGGGCGCTAGTCGAAGCGCCCGGCCGCGTGCGCCAGCATGGTGTAGACCTTGCCGGTTTCCGAGGTGAGGTAGGTGCGAGCCACCACCTGGCCGCGGTCGTCGCGCGAAACCTCGTCGAGCAACCGCTCGAATTCCTCGACATAGCGGTCCACGGTCTGCTTGAATTCGCGCTCGGCGCGATATTTCTTGCGGATCTCATCGAAGGCTTGCTGACCCTGCAAGGTATAGAGCCGGCGGGTGAACACGTTGCGCTCGCCGCGCTTGTAGCGGTCCCACAGATCGGCCGCCGCGTCGTGGTCGATCATGCGTGCAATGTCGACCGACAGCGAATCGAGCGATTCGATGGAGTGGCGGGCCGTCCGTTCTGCCGATCCGTGGCCCTGTTCACGCGTCGCCGCGTCGGGCTGCGCCTCGCGCGGCAGATCGCGCGTCGCTTCGCCTTCGGAAGCGCGATTGAGCAATTCGGTGAGCCAGCCGCGGGTGGCGGCCGATGGCGTTTCGTTGAGCGACACCGGCTCGGCGCGCCGCGCTGCCGGCGCGAAGCCCTCGACCTCGCTGCGAGGCGCGGCACTGCGCGGCGCCTGGTGCGCCTCATTGCGGGCGACGACGGCCGTCATCGTGGATTCCTCGCGCGCTGGCCGCCGCTGCGGCTCGACCGCGTCAAGATGGCGGCCGTGACGGGCGACAATGCGGTTGAGCTCGGCCAGCGCCTCGATTTGGTCGACGATGACGCGGCGCATTTGCGCGGCGCCGTCGGCGGTCTCCTGCGGCAATTCGAACATGCCGCGGCGCAGTTCGTCGCGTGTGGCTTCGAGTTCGCGATGCATATCCAGGCGTGTGGTTTCGAGCTCGCGCTGCATTTCGACGGCCATTTCCTTCATGCTCTGTATCGTGTCGGCGAAGCGCGTACTGGCGTCGGTTAACAGGGCATGGGTTTCGTCGGTGGTATGCTCGTAGATCGCGCGCATCGTCTCGGCGGTACGGCGGCGCTCCTCGTCGCCGCTCTCGCGCACGCGCTCGTACTGCTCGGCAATTGCACGGCTGCCCTCGGCGGCCGACTCGGCCACCACAAGGGCGATGTCGCGGGTGCGCTCGTACTGCTCGCTGATCGCGCGGCTACTCTCGGCGCTCGACTCCGACACCACGCGGGCGATGTCGCGCGTGCGCGCGGAGGCTGCGTCGAGCGATTCGTCGAGCAGGCCGGAGAAGCGCCGCAGCCGCTGGTCGAGTTCCTCGGTTCGGATGTCGAGCGTGGAAATCAGCGAATCGAGCGTGAGCCGGCGTTCGTTGATGCCGTCTTCGGTGCGCTGGTTGCTGTTGTCGAGCAGTTCGGCGACGCTGGCGAGGTTGCGGCCATGGTCGGTGAACTTGTCCCCGATCTGAGAGAGGTCGGCGACGACGCGCGCGGTAATTTCGCGGAAGTCGGCGATGTTGTTTTCCACCCGCGTGGAGGCATTGTTGGTCGAGGTGCCCACCTCGTTCATGGCGGCGACGAATTCCGATACACGCATCACCAGCGTGTTCTCGAGCGCGCTCATGTTGACTTGCGAGCCGGTCACAACCTCCTGCAGCATGATGTTGGCTTCGCGGAGCCGCTCGAACAAGGCGGTGGTGTCGGTGCGCACCAAGTTATGCGTCTCGATCATCTCGTTGACGGCGGCGGTCGCGGTCGTTTTCGACAGCTCGACCGCCTTCTGCGCGGTTTCGCTCAGTTCGGCGAGCGTTTTGGCGACTGAACTGGAGGCGGCTTCGCCCGCGCTGTTGATCATGCGCGCGATTTCGGCGCTGTTGTCCAGCATCGCGCGCGTAAATCCGTAGCCCTTTTCCTCGATCGATTTCATCGCCTCGTCGGTGGCCTTGGTGACTTCGACGGCGAATTCCTGGCTCTTTTCGGACAGGGTGGCGAGCACGCTGCCGCTGCTGTCGGACAGCACGGTCGCCATCGCGTTGGTGCGCTGACCGACCATGTTCGCGATCTCGTCGACCTTGCTGACGAAGTTGCCGGTGACCTCGGCGCTCACGCCCAACAGCGTACGCTCGACTTCATCGGCGCTGGCGCGCAGCGTCTCGGTGGTGGAGGCCGCGATCTTGCCGAGCGCGCGTTCGGCATCCGCCGAATTGTTCTTGATCGACTGGCCGAGTTCCTCCAGGCGGGCCTGGAGCGCGTCACCGGCGGTTCGCGTGCGGGACTCGAGCAGATTGGCCGCGCTCTCGGTGCGCCCGACCAGCAGGTCTTCGAAGCGGTTGACGCGGCTGTCGAGCGTGTTGGCGACCTCGAGCGCGCGCGCGCCCATCGTCTGATCGATTTGGGCGACCGTGGCGCTGATCACGTCGGCGGCTGCGGTGCCGCGCGTCGTGATGGTGGTCGTCACCTCATTAATGCGGCCTTCGAGCGTGTCGATGACGTGCTTGCCGCCGTCGGTCACATGCGCGGTCAAGGCGCTCAAGCGGTTGGCGAGGCTCTCCTCGAACTGCGAGAGCCGTCCGTCGATCGAGGTGGTGAGTTCGGTGGCGCGGCCGGTCAGGCGTTGGTCGAACGTGTCGACGTAATCGCGCAATACCTCCGACACATCGTGCGTGCGCTGGCCCAGGCGCTCCACCAGTTCACCGCCATAGGTCTTCACGGTGCGGTCGAACTCGGTCATGTGGCGGGTGATCAGGCTGCCGAGCGTATTGGTGTCGCGCGAAACCTTCTCGCTGAGCGCGGTGCCGCCCTGGTTGAATACTTCCTCGAAGGCGTGCAGGCGCGCGGTCAGCATCTCCTTGATGCCATCGCTGCGGCCGCCGAGCACCTGCGACAGCGCTTCGGCATTTTCGTGGAAGTCATTGGACACCGCGGCGCCGCGGCTGATCAGGGTATTGGTAATTCGCGCGCCGGTCTGCTCCATCTTGGCGACCACGTCGTCGCCGCGCAGGCTAAACTCCTGAGTCAGCGTGTCGCCGGTCGAGCGCAGCGAGTTGCTCAATTCCTCGGCGCGGGCAGAGATGGCTTGCGCCATGAGGCCGCCGGTCTCGGTGAGCGCGTCGGTGAACTGCTGCGATCGGGTCGACATGCTGTTGATAGTAGCGTTGGCCTTTTGCGCGAAACCCTGAGCGGCCTGGTCGAGCCCGCTGGTCATCATCTGCTGCAGGCGAGCAGCCAGGTCGGCGAATTCGTCGTGCACGGTCTCGGTCTTGAAACTGAGGCTGGCCGTCAGGCGCTCGCTGGCGGACGCAATGGCGGTGCTGGCGCGGTCGCCGGTGGTTTCCAGCCGGTCGAGCAGCGTCGAGCCGCGCTCCGTCAAGGTATCGATCATCGAATCGCCGACATGGCCGAGCGCAAGCGTGATGTGCTCGCCTTTCTCGGTGAGCGAGCGGGTGACGCGCTGCGCGACGTCGGCGACCTTGTCGGCGACCAGGTCGCCGACCGAGGTGATGTCGTTCGACAGATCGAGGTGGACGCCGGCGATGGCGTTGCGCACGATCTCGGCCTGATTGACCAGCATTTCGCGCTGATTGGTCAGCTCGCTCAGCATGTCGCGGATGCGAACTTCGTTGTCGTTATAGGCGCGCTCAAGGGCGGAGACTTCGTTGTGCACCAGCGATTCCAACTCGGCCGCGCGCGCGAGCGCGCGTTCGACGCCGTCACCCATGGCGGCGACTTCGCGGCGGATCACTTGACCGATGGTCATGACGTGCTCGCGAGCGGAGTCCTCCGGCTGCGTCAGCCGCATCGCCACCTCGGCCATGGTCTGTGAAACCAGGCGCATTTCCTGCGAGCGACGGAACATGTGGGCGAGCACGAAGAAGAAGATCACCGGCACGACGATGGCGCTGGCGCACCCGATCAGCGCGGCAAGGCCAACGCGCGGAGACGCGAACAATGTTTGCAATTCGCCGCCGTAGAGGTAGGCGGTGGCGAGCCCGCCGCCGGTCCAGGCCAAGGCGGCCACGCTGGCGATGATATAGGGCAGGCGCGCCGGCCGGCCGTGCACGGCCTTCAGCATTTGGCCGATGTTGGCGCGGTCGTCATTGGCGGCGCGCTGCGGCGGCGATTGGGCATCCCACGTGTCCGGCTGTGCCGGCTCTTTGAACAGGTCGATGGTTTCCTGCTGCGGCGCGTGGTCGCTCGGACCGGCGGGCGTGGCCGGCGGCGCGGTATGGCTCTCGACCTGGCTAGTGTTCAGCGCTTCCTGCACGGCATGGAGCGCCTCTTCGGTCGGATCCGGAGATTTCCACGGGATATTCGCCATTCGGTAGTCGCCTCGTCATTAAGCCGGACAGTTGCGGCCCGAACAGGCACTTTGTGCGAGTCGCGCCACGTCGCGGTAACCTTAGGAGCCGTTGCTGCCGCAAGCACGCTTATATTGCTGGCTGGACATCCTATCGGCTTGGCATTGCGAAAGAAACTGCGCCGGTGGGGACTTTTCCATCATCGTTAACTTCCTATTAACCATAATCTTTCCAGCGCCATGTGGCACAGATGATAGTGCCCGTTAACTACGCCATACGGAGCTGTGCAAAACTCGCCCTTGGACGTTCTCGCATTTACCGAGTCTTGGTCCCGCGCGGGTCAAACTCCGCGCCGGCATGAGGGGCCGCAGAGCCCCCGGGGAGGTCCGCATGTCGCAACTCGCGACCAAAATCATCGACCAGGAGCCGACCGCGCCGGCCGCGGCCATCGACTACAGCCAGCTTCAACGCATGACTTTCGGCGACCGCAGTCTTGAGTGCGAGGTGCTGCAATTGTTCGACCGGCAGGCCAGGCTGCTGCTCGCGCGCATGCACAACGGAGAGCCGGCGGCGGTGGGCACGCTCGCGCATACGCTGAAGGGCTCGGCAGCGAGCATTGGCGCGACCGGCGTGGTGCTGGCCGCCGCGGCGGTCGAGCAGGCCGCAGGCGGACCCGAACACGCTCTCGCCATCGGCCGGCTCGCCTCGGCCATCGACGATGCCTGCGCGGCGATCGCCGGACTGCTGGGCGCGCCGAAGGGATAGCATCTCCTGCGGAATGATTATATACGGGGCGCCGCCCGCGCCAATTCCGGCGCGGACATTCCGCACCCGTTCATCATGCCGAAGATCAATTATATCGATTCCAGCGGAACCACCCGCACGGTCGAGGCCGAAGTCGGCTCCACCGTGATGGAAGCGGCGATCCGCAACAACATTCCCGGCATCGAGGCGGAATGCGGCGGCGCCTGCGCCTGCGCCACCTGCCACGTCTATGTCGACGAGGCCTGGCGCGCCAAAACCGGCGAGCCCTCGCCGATGGAGGAAGACATGCTCGATTTCGGTTACGACGTGCGGCCGAACTCGCGCCTGTCGTGCCAGATCAAGGTCTCCGACGAGCTTGACGGGCTGGTGGTGCGCACACCGGAGAAGCAGGCGTAAGCTGAGGCCGGAACCGAAGCCTCGCCGGGGCCGTTTGTCATCCGATGGCTGCGATCAACACCACGTGCTGCATTGCCGGCGGGGGACCTGCCGGCATGATGCTCGGCTTTTTGCTGGCGCGCGCCGGCGTGCCGGTGACGGTGCTGGAAAAGCATCCCGACTTTCTGCGCGATTTCCGCGGCGACACCATTCATCCCTCGACGCTGGAGCTCATGCACGAGTTGGGCCTCCTGGATGCTTTTCTCAAGCTGCCGCATTCGCGCGTTGCGCGGCTGAGCGGGCAGGTCGGCGGCACCACCATCGCGCTTGCCGACTTCTCCCACTTGCCGACGCACTGCAAATTCATCGCGCTGATGCCGCAGTGGGACTTCCTCGATTTTCTGGCGGCGCACGGCAGGAAATATCCGGCCTTCGATCTGCGCATGAGGACGGAGGCCACCGGCCTGATTGAAGAGGGCGGGCGCGTCGCGGGCGTGCGGGCGAAATCGCCGGATGGCGAGATCGAAGTCCGCGCCGATCTCACGGTCGGCTGCGACGGCCGCCATTCGACGCTGCGCGAGCGCGCCGGCTTCCATGTCGAGGACATTGGCGCGCCCATGGACATTCTCTGGTTCCGCGTGTCGCGGCGCGACAGCGATACGCCGGAAACCTTCGGCCATATGGAAGCCGGCCGCATGCTGGTGATGCTCAACCGCACCGACTATTGGCAATGCGCCTACGTCATTCCGAAGGGCGGCATCGACAAGGTGAAGGCGGCGGGGCTAAAGGCGTTTCGCGACAGCGTCGCTTTCATGTCGCCATTTCTGCGCGATCGCTTGAGCGAGCTAAAAAGCTGGGACGACGTGAAGCTGCTGACAGTGGCGGTCGATCGGCTGTCGCGTTGGCACAGGCCGGGTCTGCTCTGCATCGGCGATGCGGCGCACGCGATGTCGCCGATCGGCGGCGTCGGCATCAATCTCGCCATTCAGGACGCGGTGGCCGCGGCCAATATCCTCGCCGCGCCATTGAAGGAGGGCCGCGTTACCGAGGCGCTGCTGGAAGCGGTGCAGCGCCGGCGTACGCTGCCGATGCGCGTGATCCAGTGGCTGCAGGTGCAGGTGCAGAACAACGTGCTCAATCCGGTGCTCAAGAGCAGCGCGCGGCCGAAGCCGCCGTTCGCGGCCAAGCTCCTGAACTGGTTCCCGCCGCTGCAGCGCCTGCCGGCGCGCATCATAGGCCTCGGCGTGCGGCCGGAGCATGTCGCTACGCCGGAGTCTTAATCCCGCAAGAACAGCGAATACGTCGCGAGGAACGCGACCGATGCGTAAAGCAAAACATAGACGGATGCGATCGCGAGCGGGCCGGGACTGGGACGGATCGGCGCTCCAATCAGGTTCATAACCAGGCCGGCGACAACTATCGTGCCCAAGATTGTCATAAGGGCGCCTCGAAAAATAGCTGCTTCAGCCAGTTTGTGCGACTCTGACTCATTACGACAAGATTCGTAGAGGTGGGGACGATGGGGCAGCTTGGATTTTTCGATGCGGACAAGCGGCTTGAGGCGATTTCTGCGAAGGGTGATCCACTGGAGATGATTGATCGGGTGGTGCCGTTCGACAGCTTCCGTGCCGATATTGAGGCCGTGGTGTTGAC
>PMAF01000287.1 GCA_003152455.1 Hyphomicrobiales bacterium
CTTTTCACGCTCTGGCTGTCGATGATGGCGGCGGTTGGACTGGCTTCCCGCTGGGCTTTTTCGCGACACTGCTCATAAAGCGCGTGGTGGATCCGCTCCAATGTGCCGTCATAAGTTCATAGATCGAAATATTCGTAGATCGTGCTTCTTGGTGGCAAATCTTTCGGGATCGCCCGCCACTGACAACCGGTTGAGAGGACGTACATTAGGCCGTTCACCACCTCACGTATGATCACTGTTCGCTTGCCTCCGCCGGGCTTGCCAGGTGGGATCAAATGTTCGACCAGCGCCCATCGTCGTCGGTCAAATCGCTCGAATATCGCAGCTTGCTGCGGTCGTAACGTCCGCGGTTCATGCTCGTCCATATTGGTGACCCTCCTCGAATCAGGCCACCACCTTTGAATCACAACCGATTCATATGATTCAAGAACTCTTCGGACAGACACTAAGATCGGTTTTGGCGATCCGCAGCCGCGCCGCGTTATGGCCGGGCTTCGCTGCTATGCGACCGCGATACGCTGCGCCGGTAGCGAACCGGCAAGCAACTGGGAAACCGCACTGGCGGGGACGGCTTCGCTGAACAGGAAGCCCTGCCCCTGGTGTGCGCCGTGCCGGAAGGCCGCATCGGCTTGCGCGTCGTTCTCTATGCCTTCGGCCGTAATGCACAAATCCAGGCCTTTGCAGAGACCGAAAATTGCCCGCAAGAAAACATCGCTCTCAGTGCTTTTGCCGAGCTCTTTGATGAAGCGCTTGTCGATCTTGAGCTTGTCGAACCGCAATTCGTACAGATGAGAGAGGCCGGAATATCCGGTGCCGAAATCGTCAATCACGATCCGGACGCCGGAATTGCGCAGCGTCTGTATGGCGTGGCGCGTTGCTTCGAAATCCGCGACCAGCGCGCTTTCGGTAATCTCCGCCTCGAGGCGGTGCGCCGGCAGCCCCGTGTCGCTAAGGATCGTAAGAACATCCTGAGCAAAATTCCTGTCGCTGAATTGTGTAGGCGAAAAATTGAACGACAAAGAAATGTACTCCGGCCAGGTCGCGGCATCGCGGCACGCATCGCCGAAAAGTTGACCCGATAAAACGTTGATCAGGCCCAGCTCTTCCGCGATCGGAAGGAATGTATCGGGCGTTACCAGGCCGTTCATCGGATGGTGCCAGCGAGCCAGGCTCTCAAAACTGACGATCCGCCTCGTTTTCAAGTCGACGATTGGCTGATAATAGGGCCGAATGTCATAGCCTCCGATCGCCGCTCTCAAATCCTTTTCCAACAGCGACCGCTCGCGGACATGCGCATCCATCTTCGGATCGAAGAAACAGCACTCAGTGTGGGTATTTCTGGCGCGAGAAAGCGCAACGTGGGCGCATCGGAGAAGTTCGTCGACGGTCATGTGTCCGCGGCCCGCCTGCGTGATCCCTACGCTGGCGCCGATGCTGTGATGCTCTATCCCGATTTGAACCGGTTTCTTGACAGTCTCAACGAGCGAGCAAGCGACTCTATGCGCGGTTTCAGGGTCCGCCCCCGGCAAACACAGCGCAAATTCGTCGTCGCCAATCCGCGCGACGATATCGCCCGACTTGGCGCAATCGCGTATCCGCGAACCGATCTGCACAAGCGCCTCGTCGCATCCGAGGTGCCCGTATACCTCGTTGAGTTTTCTGAAATGATCGAGGCCGAGCAACAGAATGCTCATAATATTATTTGAGCTCTTCAACGCGGCGCTCACTTCGCTTTGGAATTGACGCCGGTTCGGCAGTTGGGTCAGCGGATCGCGGGTGGAAACCGCGTAGGCATGCCGCTCGGCGGCAACTCGTTTTATTCGTTCGCGCCTTTGGTCGACAATGCGGCGGGTGCTGAACACGACCAACGCCACGCCGCAGAAATATAAAAAGGATGGCGTTTCAAACTGCGTTCCGACGACCTTTTGAAGGATCAGAAGTCCGCCCCAGTTGGCGATTCCCATATACATGAGAAACACCATGGAGAAGATCACCAAAGCGTCGGTGATTTCCCGTGCGGACGTCGCCGATAAATCAATGGCAAAAAATCGTTTTGACGGGATACGCAAACAACACCTTCTGGAGATTATGTGCGCAGAAGCAATACGTCCACAAAGTGAACATAAGTGCCGAAAACTAAATTTCGAAAAATTAAGATAATTAACGATCCCTTGACGCCGGCAGGCTCGGTCGGCAACCAGGCGCACCGTAAGCGCAATGGCCTATTGGCGCTTGTCCTTGCTACGCCTCAACAATTCGCTGTTCGCGAGTACAACGGGCACCGGCTGACCGTTGGTCGGCGGCGGCCGCGATCACACGCCCTAGCTCAGGGCCACGTCGGTGAGCCGCATCTGGACGCGTTCCTCGCCCTGCCAGCGGTCGACCGCGAGGTGGCCCGCCGCGTGCATCGCACGGCCGCGATTGTCGAGCAGCGTCTGGCCGAGCGGCTGTCCGGCGGCGCGGAACGCGATGGCGTTCACCATTTTTCCGTCGCCGGATTTGAAGCGCGCGCGAATGTGGTTCTCGCCGACCAGATCGGCATAGGCCAAAGTATGCGCGGGTAGCGCCAGCATCGGCTCCGGGTTGCCGGCGCCGTAGGGTCCCGCCCGCGCCAGCAGTTCGACCAGCGCCAGATTGACGGCGCCGGCGCTGACCGCGCCGTCGATCGCCAGCCCGCGCTCGCGCCGCGCCAGTTCCACCGCAGCGGCGAGCGCGTCCTCCAGATAGGCGCGGAACGCCGCCAGCGCGTCTTTCCTCAGCGTGATGCCGGCCGCCATGGCGTGGCCGCCGCCTTTGATCAGCATTTTCTCGCGCACCGCGCGCCGCACCGCTTGGCCGAGATCGACGCCGGCGATCGAGCGCCCCGACCCGGTGCCGGTGCCGCCCGGCTCGAGCGCAATCGCAAAGGCCGGACGGCCGTAGCGCTCCTTGAGCCGCGCCGCCACCAGCCCGACCACGCCGGGATGCCAGCCTTCGGCCGCGGTCACCACCACGGCGCCCTTCTCTTCCAGGCCGAGCGCGGCCATGGCTTCGGCCTCCGCCTGCGCCACGGTCGCAAGCTCGATCTGCTGGCGCTCGCGGTTCAAGCGGTCGAGTTCGCCGGCGATGCGCGCGGCCTCGCTCGGGTCCTCCTCCAGCAGCAGCCGCACGCCCAGGTCGGCGCGGCCGATGCGGCCGCCGGCATTGATGCGTGGGCCGAGCAGAAATCCGAGATGCCATGGCTCGGGCGGCCCCGACAGCCGCGCGGTGTCCATCAGCGCGGTCAGGCCGACCTGATCGCGGCGGCGCAGCGCGATCATGCCCTTGGCGACGAAGGCGCGGTTGAGGCCGGTGAGCGGCACCACGTCGGCGACGGTGCCGAGCGCGACCAGATGCAGAAGCGACAGCAAGTCCGGCTCGCTCCGCATGCCGGTCCAGAAATTGCGCCGGCGCAGTTCCCGCGTCAGCGCCACCATCGTGATGAACACCAGCCCCACGGCGGCGAGATGCCCCAACCCCGAGAGATCGTCGGCGCGGTTCGGATTGACGATCGCGAATGCCGGCGGCAATTCCTCATCGGCCTGATGATGATCGAGGATGACCACGTCGAGGCCGAGCTTCTGGGCTTCTAGGAGCGTGTCATGGCTGGTTGTCCCGCAATCGACCGTGACCAAAAGCTTGGCGCCGCGCTCGGCAAACGAGCGGATGGCGTCGACGTTTGGCCCATAGCCCTCGAAGATGCGATCGGGAATATGCACGATCGGGTCGAGCCCGCAGTGGCGCAGATAGCGCGCCAGCAGCGCCGCGGAGGTGGCGCCGTCCACGTCGTAATCCCCGAAGATCGCTACGCTTTCGCCGTGGATAACGGCATGGGCGAGACGCGCCGACGCCGCCGTCATGTCGGTCAGCACATGCGGGTCGGGCAGCAGCGTTTTGATGCTGGGATCGAGATAGGCCGCGACCTCGTCCGGCTCCGCCCCGCGGCCGGCCAGCACGCGCGCCAGCAGTTCCGGCACGCCGGCACGCTGCGCGATGGTGAGCGCACGCGCCTGCCCCCGCTCGTCCAGGCGATCGCGCCAACTTCTACCGGTCGCGGATCTCTCCACGCCGAGAAAGAAGCGTTCAGAATCGTTCGTTGCCAGTGCGGGCAAAGCCGCCATTGTCGGGCCATATATATGAACGCAGGCGCGAAACGCCCGCGACGAACGCTAACCCAAATGGAACTTGTTGAACTGCCTGTGGTCGGCGCGCACCCAGCGCACCGTGCCGGTGGCCGAACGCATCACGACCGTCTCGGTCTTGATTACGTCCTTGCCGAACTTGACGCCGGCCAACATGGCGCCGCTCGTCACCCCGGTGGCGGCAAACAGGCAGTCGCCCTTCGCCATATCCTCGATCTCGTATTTCTTCTTGGCGTCCTTGATGCCCATTTTTAAAGTGCGTTCGCGCAGGGCTTCGGTATCGATGATAAGCCGGGTCTGCATCTGGCCGCCGATGCAGCGCAACGCCGCCGCCGCCAGCACGCCCTCCGGCGCGCCGCCGCTGCCGAGATAGATATCGATACCGGTCTTCGGATCGGCGCAAAGGATCACCCCGGCCACGTCGCCATCGGTGATCAGGCTGACCGCGGCGCCGAGCTTGCGGATCGCGGCGATCTTGTCGGCATGGCGCGGGCGGTCGAGCAGGATAGCGGTAATTTCCGACGGCTTGACGCCCTTGGCCTTGGCCAGCCGGATGATGTTTTCTTCCGCCGGCGCGTCGAGGTCGATGGTGCCTTTGGGATAGCCAGGGCCGATGGCGATCTTATCCATGTAGCAGTCGGGCGCGTGCAGCAGCGTGCCGGCTTCCGCCATGGCGATCGTCGCAATCGCGCCCGGCATGTTCTTGGCGCAGAGCGTGGTCCCTTCCAACGGATCGACTGCGATATCGACCTTGGGTCCGGCCTTGTTGCCGACCTTCTCGCCGATGAACAGCATCGGCGCCTCGTCGATCTCGCCCTCGCCGATCACTACCGTGCCGTCGATCGGCAATTTGTTCAGCTCGCGACGCATGGCGTCGACGGCGGCCTGGTCGGCCGCCTTCTCCTGCCCGCGCCCGCGTAATCGGGCCGACGACACCGCCGCGCGCTCGGTCACGCGCACGATCTCGAGGGTGAGAACGCGCTCCAGCAGAAGTTCGGGCTGGACGGTAATCGATGCCATTCTTCAACTCCCCCAAAACGAACCCGGCCTGCCGGCCGGCCGTCAGTTCTTCTCGATCCGGATCACCTGCGGCGTCCCAGAGATCACCCTATCGCGCCCCACCGCCGCAAGAGCCTTGCGCACCGCATCCTCCGTTGTCGCGTAGGTAATGAGGATAACGGGAACGGATCCGGCCTTGGCGTCGGTATCCACGTGCGCCGGATGGCGCTGCACGATGGATTCCAGGGAAATCTCCTGCTCGGCGAGCCGCGTGGCGATGGTAGCCGCGGTTCCCGGCTTGTCGCGCGCCAGCAGCCTTATGTAGTAGCCGCCTTCGTGACGCTGCATCGGCGCCTTGCGCACGTTTTTGAGCAGCGCGCTCGGCCGGCCGAAGGGCGAGGTTCTCACGCCGCGGGCAATGTCGCCAATATCGGAAAGCACCGCCGAGGCGGTCGCGGCACCGCCGGCGCCGGGACCGATCAATGTGAGCGGGTTGATGCCCGCGGCATCGACGGTGACGGCATTGGTCACGCCCATCACCTGGGCGATGGCAGAGTCCTTGCGCACCATCGTGGGGTGCACGCGCTGTTCGATCCCCTTGTCGGTCTTTACCGCGACGCCGAGCAATTTCACGCGATAGCCGAGTTCCTCGGCCGCCAAAAGATCGGCCGGTGTGATCGAGGAAATGCCTTCGACATAGATCGCGCTCTGGTCGGCCTTGGTGCCGAAGGCCAGGCTCGCCAGGATCGCGAGCTTCTGCGCGGTGTCGTGGCCCTCGATGTCGAAACTCGGATCGGCCTCGGCGTAGCCGAGGCGCTGGGCTTCCTTCAGACACTCGGCGAACGGCATCTTGTCCTGCTCCATCTGGGTAAGGATGCAGTTGCAGGTGCCGTTGAGGATGCCGTAGATGCGCTCGAACGAGTTGCCGGCCAGACCTTCGCGCAAGGTTTTCACGATCGGAATGGCGCCGCCGACGGCAGCCTCGAAATTAAGCGCGACGTGATGCTTTTCCGCGAGCGCGGCAAGTTTGACGCCATGCTTGGCGAGCAGCGCCTTGTTGGCGGTGACCACCGATTTGCCCGACGCCAGCGCCGCCTCGATGGCGCCCTTGGCCGGATCGCCGGCGCCGCCGATCAATTCCACGAAGACGTCGATGTCGCCGGCGCGCGCCAGCGCCACTGGATCGGCGAACCATTTCATTTTCTTGAGATCGACGCCGCGATCCTTGCCCTTCGCGCGCGCGCAAACCGCTACGATCTCGATCGCGCGCCCGCAACGCGCGGCGAGCGCCTCCCGCTGGCGCGCCACCTGGGCGATCAAGGCGGCGCCAACCGTGCCCAATCCGGCAATACCAACTTTCAGGGCTGCGGTCATGGGTTAGCGCCGCGTGGCGATCGGGACGACGTTGTGCAGTTGCTCCGGCCCGGATTTCAGGAAACGGCCGACATTGCGCGCGGCCTGGCGGATGCGCTGCTCGTTCTCCACCAGCGCGATGCGCACGTAGCCCTCGCCATATTCGCCGAAGCCAATGCCGGGCGAAACCGCGAGGTCGGCCATTTCCACCAGCAGCGTCGAAAATTCCACGCTGCCGAGGCTCTTGAACGGCTCCGGGATCGGCGCCCAGGCGAACATCGAGGCGCGCGGGCTTGGCACGTGAAAGCCGGCGCGGCCAAAGCTCTCGACCAGCACGTCGCGGCGGCGCTTATACGTCTCGCGCATCTCTTTGATACAGTCGTCGGGACCGTTGAGCGCGGCAGTCGCCGCCACTTGCACCGGCGTGAAGGCGCCGTAATCGAGATAGGACTTCACCCGTCCGAGCGCGGCGATCACGCGATCGTTGCCGACCGCAAAACCGATGCGCCAGCCCGGCATCGAGTACGTCTTCGACATCGAGGTGAACTCGACCGCGATGTCGATCGCGCCCGGCACCTGCAACAGCGAGGGCGGCGGGTTATCGTCGAAATAGACTTCCGCGTATGCGAGATCGGACAGCACCAGGATGTTGTGCTTCTTCGCGAAGGCAACGAGGTCCTTGTAGAAGTCGAGGCTCGCCACATAGGCGGTCGGATTGGCGGGATAGCAGACCACCACCGCGGTCGGCTTCGGAATCGAATGCTGAATTGCGCGCTCGACGGTGTGAAAGAAATTCGGTGTCGGCTCCGACGGCACCGAGCGGATGGCGCCGCCCGCCATCAGGAAGCCGAAGGCGTGAATCGGGTAGCTCGGATTGGGCACCAGCACCACGTCGCCCGGCGCGGTGATCGCCTGCGCCACATTGGCGAAGCCTTCCTTGGACCCAAGTGTGCTGACGATCTGGGTCTCGGGGTTCAGCTTCACGCCGAAGCGGCGTTCGTAATAGGCCGCTTGGGCGCGGCGCAGACCGGGAATGCCGCGGGAGGCGGAATAGCGGTCGGTGCGCGGCCGTCCCAGCGTCTCTTTCATCTTCTCGATGACGTGCGCGGGCGCCGGCAAATCCGGGTTGCCCATGCCGAGATCGATGATGTCCGCCCCTGCGTTGCGGGCGCGCGCCTTGGCGCGGTTCACCTCTTCGAACACGTAAGGCGGCAAGCGGCGGATGCGGTAGAAGTCTTCCATAGTCTCAAACCTTTAGGTCGGCTGCCCTGTCCAGCCGGCCATCATGACCCCGGCAGGCTTTTATCACGGGTTGGTCTTGACGCCATCCTGGGCGCCGGGGCTTTGGCCATTTTTGGCGGTTGCGGGCTTCTTCTTTTTCGGCGCCTGTCCCGGCTTCGGCGCGGGTCCGGTCTCCTGGCGGACCCGCACGGCGTCCAGTTCCTTTTCCAGCTTGACCTGCTGCTCCTCGGTCAAAGGCGGCGCTACGCGGGCCGGCGGCATATCATGAACGGCCGGATATTCGTAGGCCGCAGCCGGCCGTTGCGGGGTCCCGGCCGGTAACCCCATATCGCCCGGCAACTTGTCAATCACCGATCCCGGCGCGCAAGCGGAAAGCGCCGCCGCCAGTCCCAGGGCCGCCCAAAGCGATCGATGGAAGGCTCGCGCCATGCGCCGGAAAACCTGTCTTGAGGACGTAAAACCGTTGCAGACTCAATGAATTATATCATAAATCCGCTAGCCAGATAATATGGCTGGAGCAAGGTCGGTCCTCGACCGTCCGGCTAGCAGGAACCGAAAACGCAAACACAGCTTGCGGGAGGACGCGGTCCGGGCCAATTCTCAAGGCGGGGCCCGATATGACGCGGATGGCAAAGTCCAGGACCAAGCCGGCCAAAGAACCGGCCAAGGAACCAGTCAAGGAAACGCCGACGATCGGCTCGGTCGAAGTCGAGGCCTTCGCGCGCAACATCGCTCGCTTCGTCGAGGAAGGCGGCAAGGCGCTTGCCGCCTATTTGAAGCCGCGCGAGGAAGGCAAGATCAAGAGCGGACTGGCCGAGGACATCGCCGAGGTGGTGAAAACCGTCGGCCAGGTGATCGAATATTGGCTGTCGGACCCCCAGCGCGCGCTCGAACTGCAAACCACCCTCGGCCGCGCTTTTCTCGAATTGTGGGCGGGCGCGGCCAAACGCATGGCCGGCGAGCCGGCCGACCCCGCTACCGCGCCCGACCCGAAAGACAAGCGGTTCGCCGATCCGGAATGGTCGCAGAACCAGTTCTTCGACTTCCTCAAGCAGGCTTATTTGCTCACCGCGCATTGGGGCGAGAAGCTGGTCGAGGACGCCGACGGCATCGACGAACACACGAAGGCGAAGGCCGCGTTTTACGTCAAGCAGATCGCCAACGCGATCTCGCCCTCAAATTTCGTGCTGACCAATCCGGAGCTGCTGCGCGAGACGCTGTCGTCGAACGGAGCAAATCTCGTGCGCGGCATGCACATGCTCGGCGAGGACATCAAGGCCGGACATGGCCATCTCAAGATCCGCCAATCCGATTCCTCGAAATACGAGGTCGGCCGCAATCTCGCGCTTACGCCCGGCAAGGTGGTGTTCCAGAACGACTTGATGCAACTGATCCAATATGAAGCGACCACGCCGGATGTGCTGAAGGCCCCGCTGCTGATCGTGCCGCCCTGGATCAACAAGTTCTACATTCTCGACCTCACGCCGGAAAAATCCTTCGTCAAGTGGTGTGTCGACAATGGGATCACCGTATTCGTGATCTCCTGGGTCAACCCGAGCGCCAAGCTCGCGAATAAAAACTTCGAACAATACATGCGCGACGGCGTGCTGGCGGCGTTCGATGCCGTCGAAGCGGCGACCAACGAAAAGAAAATGCACACGATCGGCTATTGCGTCGGCGGCACGCTGCTCGCGATCGCCCTCGCCTATCTCGCGGCCAAGAAACAAGACCGCGCGCTATCGGCCACCTTGTTCGCCGCGCAAGTCGATTTTGTGCATTCCGGCGATCTCAAGGTGTTCGTCGACGAGGAGCGCATCCAGCAGCTTGAAGCGCACATGAAGGAACAGGGCTACCTGGAAGCCTCTAGCATGGCGAACGCATTCAATCTGCTGCGCTCCAACGATCTGATCTGGCCGTATGTGATCAACAACTACCTGCTCGGCAAGAAGCCGTTCGCGTTCGACATTCTCTATTGGAATTCCGATGCCACCCGCATGCCGGCGGCCAACCACTCGTTCTATTTGCGCAACTGCTATCTCGATAACAAGCTGAGCCAGGGCGAGATGCAAATCGCCGGCGAGACACTCGATCTGCGCAAGGTGAAAGTGCCGGTCTATAATCTTGCCACCCGTGAGGACCACATCGCGCCGGCGAAATCGGTGCTGGAAGGCTCGAAGTATTTCGGTGGGCCGGTGAAATACGTGCTGGCCGGCTCGGGTCATATTGCCGGCGTGATCAACCCGCCCGGCAAGGCGAAATACCAATACTGGACCGGCAAGGAGCCAGGCGGTTCCGATGTCGATCACTGGCTGGCATCGGCGCAAGAGCACCCAGGCTCGTGGTGGCCGGACTGGCTGGAGTGGCTCAAGGGCGTGGCCGCCGAGACCGTGCCGGCGCGCGCCATCGGCGGCGGCAAGCTCAAAGCCATCGAGGACGCGCCGGGGTCTTATGTAAAAGTGAAAAGCTGGAGCTGACCAAGAGGCCCGATCGCGCCGCGGCCCTTATGCTCTTTCGACGCCACCGTCACTGTCACCTGCGGAAAGCGCATGCCGTCGGCCATCGGGCCCCACGTCAGGCTTGATTTTTGTATTAGCAATTACTAATTTAGCAACGTCTAATTGATGGAGACCGCACCAATGCCCAGCCTAGCGCTCCGCCGCCCCAAACCGGCGCTCGATGCCGGCATCGCCGAATTCGAGCGCAAGGCGGGCGAAGCCGCGCAACTGCTGAAGCTGCTCGCCAACGAGAACCGGCTGTTGATCCTGTGCCGGCTGGTGCTGGCGCGCGAGCTTTCGGTCAACGACCTGGTCGACGCCGTCGGCATAAGCCAGTCGGCGCTTTCGCAGCATCTCGCCAAGATGCGCGAAGAAGGTCTGCTCGCGACACGGCGCGAGGCGCAGACTGTGTACTACCGCATCGCCGATCCCAACGCGGAGCGCCTGCTTGCGCTGCTCAAGGGAATTTATTGCCCCTGACGCGCCGCCGGACGACCGCCAGCAAGGAACCAAAACAATGAGTCATCTGAAAACCATTTCTCCTGATGAGGCCGCCGCGCTGGTGCGCGACGGCGCCGTCCTCATCGACATCCGCGAGGCCGCCGAGCACACCAACGAGAACATCCCCGGCGCGCGCCATCACGCCCTGTCGCAGATCGACGCCAAACATCCGGCACGTGAGGGCGACACCGTGCTGATCTATCACTGCAAGTCGGGCGCGCGAACCCAGATGAACGCCAAGCGGCTCGCCGCAGCGGCGGGTTCTTGCCAGGTCTATCTGCTGGGCGGCGGTATCGACCAGTGGAAGCGCGCCGGTCTGCCGACGTCAGCCAAAAGATCGAACAAATACGCCAACCATTCGCTCGCCGGCCGGCCACGGGGATTGCTTAATCGCCTGGCAGCCTTGTTCCGCTGATCCCACAACGCGACGAGCGCGAGGCCACCATGCTGCACCAACTGCTCGCAGTCGCTTCCGGCAGCCTGGTCGGCTTCACGCTCGGTCTGGTCGGCGGCGGCGGCTCGATCCTGGCGGTGCCGCTCTTGGTCTACGTGGTCGGCGTCGCCTCTCCGCATATCGCCATCGGCACCAGCGCGATCGCGGTTGCCGTCAGCGCCGCCAGCAATCTTGCCGGACACGCCCGCGCGCGCACGGTGAAATGGCCATGCGCGCTGGTATTCGCGGTCGCCGGCATCGCCGGCGCGGCCGGCGGCGCGCAGGTCGGCAAGATGGTCGACGGCAGCCGTCTCTTGATGCTGTTCGGCGTGCTGATGGTGGTGGTCGGCCTGACGATGCTGCGCCCGCGCAAATCGGGCGGCAATCCGGACGTGAAGCTCACGCGTGAGACCATGCCGAAACTGCTGCCGTTGCTGATCGGCGTCGGCTTTGCGGTCGGCGCGCTGTCGGGTTTCTTCGGCATCGGCGGCGGCTTCCTGATCGTGCCGGGACTGATGGGCGCTACCGCCATGCCGCTGATCAACGCCATCGGCTCCTCGCTGGTCTCGGTGACCGCTTTCGGGCTGACCACGGCGACGAGCTATGCCTGGTCCGGTCTGATCGATTGGCCCTTGGCGTTCCTGTTCATCGTCGGCGGCGCGCTNNTGCTCGGCATCCGCCTCGCCCACCATCTCGCCGCCGGCTACAAACACGCGCTTACGCTCACTTTTTCCGGCATCGTCATTGCGGTCGGGCTTTACGTCATCGCCCGATCGATTTTGGCCTAACGCGATGACGGCTTGTTGATGCCGCCGGGAGCGCGACAGCGCGGCCGCCATCTACTAATCTGCCGCCCGCTGGCTTACTCAAATAGGGGATCGCGATGTCCAGGGAACTGATGTGGCTGACGCTGACGGTCATCCTGACCGGGCTATTGTGGATTCCTTACATTCTCGATCGCATCCTGGTGCGCGGCCTAATGGGCGCCATGGCCAACCCCTCGCGCAACGACAAGCCGCAAGCGGCCTGGGCGCAGCGGCTTTATTTCGCCCACACCAATGCGGTCGAAAATCTCGTCATCTTCGCCCCGCTGGTGCTGATCCTCGACGCCCAGGGCCACTCGACCCAGAGCACGGCGATCGCCTGCGCGGTCTATTTCTGGGCGCGGCTCGCCCATGTCAT
>PMAF01000258.1 GCA_003152455.1 Hyphomicrobiales bacterium
AATATTGCAGAATCTAATTTTTGGTACACACAGCCAAAAACCGCCACCACGCGGTTTCACGTTTCGGCAGAGACCGCACTTCACCGAATTCAACCCGCAAAAGCCCGAAGGTTCGAGGCCTTCGTGACTGCATCAGAGACTTTGGGGTGTAAACGGACTGCGTGGTGGAGACGAGAGGACTCAAACTACGTGCCTAGCACGCAGTCCCATCGAACCGGTCTCTGTGAGGCCACCACGTCCGGTTTACCCCTAAAAGCAGACATCCGGCGGATGGGTTTGGATGTCCGCGCCGAATCGACGAAGGGTCAAGAATTTACGAAGATCCTCCGGTTTAGCAATCGCATCACCGTCGATAAAGCTTGCGGACGGCACGCAACGCATTGCTGCCGGTCTGCTCAAGAATATTTTTGTAAGCAGCAAGAACGTAATTGTCGTCGGGCAGCGGATGATAGTTTCGCCAAGGCGTGCACAGAATTGTATCGAAGCCGAGCGGCACAGCCAAAGTTAGAAAGGCGCATTCGAGTGAAAGCTTCAGATCGGACCCGTCAGCCGCCTTCGGCGGCAGTTGCTGGCCGATATTGGTGAGGCCGCCCATTATATGAAGGCCTTGGAGTTGCGGGTCGGTGTGCAGCATGCGCACCGCCTCCAGTGTCGCCCGATGCAATCCGTTCGTGTCGGCGACGACGGCGCTGACCGAGACGTCGATATAGACGTCGTCCAACGCCATGCCGTAATCCGCTTGCAGGCGCAACGCTGCGCGTTTGGCGGTCGAAGCGATTTCATCGGCGGTTTTGTTCGACTTTGCCGCGCCGTCTTGCATTCGTTCTGACGCCATGACGATGACCTGGAACGGGCCAAACGCCTTATGGAGGTTCATCAAATCCCAGCGCTGTTCGGTGATGGAATTGATAAGGGCGGGCTTGCCGTTGGCGCGGGCGCGGTCATAGGTTTTGAGGCAGACCTCCTGGACCTGGATGTCGGGGGAATCGAAGCACAACGGCACCGACACGACCTCCTGGATGGCGCGCACGACCGTCGCCAAAAAAACGGGATCCGTCGCTTCGCGCGGCCCAATCGTCACGTCGAGCGCACCCGCGCCAGCTTCGACCTGCTTGACGGCAAGCGCTTGAACGCCGGGAAGGTCTTCGGCATCCATCAGCGCCTTGGTGCTCTTGAAGCCGGGATTGATCCGATCGCCGATCATCCCGATGTTGAAGCCGGACGAACTTGTCATTGCGCTCTCCGCTCTTTGGGCCGGGCTCTGAAGCCGATGTTATGTAAAAATGTCTTCTGGAAATCGCCGCGTGTGCTCAGCTCTACATAATGGCAGCGCTCGGCGAGATCGCGCCCGCGCGCGCGCGTCTGTTGCGAGGCGAGAATCTGCCGCACGCCAGCGCCGGCCGCATTGCCGACCTGTATGAAGTGGTGCAGCGGCAGCAGCGGCAGCAGCCCGATGGCGATCGCACTGCCGACGTCGATATAAGAACCGAAGGCGCCAGCGATGACGACGAGCTCGATGTCGTCTTTGCGCAGTTCGCGGTCGCGTAACAGCAGTTCGATGCCTGTGCGGATCGCAGCTTTGGCGAGCTGTACCGCGCGCACGTCGTGCTGATTGAAATAGACTCCGGGAGCAAGCACCGCCGCCCGCTTGCCGTCCACGTCCTGAATGTCAGGATGCTGACCGGCGATGCGGCCGCCGTCGTTCAAAATGCCCGCATGACGCAAGGCCGCCACGGCGTCGATCACGCCCGAGCCGCACAGACCGACGGGTTGACGGTTGCCGATCACGTCGATCTTGAAGCGGCCGTCTTCGACCCGGACGCGTTCGATGGCTCCTTCGGCCGCCCGCATCCCGCAGGAGATGTGCCCGCCCTCGAGCGCGGGGCCAGACGGACACGACACGGACATGATGTCGCCACGGTGGATCAGGGAAATCTCGGTGTTGGTGCCGATATCCATGACCAGGGTGGTGGTGCCGCCGCGCCAATGGTTTTCCGTGGCGAGCAGGGCGGTCACGTGGTCGCTGCCGACGAAACCACCGATGTTCGGCGCCAGATGAACATAGGCGCCAGGGCAGACTTTCAGATCGAGTTCGCGCGCCTTGATGTCCATCGCTTCGCGAACGGCGGCGACAAACGGGGCACGACCGAGTTGCCGCACCGGAAGTCCGAGCAACAGGTGGTGCATGGCGGTATTGCCGCAAATCGCCATATCGACGATGTCGTCCGTTACGGCGCCGATGGAAAAGCACAGATCATGGGCGAGCGCGTTGATCGCAATGGTGGCCGCCTCGCGCAATTCCGCAGCGTTGGCAGATCCCTGGATGGCATGGTTCATGCGGCTGATAACATCGGCGCCCCACGCCACTTGTGGGTTTTCGATGCCTAGACTGGCGACGCTCGCACCGCTTTGCAGATCGACCAGAAAACCGGCGACATTGGTGGTGCCGAGGTCGACGGCAAGGCCGAGCGTCCGGCGGCCCGTAGCCGAAAACCCGATCAGCTCACGCTCGCGGATGTAAACGCGTAACGACCAGTGCCCGCCGCGTAGCGCAGTGGGCAGTTGCCGGGCCGCGACCAGATCGACCTCCGGCAGCGGTGTTGCCAGCGCGCGGATCACGCGGTCGACGTCCGACAGGTTATCGGCAAGCGTCGCTTGCGGGACGCTGACCTCTCGGCTCACCACGGCCGGGTCGAGGGCTAAGATTTCAATGGTTTCACCGGCGTCAAATTCAGCCCGAACAATCGGCGCCAGCGATCGTGCGGCAATCTCCACGGCGCAATCGGATGTCGGCGTAACTTGGCAGGCGCGCACCCATCGCGGTTTTTTCTCGCCAATTCCGCCGCCTGGCGGTATTTTCTCTTTGGTGTCGTCGATTTCACCCTCGACTATGAGTACCCGGCAGGTGCCGCAGGTGCCACGGCCGCCGCAAGCGCCGATAATGCGAACGCCGCTGCGGCGGGCGGATTGGTAAATCGTCTCCCCGTCATGGCTCGGTATCTCGCGATTGAGTTGGGGAAAGCCAAGGGTGAACGCGGGCGCCGCCGAAGCCGGTTTGCGGGTGGTCATGACGCGGCGCTCAAGACATTGCCGGGGCTGTGGCGCGGCCGGACATCCTGCACTTTGACGCCGAAGGGCAATCGTCGCATCGCGACCAACGGACCGGGGGCAAATCGATACCGATGCCCAGCACCATCGACATCGACTTGAGCGGATACAAAACCTGACCATGCATCACGCGTACGCCGATCGACTCCGCGCCGGCCAAACGCTGGACGGCTGCCTGTGCCTCCAGTGGCAGGCCCGGATCGCCCGCCCGTAACTCACCGGCCACCGTCAATTGATGTTTGCGCGCCTCGATGACGATCCGATCCTGCACGCGGGGGGAGAGCGCAAACAGCAATTCGTTGCCCAGTTTGTCGAGGGCCAGCGCCAGCGAAATGCGCCGTTCGGCGAATAGGGCAGTCGCCCGTTGTTCGAGCGCCGGGCCCAGCGTACAGATGCCGACCGCCACAGCCGTCAGTTGTCCGCTCTCCGGTACCAACCGCATGGCATCCAGCATCTCACCGCCGGCGCGCAGCACGTTGCTCGGTGGCTCGTCCAATGGAACGATGCGATAGCAGTAAGCGGCATTGAGCAGATTTTCGCGTTCAACCAAACCGAGGGCGTCGCGACGAAAGCGCCCGCGCTGCCCTAGCGGCCCGTCGGCGCAGGGGATTGCCGCTAATTCTCGAATAAGCCTGCTGCCGTCGACCGTCGGCATGTTGCTTGGCTCTCTCTATCAACTGGCGTATTTGCGTGCCGCCGCGTACATGGCACGCACGTTCTCGACCGGCGTTTCGTCAGGTATGCCGAAGGCGCCGTCGAGGATCAGCTTGCCGCCCTTGTGAAAGACATTATCCGCCAGGTGCCGCACCGCTGCGTCCACTTCCAGCGGCGTGCCGGTGGTCATGAGCGAGGGCGAGATATTGCCGCGCAAGGCGACCACATCGCCCAGCACCTCGAACGCCTTGACCATATCGGTGCGCTCGAACCAGTAGATGCATTTTCNNTATCGCGGATCACCTCCAGCCGCTTGGTGCAATCCGCCTCCCACAATGGCATCGGGATCACGCCGCCGTCGATCAGGCCGATCAGCATCCTGCGGAAAGTCGGCCACCAAAATGTCTCGAATTGCTTCGGGGACATGAAGGCATCGGGCGCCCAGTGGACCGGGATGAAAACGATCGGATGTCCGAACGCCTTCGACGAAGCCAGCGTCTGCCGCACCAGGAACGTCGCCGCCTTGTCCAGCATGGCCAGCAGCTTGTCCTTGTTGCGATAGAGATCCTTCATCATGCCGGTGGCGCCGCGGAAATAATCGGCAAGAAAATCATAGGGCGACACCGCGGTGGCGATGTACGACATCGGGTAACCTTGCGCCGCCATGCGCTGGGTGAAGTCGGCGTGATGACCGGCCCATACGTCAATCTCTTCGGCCGCCTTCATGAGCTTCTCCAACGCCGCACGCACGCGCGGTTTTGCAAAAGCGCGCACCGACGCCACCAGGCGGAAATAGTGCAGGCCGGGCAGATAGGGCATTTCTTCGAGTCCCTCGAAAACCCCGGCAACGCGCGGCAGGTATTTCTGCAAATAGAAGCCGGTCGGATCGAATAGGAATTCATCGTATTCTTCCGGCTTCATGTATTCGCGGTCGAGATATTGATAGGGTTGGTCGTCGCGCACGCCGTGCCCCGGCCACTGCAATTGCTTGAAGTCGATTGCTTCCATCGCCCGGCCGGTGGCGATGGCGAGCATGGTCGGGCTGGGAGCGTCCGGCTCGAATTCGAGAATGGCTCGCTCGGCGATATCCTTGGTCTTTTCGTAGTCGTACATCAACTGCCGGTAGCTGATGCCGCCGTATTTTGCGAGCCAGAAGGTCGCCATCATCGTAGTTGGCATGCGGTCGGGTTGCTTCAGGTTGACGCAGTCCATGATTCGCTGCCAGCGCGCGTCATAGGCGACCTTCGCCGCCGGCGACTGCACGTAAGTCTGCGGAGCGTTCATGCGACGACCCCCATCCAGTTCTTGCACAGCGACACGGCGTCGATGGCGTTGGTGCCGAAGGCGTCCGCCCCGGTGTAGTTGCGTACGGTTTCATCAACCTGACCGCCGCCGATCATGATCTTGAGCTTGTCGCGTAATCCGGCGTCTTGGATGGCCGTGATCGTCTCCTTCATCGAGTCGAACGCCAGCGTCAGAAAGCCGGACAAGCCGACGACGTCGGGCTTAAATTGGCTGATCTCATCCATAAAGTTCTTGACCGGCACATCGATGCCAATGTCCTTGACCTCGAAACCGTTGATATCGAGCATGAAGGTGACGATGTTCTTGCCGATATCGTGCAGGTCGCNNGAGCTCGGGGAGGAAATACTCGCCTTTTTCGAAGCGCTTGCCGACGATATCCATGGCATTGCGGCACAACTCCAGCACCCGGATCGGGTTGGCACCTTCCTCGAGCAGCATTTTCTTGGCGAGGGCGAATGCGCCGTCCTCGTTCATGTCGGAGAGCCATTCCACCAGATTTTTTTCTTGTTCCGTCATCTCAGCCATCTCAACCTCCCGGATAAAATGTTCGTCTCACGCCGCGGCGAATTCCAGAGTCCTCGATTGCTTCAGCCAACATGTCGTCGTTGCGGTACCCCATCAGATGAACGCCGGCGACGCCTTCGATCACGCTGACCGCCCGTATCGTTTCGATCAGAACTGTCTTGGCCTCGGCCTTTTGATTGTCCGCGCCGGCGACGCGCTGCAGGACCGATTCCGGAATGTGTACGCCGGGCACATGGCGAGCCATGTGACGAAGCGATTTGGCGCTGCTCAGGGTTCCGACGCCGACGATGATAGCGCAGCGCTGGTGCAACGNNGCCAGCATCGGCACGTCGAAGCAGAACTGGGTCTGGATAAACTGTGCACCAGCGTCGATCTTTTTTTCCAGATTGGCGATGCGATCGAGGAACGGCGGCACGAAGGGATTGGCGGTGGCGCCGAGAAACAGGTTCGGCGCGACGTCCAGTTTCCGGCCGGAGGCGAAGGTGCCACGGTCGCGCATAGCTTCGGTAATGCGCAGCAGCGAAATCGAATCGAGGTCGAAAACCGGCTTGGCGTATGGATGGTCGCCTTGGCTGACGTCGTCGCCGGTGANNCCCGCCTGCACGCCATCGCCCGTGAGGCAAAGCATGTTGCACACGCCCATGGCCGCGCCGCCCAGGATGTCGCCCTGAATTGCGATCCGATTCTTAACGCGGCAGGAAATCTGCATGATGGGCGCGTAGCCCACACGGGTCAGCAGCGCGCAGACGGCGAGACTGGACATGTGGCAATTCGCGCCGGCACCGTCAGTGATATTGATGGCGTCGGCCAGTTCGCGGAAGCGGGAAGCGCGTGCGATCAGCACCCCGGGGTCGCTGGAATCGGGCGGGGAGACCTCGACGGTGACGACGAAACGTCCCGACTTGCATGCTTGCTCGAAGCCGAAGCTCTCGCGCACGGGTACGGCGTTCGGCTGGATGACGGTCGGCACGCCATGCGTGCCCTCGATCACCCGCAGCCATGACGAGCGGTTCCATAGCCGGTGATCTATCGGCTCAAGGAAAGCCTTGTTGCGCGACTCGCCGATCCGCTTCATCCCTTCGGTCGCTTCGATCCAAACGCAGTGCATCGTCGGATCGACCTCGCAGCTGCCGTCGGCGCGCACGCCGCCACAGGGGCCGTTGCGCATTTGCTTGGCGCAGTTGGTCGGGCACGCCATGCCGGTCGAGGAGAGCACGCACTGGCCGCACATCTTGCAATCGACGAGCAATTGTTTCGTCGCGCGTTCGAGCGGACGCAACAGGCGTTCCATTCGGTGCGCGCCGAGCCACTGCAGGGGACGGCGCAGATGCAGCGCGAGCCGCGCGCCGACGTCATAGACCCGCTTGAGGGCGGATGCGTGCCGCACACTCCATAGCCGCAACACTTGCATGACGTGCTGTCCCCATGCCTATCGTTGACATGTCAACAGCACTATGGCACGTAGGGACGGTCGGTTGATTTGATTTAGGTCAAGCTTGCCGATGGCTACGGGATTTTTGGAGCTTTAAAGGTGCTGTGGCAGTGGCCCACGTTTCACTTGAATTTCTATCGATCAAGTGGGCGGCAATGGCGTCGTCCCACTGGTGTCCCAGACGGCGCGGTCCATGAGCCTCCGTTCCAAAGCGCGACGCGCCGGCCCCGAGACTGCCGACAATACTCGCATCTCCAAGCACGCCATCGACCTTGATAATTATGTCCCGGCCTACCTGACCTATCTCGCGGGCAAGATTTCAAACTCGGCGTCAGCGACCTATCGCCCGAAATTCGGAGTCGGCATCACCGACTGGCGGATTATGGCCCTGCTAGCCACCGAGCCGTGGATTTCCGCCGGACGCGTTTGCGACGTGATCGGGCTTGATAAGGCGGCAGTCAGTCGCAGCGTGCATGGGATGAAATCAAATGGATTCGTCGACGTACAACGAGCCGATGACGACCAGTCGCGGCAATTAATCGCGCTGACCCGCAAGGGCCTGAACCTGCACGATCAGATCGTCAAATTGTCGCTGGCGCGGGAACAACAACTGCTTAAAAACTTTTCTGCAGCCGAGCGAAAGATACTTATTAATTTTCTTTCGCGCATGCATGCGCAGGTGGTCGACGCCAACGTGACCGACAAGCGGCGTGGCATTTCATAAAAATGGCAGCAACCTCCTTTCCCATTGTCGGAATGGAGAAGCTCACGC
>PMAF01000199.1 GCA_003152455.1 Hyphomicrobiales bacterium
CGGTGTAAAGTTCACCGACGGAATCGAGGTCGTCAGATTGCAAGCTCAAACCGCTGCCGCCAGACCCTTCGCGTCACCAAGATTCGGCGATAACTCTATGACCTGCCCCGCGCTGCTAAGGGGAGTATTCCGTCTGGCGCTAGTGGGGCTCCCCAATGGATCAGGAAAATGCCGTCGTCTCAGGCGAAGGCTATGAATTAAAGAAGCTGGGCATTCCAGTATACGTGCAAGTGCCGCGAATGACAGTCGCCCCGATTGATAATCTCGGCTATGATTCAGAATTCAAAAATCGTTCACGTCTTGCATGACAATGCCACCAAGCAGCGACGAGGTATTGCACGGGGAAGAGTCGCTTCTCCCAGAGCTGGGACGGTACCTTCGTCCGAACCGGGACGACGCCGAACTATTTGATCTTCATCATCCTCTATTGATTGCATTAAAAATCGATCCGCATGAAGCCGCGTGGGTAAACGCTCAGTACCGCAATACGAAAGCTCAGGTCGATGCAGCTCTCGCCGCTCGCGATGTGGATAAATATATCTTCTTGCATGAGAGACCCTACAGATTTAAGGCGCTGACACGCTGCGTAAAAAATAGCCTATTAACTGAAAACGACTATTGGCCTATGGTTGCCCAGCTCTGGATTGACTCAAATAATATTTTTCAGAATCTCACGGGATGGAAACGGCTATGGTCCCGAGAGTTTCCCAATCGAGAAATGGCTATGAACGAAAAGGAGCGGTCCTGTCTAGCGACGATGCCGAATTTGATTCGGGTCTGGCGGGGGACGAAATCCAAAAAGTCGGTTACCGGGCTGGCCTGGACCTTTAGTGCTGAAAGGGCCGAATGGTTTGCAAATCGGACGCTGCTGTTAGGAAGTAAAAAATCGTTTATAGCCTCGGGTCTGGTCGCCAGACGTGCAATAAGGTTTTGGTTTGAGCGACCCGCTGTGCCGCGACGTGCGGCTTGTCGAGCGTCTCGGATTGACTCACCCTTGCCACCCTCGATTACTCTGAATCCACGACGCCGCTCTGGCGCGGTCCTTATCCGCCGGTCCTCGAGCCGGGTACTGTCAGCGCGCGAACTTTGCGTGCGCCGCCAAGCTCGAAGTAACCCTTCGGGGTCGGACCGAATTGCCTTGGCCTATATTGGCCAACCTGATTATGTTTTTGGGTCGTTCATCACGATTCCACGCAACAGCCGTCCCAAAAGATCGGCACCAGTTATGATGCGTTTTTGCTCTCCCCAGACCAGGATCAAATCGTTGTCGATGACATCGTCTTCAGGGCGGTCCGGCTTCACCTTCATGCGGCCGATTACCTCGCCTAATGGGGTGCTTATATTTGTCACGACAATTGGGCGATGCCAATAGAATTCCGGGCCAGCCGACATTGTATCGAAAAGCAGATCGCGCAGGAAATGGTGTGCGTCCAGCACGAATGATGGTCGGCCAGACGAATCGACGATGATGACCCACTTCTTCCCGGAGGCATTCAATTGTCGCAAGAATGCGTCATTGGGCGAGCGTTCAAACTTCGGCAGCACAGGCCGATTACTTTCGATTGGGAGCGTGATGATACTGCGCGGGTCGATCTTTTCTCCTTCGTCCGCCACAAGGACATCATCAAAGTCGAGAAAATTCAGCGCGCCGACCGCCTCCAATTGTCCAACGTCCGCGCCCGCAACGCCGACGTGCGATGTGATAAATGCCCGAAAATCGCGCTCGTGAAGGAACGGGATTCCTTCCTGACCGAGCCACCAGTTGAGAACGATCGCGGTCGGCTTCGCCACCGGATAGAGCGCTACCTGGTATAGTTTCAGCAGCGGCGAAAGCCGCGCCACCATGCGCAGCGCATGTCGCGAGAAATAAGCTTGTGGGATTATTTCTCCGAACAGCGTGATAGCTACAGTCGAGAAGACAAATGCCCCTATGCCGGCAAGTACGGAATCCGACAACAGAGTGAGGAGCACGTTGATCGTCACATTGCCCCAGAGCACCGTGGCCAAGGTGAGGTTGGAATCCTTGCGCAAAGCAAGTAGGCCGATCGCGTCGCGATTGCCCACCGACGCCTGGACCTCCAGCCGCAATTTGCTGATGCTAAAAATTGCCAGGTTCAGGCCCGAAAAGAACGCAGACTGAGTAATGCAGATGGCAATGCCGATCCAAACCAGGACATTCGTCAGCAATGGTGAGTGGCTCATAAGGAACAAACCATTCAACTTAACCCAAACCGTCGAATGAACCAGGTCTTCATGAAATGCGTCAGGACGACATAGCTCAGTAGGATAAGACAAAGTGCTATCCAATAAGCCGGGAGTAGCGGGACAAAACCCAGGAAGCCGCCAAGCCAGGAGAACGGTAGGACTATCCCGATTGCGGCAATGATGATGGTCGTCGTAATGAGCGCCGTGCTGGCCCGGCTTTCCAGAAACGGAATCTTATTCGTGCGAATGATATGGATGATGAGCGTCTGAGTGAGCAGAGATTCAACGAACCAGCCGGTCTGGAACAGTGCAGGATTGGTCCACGCGTTGAAGACATAGAGCATCGTAAAATACGTGACGTAATCGAAGATCGAGCTGATGGGGCCGATCAACAGCACGAATTTAGTGATGTTGCCAATGTCCCATCGCCGCGGCACCGCCAGGTATTCGGCATCGACGTTGTCGGTTGGAATGGTGGTCTGCGAGAAGTCGTACAGCAAATTGTTGGTGAGCACCTGGATCGCCGTCATCGGCAGGAACGGCAGGAAGATGCTGGCACCGAGTACGCTGAACATGTTGCCGAAATTGGAGCTCGCGCCCATTTTGATGTATTTGGTGATGTTACCGAAGACCTTGCGACCCTCGATGACACCATCACCGAGCACCGCTAGGCTTTTCTCGAGTAGGATAATATCGGCTGTTTCCTTGGCGATATCGACGGCGCTCTCAACGGAGATACCGACGTCCGCGGCCTTCAGTGCCGGTCCGTCGTTGATGCCGTCACCCAAATAGCCGACCACATGCCCCTTTCGGTGCAGGGCATCAATGACCGCCGCCTTCTGGGCCGGCGAGACCTTGGCGAACACAGTCGCAGTCTCGGCCAAGTCTGCCAATTGAGGGACCGACAGTGTCGCCATCTCTTGGCCAAGAACAATACGATCCACAGGCAGACTGACGTCGTTGCAGATCTTCCGAGTGACGATGTCATTGTCCCCCGTCAGGATCTTCACCTGCACACCACGGGCCTTCAAAGTGGCAATAGCCGCAGCCGCGGTTTCCTTTGGCGGATCGAGGAACGCAATATAGCCAAGCAATGTGAGGCCGGCCTCGTCCTTGACGGAATACGCCGCCTGCTCGGGCGGCATCTCTTTGAAAGCGACTGCGATCACCCGGAATCCGTCAGCGTTTAGCTTGGCGGTCGTCTCCTGCGCCTGGGCGAAGTGGCTGGGGTCAAGGGGGCCGGTCTCGCCGTCGATCGCATAATACTTGCAAGCCGCGAAGACCTCTTCGACCGCGCCTTTGCAGATGAGAATGTGGGCGTCGTCACCTCGCTTGAGAACGACCGACATCCGGCGCCGCTCGAAGTCGAATGGGATCTCGTCGATCTTGCTGAACTGTTCGTCGACCTTCAGCTTCTCGTCGAGTTCGACATGTTTGAGGACGGCGACATCGAGCAAGTTCTTGAGGCCGGATTGGTGGAAACTGTTCAGATAGGCATATTCGAGAACGCGGTCGGAATCCTTGCCCTGGAGGTCGAGGTGGCGCTTAAGGACAACGCGGTCTTGTGTGAGCGTACCGGTCTTATCCGTGCACAATACGTCCATTGCCCCAAAGTTCTGGATTGCGTTGAGGCGTTTGACAATGACCTTTTTCTTCGACATTGCCATGGCGCCCTTGGCCAGATTGACCGTCACGATCATCGGCAGCATCTCGGGCGTGAGCCCTACCGCCACGGCGACCGCAAACAGCAGCGCCTCGAACCAATTGCCCTTGGTAAGGCCGTTGATCACGAACACAAGAGGCGCCATCACCACGATGAAGCCGAGCATCAACCAGGTAAACCGGGTGATTCCCTTGTCGAAGCTCGTGAGCACACGCTGCTCAGCGATCGTGCCTGCCACTTGACCAAAAGCTGTCCGCGCGCCGGTGAGGACAACGACACCACAGCCGATGCCGCTGACGACAGCACTGCCCATAAAGCATATGTTCGGTAGATCGAATGGCGTCTCCGCGGTGCCGACGTGGGCAGACGCGACCTTCTCCAGCGGCATCGCCTCCCCGGTCAGCGTCGACTGGTTGATGAAAAGATCCTTCGCTGAGATCACCCTCATGTCCGCAGGAATCATGTCGCCGGCCGACAGCAACACGATGTCGCCGGGCACGAGCTGCTCGATCGGCACTTCGGCATGCTCTTGCGCTGCGCCAGTTATCTGCCGACGCACGGCCGCGGTTATCAGCACCATCCGCCGCAGCGCGTCGGCGGCTTTGTTCGAACGATGCTCCTGAATGAAACCCAATGTGATGCTCAGTGCCACCATGACCGCGATCACGATTGCGGCCCGCTGATCGCCCAGGAAATAGGATGCGGTCGCAAGCGAGAGCAGAAGCAGATTGAGTGGATTGATAGACCGGCTGACCAGTTCACCAAAGATCGTATGGCGCGCCTCGTGCGCGACTTGATTCCGTCCCATTGAACGAAGCCGCTCCTCGACCTGCTCGGGCGTGAGGCCGCCCGCGGCGCTGAAAAGTCTTTGCAACGCCTCGTCGGGCGAAAGAAGAGCGACTTCACCCAAAGCTTTTCCGCTCGCGGCCGTCCCTTCGGGTGCATCAAGCGGCCGGCGCCGCCCACGAGCAAAGATGGATGTTATGGCGATTGGGACGGATTTATTCACGCGAATGTCTCCTTCGCCCAGATCAATGGCCCACCCGAGCGACTTGACGGATGACGAGTNNGATGCGATGATTCTGCCTCACGACGCGAATCCAGGCCGGATAGAATTCTCGGAAAGGACAGCGGTCACAAGCGACCGATTTCACGCCGAGCAAGCCAAATGCCTGGGATCATTGGGAGCCAGAATGTGAGCCCGCGCAGCAGGAGCGTCCCGGCCAAAGCAGCCTCTATGGACACACCGAGGAAACTGAGCATGCCCACTGAGGTCGCTTCGAACGTTCCCAGGCCAACTGGAATTGGTCCAATCGTGGCCGCCATCGAGGCTATGGCGAAACTGACGAAAACCACCCAAATCTCTGGCACAACACCGATAGAATTGAATGCAAGCCAAAGCGTAACAGCATCGAGCATAAAAATTCCAAGTTGGAGGCTTGCTGTCTGGATAAACAAGCCAGGGCTACGGAGAAGATCAGTGGGCGTCTCGGCGAGAGCCCGAAACAAAGCTCCCATGCGGAACAACCTGATCACCCAGGCAATTGGCTGCCGATCGCCCCACCGCTTCAAGCCAAAGACAGCAGTTGGAATCGCTACCGTGATGACCGCAAAAATAGCAACCCCGATAAAGAGCACGAGATTGGCGCGGTTGTGTAACCATAAGAGTCCTGCGCTGGTAAGCACAACGATCAGATAGGCGATATCATAGGAGACTAGGCTTACCAGCATGGCGGCTATGGCAATTTCCGGGGGTACGCGCCGGCGAATGAGACCGCTTACGACAAGCATCGTGCCGCTAATACCGCCGCTTGGTAGAACCTGATCCGTGAACAACTTTGCCATACTAAGCGGAATGAGGGTTCGGAGCGACCGTGGGTGGCCGGCACGGTGCAGGGCTTGGCGCCATACCAAGGCGGCACCGACATACGTGGCAGCTTGAACAAGAAGCGCCAGGAACAGCCAAACCGGACGTGCTGATCGCGCAAGCTCGATGATCCGTTCGATCGAGCCGAAATGCAAGACAGCGAGAATGAGGGCAAGAAAGCCGAGGAGACCGATAATCCACGGCAGAAGCGCCCATGCACCTGACCTTTTGCCAAGCAGAACAGGCGCAATCTCGACGTGCCGTGTCTCAATGGATGGCACGAATTCGCCCTCGCGACGATAAGACCCCTTCCCCATTATTGTTTATGGGCGTCGTAGAGAGCAACCCCGCAATTTGCCTATCCGCCCTTCCTCGAACCAGGTATCGAAGATTGGCTGATTGTTTGGCGCCTTGAAAGTGCAAGGGCTCACGGCGGATTGACCGAACTCGGCAACGCCGATCTCCCCGACACGCAGATACGCGCTCTCAGGGGGTTCGATTTACGCGCCTCGACGTTCGGAAAAACTATGCCCTTTTTCGGCAACATTCTGCCGACCCTCCGCAGCTATAGTGGGATTGAATATCCGCCCGGGCAGCGGCTCAGGCTGCATTTCGCGTTCGCCGCCGAGCGGCCGGGATCCGGACTTCGGGCTGACGCCGCGACAAGTCGCGTCCTTACTCGGGACCGCCGACAGGGTCGCCGGGCCGCTGGTGGCGGCCAGCGCCGGGGGCCGAGCGGTCGGCGCGGTGAACCCGATCAACCGATGCGCGCAGGTGGTTATCAAGCCCGAGGAAGTGGCGAAGTTTCAGAAGAGACAGCCAAAGCTGGCGCGGGACAAAATAGCCAAACTCACGTGTCCCTTGGCGATGCAGGCAGAAGATTGTCTGCTGGCGTATTGGGGACGTTTGGTAACCCCATCCGGTTGGCACGCGGGTCGGTACGTCGGTGCCCGCACGTCGATTTCCGCTAATGACGCATGAGCTGTGGCGAAGTAGCATCGCCAGCACGACCGCGATTAACCCGTCCAAGTCGGGGCTGCACGAACGCGAAGGTCACAGACCATGACCAACCCACTAGACCTTTTGAACAAGTTCATCGGTGCGATCATTGCCTACGGGCCAAAAAACAAAACCAAAAAGGCCAGAATGGCGAAGAAGACAGCACGTCGCAAAAAACTTGCGGCAATAAAACGCGACTAGCCAAGTACTAACGCCCGTCGCAAATTAGCATCGCCCAGCACTACCCGGGGTGACCCACAAGAGGCATGGTGCCCGAACGCTATTGGGAGTGATCGGATCGAGAGCGAAAAGACGCGCCTTTCCACACACCAGAACTGTTTCTGCGAAAACGGGAGTTATGATTAAAGTTAATTCGCGGGGGATGCCTATGCTCGGGAAATCGCGTTACATGCTCAGCGGCAGTCCTCGTAATTGCGCATTTTGTAGCGAGCCGCTGAAAGAAGAAGCTCACCGGAGGGGCGAGCGGTACTTCTGCAACGAACTGTGTGCAGATGCTGCAAGAGATCCGGTTAGGCTTACAGCTTTCCAAAACATAAGCCCTGCCGCTTAGTCGCGGAGCCAACCTTCGCCACGATGCATAGGCTACGAGGGCCGGTCCGCGTGACCAGAATTTTGCATCGCTTCCCACTGTTTGAATGCGGTTTCAACCGCTAGAAAATATCCATGTTCGCTGTAATTGGGGTGCTTCTTGACGGCGGCACGACTTCTTGCGAGTCGGCCTCGGCGTGCTGGACCAACGGCATTTTCCGCGAGAACTTCCGTCAATGCTTCCGTGAACTCGCGATAAAGTGTCGAAATGTCGGTGCTGCTACTCATGATCTGTCTCCAAATCGGAAAGCGGATTGAAGAGTT
>PMAF01000119.1 GCA_003152455.1 Hyphomicrobiales bacterium
GTAAAGTCTCCGGACGGACTCTTAGGCTTTCTTCGTCGCGCTACGCCGGCGAACGGTTATGCCGGCCTCGTACCAGCCACGGGTATTGTTCACGATTTTGACCACCGAGAGCATGACGGGGACTTCGATAAGGACCCCGACCACGGTCGCCAGCGCAGCGCCGGAATTGAAGCCGAACAGGCTGATCGCGGCGGCGACCGCCAATTCGAAGAAGTTGCTGGCGCCGATGAGCGCGGACGGAGCGGCAACGCAATGCGCTTCGCCGGCGGCGCGATTGAGCAGGTAGGCCAGCCCCGAATTGAAATAGACCTGGATCAGAATCGGCACCGCCAAAATGGCGATGATCGTGGGTTGCGTCAAAATCTGCTCGCCCTGAAATCCGAACAGAAGAACCAGCGTCGCGAGCAGCGCCACCAGCGAAACCGGCTGCAACGTCGACAGCAGCCGCGCCAGCGCCGCGCCGCCGCCGCTCGACATGATGCTCTGCCGCACGATTTGCGCAAGGATAACGGGCACGACGATGTAGAGAACGACGGACAGCAGCAGCGTCTGCCATGGCACGGTAATCGCAGACAGGCCAAGTAGCAGTCCCACGATCGGCGCGAAGGCAAACACCATGATGACGTCGTTGAGCGCAATCTGGCTGAGTGTGAAATGCGGCTCGCCGTCGGAAAGGTTGCTCCAGACGAACACCATCGCGGTGCAAGGCGCCGCGGCCAGCAGGATCAGTCCGGCAATGTAGCTGTTGATTTGATCCGCCGGCAGATAGGGCCTGAACAGCCAGCCGATGAACAGCCATCCGAGCAGCGCCATGGAGAACGGTTTGACCGCCCAATTGATGAACAGCGTCACGCCGATGCCCCGCCAATGCTCCTTGACCTGCGACAAGGCCGCGAAGTCGATTTTCACCAACATCGGAATGATCATCAGCCAGATCAGAACCGCCACCGGCAGGTTCACTCTGGCAATTTCGGCCGAGCCGATGACGTGAAAGACGGCGGGAAAGAAATGTCCGAGCGCGATGCCCGCAACGATGCACAAAGCAACCCAGACCGTGAGATAGCGCTCGAAAGTGGACATGCTCAGCCCGGCTCTTTGATTTTGCCGGTGGCGCCGTCCATGCGCCCGATGTCTTTGAGCTTTGCCTGCAGGCTGAGCTTGTCGAGCGAGCGGATCGGCAGCGCGGTGAAGACCCCGATGCGCTGCGACAGCATGCGGTAGGCGTCCTTGAAGGCGAGGGCGATTTCCGCTTCGGAGCCTTGCGCCGCGGCCGGGTCGGGGATGCCCCAATGCGCGGTCATCGGTTGGCCGGGCCAGAACGGGCACGCTTCGCCGGCGGCGTTGTCGCAAACGGTGAAAACGAAATCGAGCGACGGCGCGCCGGGGCGGGCGAACTCGCCCCACGATTTCGAGCGCATGCGCGTCACGTCGAAGCCGAGGCTTTGCAGGAGGCGCAACGTCTCCGGGTGCACCCGGCCTTTCGGCTGGCTGCCGGCGCTGAAGGCCTGGAATTTGCCGGCGCCGATTTTGTTCAGGATCGCCTCCGCCAGGATCGAGCGTGCGGAATTGCCGGTGCAGAGAAACAGGACGTTGAACGGACGGTCGGCCATGGCGGATCCTCTGGTGCGTCAGATGGCGGGCAGGGATAGCGAGCCGTGTTTGAACCTATAAAGCCGCATCAGCGCACCGGTTCGGGCTTTTGGCCGGCGCCGCGCCGTTGCGCGGTCTTCGGCTTGCACAATTCCGGGCGGCCCTGGCAGCAGTGATCGGTCAGGTAGGACACCAGCAAATCCATCGCCTCGAAGCGCGCGGCGTAGATCATCGAGCGGCCGTTGCGGCAGACCGTGACGAGGCCGGCCTCGCGCAAGCGGTCCAAATGAAACGACAAAGCGCTCGGCGGCAGCCGCAGGCTGGCGGCGATGTGGCCCGCCGGCATGCCGGCCGGCCCTGCCTCGACCAAAAGGCGGAACACATCCAGGCGATTGTCCTGTGCCAGCGCGGACAGGATGGCGACGGCGTCGGTCTTTTTCATATTTCAAGGGATATTGAAATAAAGCCCGGCTGTCAACGACATTTCAAAAGAAATTGAAATGAACGCTCGCTCGTCAGATCAGCGCCGCCGCCGCGGCTTGTGCTCCCGGCACGACGTCGTGGTCGTACAGCGTCTTGCGGAACGCGGCGTGCGCGGCGATTTCGGCGTCCCGCACGCCCAGATCGGAATAGGCGGAATCGTAGCGCATGCCGTTCTCGCGTGCGCCGCGCTGGACCTGCGCCACCCGCTCGCGACGCAGCCGCTCATAAGCGAGCAGGGCGGCCGGAGCCGTCTGCCGGTTCGCGCGCGCCAGGATGGTCGCCAGCGCCATGCCGTCCTCGATCGACTGGTTGGCGCCCTGGCCGAGATGCGGAAGCATCGGGTGCGCGGCATCGCCGAGCAACGTCAATCGCCCCTTGGTCCAGGCCGGTAGAGGTTCGCGGTCGTACAGCGCCCAGCGGAAGGTCGCCTGGACCTGGGCCAACAAAGATCCGATGCGCAGGTCCCAGCCGGCGAATTCCGCACGCAGCACATTGGGGTCGCCGGGGGCGGACCAGGACTCCTTCATCTCCTGGTCCGCCGGCACGAAGCCGACATAGTTGATGAGCTTCCCGGCGCGCACCGGAAAGGTCAAGAAGTGTTTGCCCTTGCCGAGCCACATCAGCCAGCGGTCGGCGGGCCAGTGCGCGATGCGCTCATGCGGCACCACGCCGCGGAAGGCGACGGAGCCGTGAAAGACGGGACGCGAAGGCGGAAACACGTAAGGGCGCAGCTCGGAGTGGATGCCGTCGGCGGCGACGACAATGTCGGCTTCGGCGGCGGCGCCATTGGCGAACGACACGCGGGCGACGTCGCCGATTTGCTCGAAGGCGGTCGCGCGGTGGCCGGTGTGCACGACGCCGGCGGGCAGCGCGGCGGCGAGGAACTCAACGAAGTCGGCGCGGTGCATCCCGAAAGTGGCGTTCCAGCCCGAGGAGTCGGTCACCTGCACGGGCGCGATCGGAGCGCCGTCGTGGCGGAAGTAATGCGAGCCGGAGCCTACCCTCGCGCCCCACTTCTCCACTGAAGGTCCCAGGCCCACCCGCTGGAGCTGGCGCACGCTGTTCGGCGTCAGGAACACCCCGGCGCCGACCTCGCCGAGGGCTGGGGCCTGCTCGTAGACCGACACCGTCAGGCCCTGAGCGACCAGCGCGTTGGCGGCAAACAAACCGCCGATCCCGCCGCCGACGACCACGACGCTGGGTTGCTTCTCCACCATCCTCACACCCTCGGCCCGATGGCCATGCGCAACGCGAAGTGTTGTATTCTCGCGCAAGCTGTAGCAGTTTTGCGGTGCCAAAGGCGCGGATCAAGCGTCCAAGCGATATCAGGGAGGAATTTCAATGCGCGCTGCGTTCGCGAGAGGGTGCTTTTTTGCCGGCCGCGCGGCAATCGGGCTGGCGATTTGCCTTGCGGTAGCGGGGGTCGCAGGGCCAGCGACCGCCGCCGGCTATCCGGACCGCACGGTCAAGATCATCGTGCCGTTCCCGGCCGGAGGCTCGGCCGACGTGATCCCGCGCATTGTCGCGGAATGGCTGTCGCGCAAATGGGGCCAGCCGGTGGTCATCGAAAATCACGCCGGGGCGGCCGGAAACATCGGCGCGGAATTCGTCTATCGCGCCGAGCCGGATGGCTACATGCTGCTATCGTCGCCGCCGCCGCCGTTGGTCGTGAATCAGATTTTGTATCCGAACCTCGGATTTGTCCCCGCCAAGTTCGAGCCGGTCGTCGTCATGGCGCAGATCCCGAGCGGCTTGGTGGTCAATCCGGACAAGATCAAGGCCACCAGCCTCGCCGGGTTGATCGACTATCTGAAGCAGAATCCGGGCAAGGTGACCGCCGCTACGCAAGGCAATGGAACGACCTCGCATCTGACATCCGAACTGTTCGAGCTGATGGGGCACGTGCAGATGCGCAACGTTCCCTATCGCGGCTCGGCCCCGGCGCTGCAGGGCCTGCTCGCCGGCGACGTCGACCTGATGTTCGACAATCTCGGTGTGTCACTGGCGCTGGTGAAATCCGGCAAGCTGAAGTTGCTGGCGGTGGCCTCGGCCCAGCGCCTGCCTTCGCTGCCGCAGGTGCCGACAATGGCCGAGACGCTGCCGGGCTTCGAATCGGTTGCCTGGTTCGCGATCGTGGCGCCGCCGAAGACGCCGAAGGCCATCGTCGACAAGTTCAATGCCGACGTGAACGAGGCGCTGCGCCAGCCGGAGGTGCAGGACCGCTTCAAGAAACTGTCGGCGGAGAGTTTCGGCGGCACGCCCGCCAAGGCCGCCCAATACATGCACGAGGAAGTCGGCCGCTGGGACAAAGTGATCAAGGCGGCGCACATCAAGCTGCAGTGATGCAGCGCGAGCGTCTAATACCAACGGCCCTAAGGAA
>PMAF01000114.1 GCA_003152455.1 Hyphomicrobiales bacterium
GGTCGATCCGCATCCGAAATTCAAGAACAAGTCGGCGCTCGAAGTGATCATGTGCACGCTGCACGCCGGCGGCAAATTCGACTCCAAGGTCTATGAGACGTCCGGCGGCCTACACGGCGTCGGCGTTTCGGTCGCCAACGCGCTGTCCGAGCGCATGGAGGTGGAGGTTGCGCGCGAGCAGCAGCTTTACCGGATGGCGTTCGAGCGCGGCAAGCCGAAGGGCAAGCTGGAAAAAGCGGGACGCGCGCCCAACCGGCGCGGCACCAAAATTCGCTTCAAGCCCGATCCGGAGATTTTCGGATCGAAAGCCGCATTTCAGGCCGAGCGCGTATTCAAGATGGCGCGCTCCAAGGCCTATCTCTATGGCGGCGTTGAAATCCGCTGGCAATGCGCCAAGGAGTTACTCGAGGGCGTCGAAGACGTTCCCGAGAAGGCGACGTTCCATTTCGCCGACGGGCTCAAGGACTATCTCGCCAGCAACCTCGCCGGCGCCACGCTGGTGCATCCCGATATCTTCACCGGCAATGCCGGCAAGACCGGCCGCCACGGCGCGGTCGAATGGGCGGTGGCCTGGACCGCCGATGCCGACGGCTTCCTGCAATCCTACTGCAACACGATTCCGACGCCGGACGGCGGCACCCACGAGTCCGGCCTGCGCACCGCGCTGTTGCGCGGCCTGAAAGATCACGCCGCCCGCGCCGGTCAGGAAAAGCGCGCCAAGGACGTGACCAGCGACGACGTCATGACCGGCGCCGGCTGCATGCTGTCAGTTTTTGTGCGCGAGCCGGAATTCCAAGGTCAGACCAAGGACCGGCTGGCCACCGCGGCGGCGCAGAAGATCGTCGAGCAAGCGATCAAGGATCCGTTCGACCATTGGCTGTCAGGCAACCCGCTGCAGGCCAACAAGCTCCTGGATTTCGTCATCGAGCGCGCCGAGGAGCGGCTGCGCCGCCGCCAGGAAAAGGACATCGCGCGCAAGACCGCGGTGAGGAAGCTCCGCCTGCCCGGCAAGCTCGCCGACTGCTCGTCGTCGGCCTCGGAAGGCTCGGAGATCTTCATCGTCGAGGGCGACTCGGCCGGCGGCTCGGCCAAGCAGGCGCGCGACCGCCGCACGCAGGCCGTGCTGCCCTTGCGCGGCAAGATTCTCAACGTCGCCAGTGCCGGCAAGGACAAGCTGGCGCAGAACGCGCAACTCGCCGATCTGATCCAGGCGCTCGGCTGCGGCACCGGCGCGCATTTCGATGAGAAGGACCTGCGTTACGAGAAGGTCATCATCATGACCGACGCCGACGTCGACGGCGCCCATATCGCCTCGCTGCTGATCACCTTCTTCTATCGCCAGATGCAGAAACTGATCGACGCCGGCCGGCTCTATCTCGCGGTGCCGCCGCTCTATCGCCTGCAGCACGGCGGCAAGATCGTCTATGCGCGCGACGACAAGCACAAGGAACAATTGCTCAAACAGGAATTCAACGCCAATGCCAAGGTGGAAGTGTCGCGCTTCAAGGGCCTCGGCGAAATGATGGCGGCGCAGTTGAAGGAAACCACCATGGATCCGGGCAAACGCACGCTGCTGCGCGTGGTGCTGGCGGACGCCGAGCGCAAGCCGACCGAAAAGGCGGTCGAGCGGCTGATGGGCAACAAGGCCGAAGCGCGCTTCGACTTCATTCAGGAGAACGCCGAGTTCGCTAGCGAGGATTTGCTGGACGTCTAGCTCCGCACCCCTACTCGCACTTCTCCAGCACCGATGTATTGGTGCCGAATGCGGTCACAACGCCGTCCTTGACGCGCACCGCGCCGCCATCCGCCTGATTGAAAATGGTGCGCCGCGAATCCTTGCGCACGAGAAACACCAGCTTCTGGCGCTCCTCGGCCTCGGTGCCGGGCTGAAAGATCGCCTGCACCGACAGTTCGTCGGGGGAAATCCGCTCCGCCGTCAGCATGCTGTAACGGTTGATCGCGTAATCGGGACCGAGATTTTGGCTCTCCAAAACCAGGCCTGGGCCCGGCGTGACGGTGCTGACGTGCGGATTGACGGGCGACGCCGGCTGCTTGCAGTCGGATGCCCAAGTTCCGATCAGTCCGAACTGCTGGAACAGCGCGTCGACCGGTTCGGCACCGGCGGCTGCGGACAGAACGGTCGCGGCCGCAAGCACAAGAACCGCCACTACCCGCATGATTTCGCCGCTCCACCGACTCGAATTCCGGCGGAGTCAGAATAGCAGCGCGCCGCGCGGCGGCAATCGGCGCGCGGCGCCGGCGCTATGACATGGTTATTGCGGGAAGGTCAGCTTCGCCGCCGTCACCACCTCACCGAAGGTCTTGATGTCGGCTTCGATGCGCTGCTTGAAGGCATCGCCGGTCGGCCCGCCAGGCGTCACCGCCATTTTCCTTAAACCCGCCTGCACGCCCGGGTCGGCGAGCGCGCGCCCGAGGTCAGCCGTGAGCTTGGTGACGATCGGCGCCGGAGTTCCGGCCGGCACGAAGAAGCCGCTCCATAAATGGGTGTCGATCTCGGGATAGCCGGCCTCAGCCATGCTCGGCACGTCGGGAAGCTCGGGCGAGCGCTCGGAACCAGTCACCGCCAGCGCGCGCTCCTTGCCGCCTTTCACCAGCGGGATCGCCGGCGGCCCGTCGGAAATCGCGAACAGGCACTCCTCGCTGACCACGCAGAGGTTCGACTCGTTAGTGCCCTTGAAGGGAATTCCGACGCCGGGCATGCCGGTCTTGAGCTTCAACAATTCGCTGGCAATGGTGAAGGGCGGCGCCGACGTGCCGTAGTTCGACTTGTCGGGATTGGCTTTGGCCCACGCCACCAGTTCTTTGACGTTTTTGATCGGCCTGTTTACCGGCACGACCAACACCAGCGGGAACGAGGCGATCATATTGAGCGGAATAAAGCTTTTCGTGGGATGATAAGTCAGCTTGGGGTAGATGGCGGCCGCGATCGACATCTGTCCGGTGGCGGCGACCAGCACCGTGTAACCGTCGGGCGGCTGATGCGCCACGTACTCGGACGAGATTCGCCCGCCGGCGCCCGGCTTGTTCTCGATGATCGTGGTGGCGCCGGTTTGCTCCTGGAACTTCTGCACCACCAGGCGCGCAAAGATGTCGTTGCCGCCGCCGGCGGCAAACCCCACGACGAAACGGATGACGCGATTGGGATAGGCGCCCTGCGCGCACGCCTCGCCGGCAGTGGCCAAAACCAGCACCGCCGCCACGCAAGCCAAGAAGCTTCGGATCCGCATCGTAATTCCTCCCACCGTTCTCTGCCGGAACGTACCGGCCAAAGCCTACACCGGCCGCCGCAACTGGGAAATGTCGTTGTGGCGATGTGCTATCTTGCCCCAGTAACGATCCCGCCGAGCCAGGATGACCGCAGCCCCCTTCCCCGTATCGGCAATCCGGCGGCGCCAACCGACCTTTTCGGCCATCCGCGCGGGCTCACGTTTCTGTTCGCAACCGAGATGTGGGAGCGCTTTTCCTATTACGGGATGCGCGCGCTGCTCGTGCTCTACATGGTCAAATATCTGCTTGAGCCGCAGCGCGCCGGCCCGGTGATCGGGCTCGTCCCCTTCCGGCACGCCCTGGAAGCCGTCTTCGGGCCGCTGTTGCTGCAACCCTTCGCCTCGCAGATCTACGGCTTCTACACCGGCCTGGTCTATCTCACGCCGATCTTCGGCGGCTTGCTGGCTGACCGCGTGCTCGGCCAGCGCCGCACTGTCATCCTCGGCGCAGCGCTTATGGCCATCGGCCATTTCATGATGGCCTTCGAGCATCTGTTCCTGTTCGCGCTTGGCGTCCTCATTCTCGGCAACGGCACGTTCAAGCCGAACATCTCGACCCAGGTCGGCGCGCTCTACGCGCCCGGCGACCGGCGCCGCGACCGCGCCTTCTCGATCTTCTATGTCGGTATCAATCTCGGCGCGTTCCTGGCGCCGCTGGTGTGCGGCACGCTTGGCGAGGAACTAGGCTGGCACTACGGCTTCGCCGCCGCCGGCGTCGGCATGACCACGGGGCTCATTATTTATCTCTTCGCCACGCCGGCACTGCCAAAGGAAAGCTTTGCCAAGCGCACGGCGGCACGCCAGCCGCTCGACGCCGCCGCCCGGCGATCGATCGTCGCTTTGCTGTTTCTGTTCGTGCCCGTGAGCCTGTTCTGGGGCATCTACGAACAGCAGGGCAACACCATCGTGCTGTGGGCGAGCGAATTCACCGACCGACGCCTGTTCGACTGGGACATTCCGGTGACCTGGTTCCAGGCGCTCAACCCGTTCATGATCTTCGCCTTCACGCCGTTCATCGTGTCGCTCTGGCGCCGCCAGGGCGCGCGCGAGCCATCGACCGTCGTCAAGATGGCGATCGGCTGCTTTCTCGCTAGCCTCGCTTATCTACTGCTGGTCGCCGCGGCCTTGCTATCCGGCGATGGACAGGCAAGTTGGCTTTGGCTGTTCGCTTATTTCGTCGTCCTCACCGTCGGCGAACTTTATCTATCGCCGACCAGCCTGTCGCTCGTCACCAAGGTTGCGCCGTTGCATTTGCTGTCGATGATGATGGGCGTGTGGCTGGGGACCAGTTTTATCGGCGGATTTCTTGCGGGCTACCTCGGCACATTTTGGTCCAGCATGACCAAGGGCCACTTCTTCCTAATGCTGGCGCTCATCTCCGCCATGGCCGGCATGACAATCGCGCTACTCATCCGTCCGCTGCGCGCGGTTCTTCGAGACTAATCCAGCGGCAGCCCGACATATTGCTCGGCCAGCATTTTTGATGCGGCTTGCGAGCGCGTGATGTAATCGAGATCGGAAAGCTGACGGCGGCGGTCGAACGCCGACTCGTTCGGGAAGCGATGCAGGATCTGCGTCATCCACCAGGAAAACCGCTGCGCATACCAAACCCGGCGCAGGCACGCCGCCGAATAATTCTCGAGGCGGTCGTCGCGTTTGCTCCTGTAGAACGCTTCCAGCGCGCGCGACAGAACCACCACGTCGCCAAACGCCAGATTCATCCCCTTGGCGCCGGTCGGCGGCACGATATGCGCGCTGTCGCCCGCGAGGAACAGCCGGCCGTGCTGCATCGGCTCGACCACGAAGCTGCGCATCGGCGTGATGCCCTTCTGCACGATCTTGCCTTCGGCAAGCTTGCGCGATCCGCCCAGCCGCTTTTGCAGCTCGCTCCAGATGCGGGCGTCCGGCCAACCATCGATGTCCTCGTCATGGTCGCATTGCAGGTAGAGTCGCGACAGCGACATCGATCGCATGGTGTAAAGCGCGAAGCCGCGGTCGGTGTAGGAGTAGATCAGTTCGTGATCCGGCGGCGGACTTTCCGAAAGGATGCCGAGCCAGCCGAACGGATAGTCGCGCTCGAATACGGTGAGGACGCCGTCGGGAATACTCGGCCGGGTGATGCCGTGAAAGCCGTCGCAGCCGGCAATGAAATCGCACTCGATTTCCTGGGCGCGGCCTTGGTGCGTGAAGCGAATTTTCGGCCGCTGCGACGTCATTTCATGGACGCTGACGCCATCGACCTCGAACAGCAACGGGCCGCTGTCGGCAAGCCGCCGCTCCACCAGATCCTTAACCACTTCTTGCTGGCCGTAGATGGTGACGCGTTTGTCGACCAGCACCTTGAAATCGATGCGGTGCAAGTCGCCATTGATGCCGATATTGATGCCCCAGTGCAGAATACCTTCGCGCTGCATGCGTTCGCCGACACCCACCTCGGTCAACAGATCGGCGGCCCAATGCTCGATCAGCCCGGCGCGAACCCGGTTCTCGATGTAATTGCGGCTGCGGTTTTCGATGATGACCGACTCGATGCCGGCGAGATGCAGCAGCCGCGCCAGCATCAGCCCGGCCGGCCCCGCTCCGATAATGCCGACCTGCGTGCGCATGCGCTTTCTCCCGGCGGACGTTGGAACGTCCTATAGAAGCAAGGCGTGGGCGGCGCAAATGGACGATTGCCGGAAAGGCTTGGACATAAAGGCTTGGATATTTCGCTTAACTCAACTCGGAATGCCGTAGCGCGGCACGCTCGCCTTGTAGGCGCGGTAGGCATCGCCGAATTTCGCTTCGAGGTAGCGCTCCTCGCGCTTGACCACGCCGAAATGGATCACCGGCATAAAGACGATCGTCATCACCAGCATCCAGTCCGACGCCAGAAAAATAGATAGCCCGGCGAGAAGCAACGTCAGGCCGACATACATCGGATTACGCAGCCGGCCGAAAATGCCGCCGGTCACCAGCACCGTGGACGCCTTCCACGGTTCTACATGGGTCCCGGCCGAACGGAAGCCGCGCAAGGCGGGGATGGCCAGCGCAGCTCCTGCGCCAATCAGAATGACGGCGATGACGACGCGCTCCAAAAAGCTCAGCAGCACCGTCAGTACATAGGCCGGCAGCAGCCAATCGAGCGCGAGGCCAAGCAGGACCGCCGCCAACGCAATGAGCGGCGGCGGCGCGATCACTCCGGCATTGTCGCGGACTTGGGTCATGGCCATGGCTCCGTTATAATGCGCGAGTAGCGCGCCGGTTCACGGGCTCAGCCATTCGGCGAGCGCCGCATTCACCGCCTCGGGTTGCTCGATGGTGGTGAGATGGCCGCTATCGGGAACGACCGTCAGATTCGCGCCCGGGATACCGTCGGCGATTTTCTTATTGAGTTCCGGCGGCGTCGCGATGTCGGCGTCGCCGACCAGCACGAGAGTCGGGCAGCGGATCGAGGCCAGCAAGGGCCGCGAATCCGGCCGTGACATGATCGCATTGAGTTGGCGTACGAAGGCCTCCGGCCCGGTTTCTGCGATCATCTGCCGCACGATCCCCGCGAGACGCTCGTCGCGCTGATGCTTTGCATTCAGATAGCGCGGGATCGACAGATCCGGAATCTCGCCGTAGCGGCCCGACTGCGCCATGGCGATCTGCGTCTTGCGTCCGGCGGTTTGCTCCGGCGTGTCGGGCCGCGCCGAGGTGTCGAGCAGCGCGAGCTTGGAGACCCGCTCGGGCGCCAGCCGCAGCATGGCAAAGGCGATGTAGCCGCCCATCGACAGGCCGGCGAGCGCGAAGCGCGGCGGCGCATCCTTGAGGATCCGCGCGGCAATCGCCGCCATGTCGGCGTCGCGCAGGTGATCGGCAACGGCCACCTGCCCGAAAGCCCAGAGCGCGGCGATTTGCGGGCCATAAAGGCGCGCCGTGCAGGTCAGGCCGGGAACCAGAACAAGCGGTAAAGATTGCGCCATTGCGACCCTCCGATTGCAAAAAGATTAAGCCTTAACGCAACTTATTGCACTGCAGTAGCATTGACTTTCGCGCCTGCGCGCCTATGTTCCCGTCAAACGGCTTCGAATAAAGATTCGACCGTCCATTCCCGCGCATCGAAACCCGTTTTTGAATTCCGGCGCGGGCGCCGGGCGGTCCCAACTAGAGGTTATATGTCTTTTTCGCATCTTGGCTTATCCGCCAAAGTTCTTTCGGCCATCGACTCGGCCGGCTACAAAACTCCCACACCCATTCAAGAGCAAGCTATCCCGCACGTCCTGGCGCGGCGCGACGTGCTCGGCATTGCGCAAACCGGCACCGGCAAAACCGCCGCCTTCGTGTTGCCGATGCTCACCATGCTCGAACAAGGCCGCGCGCGGGCGCGCATGCCGCGCACGCTCATTCTCGAGCCGACGCGCGAACTCGCCGCCCAGGTGGTCGAGCATTTCGAAAAATACGGCAAGAACCACAAGCTCAACGTCGCGCTCATCATCGGCGGCGTGTCGTTCGGCGACCAGGACGCCAAGCTCACCCGCGGCGTCGACGTGCTGATCGCGACCCCGGGACGCCTGCTCGATCATTCCGAGCGCGGCCGCCTGCTGCTCTCCGGCGTCGAGTTGCTGGTCATCGACGAAGCCGACCGCATGCTCGACATGGGCTTCATCCATGACATCAAGCGGATCGTTGCCATGCTGCGCAAGGAACGGCAGACGCTGTTCTTCTCCGCCACCATGCCGCAGGAAATCACCAAGCTCGCCGACCAGATGCTGCGCGACCCCGCCCGCCTGGCGGTGACGCCGCAGGCCTCGACGGTCGACCGCGTCGAGCAGCGCGTCATTTTGACCGACAAATCGGCCAAGCCGAATCTGCTGGTCGAAGTGCTCAAGACCGAAACAACCGATCGCGTGCTGGTTTTCACCCGCACCAAGCATGGCGCCGACAAAGTGGTCCGCGCCTTGCAGAAATCGGGCTTTGGCGCCGAGGCCATCCACGGCAACAAGTCGCAGAACCAGCGCGAGCGCGTGCTCGCCGACTTCCGTAACGGCAAGCTGCGCATCCTGATCGCCACCGACATTGCCGCCCGCGGCATCGACGTCGACGGCGTCAGCCACGTGGTCAATTACGACCTGCCGAACATCCCGGAATCCTACGTCCACCGCATCGGCCGCACCGCGCGCGCCGGCGCCGACGGCATCGCGATCTCGTTCTGCGATCACGAGGAAGCGCCGTTCCTGCGCGATATCGAGCGCATGATCCGGATGTCGATCCCCTCGACCGACAAGCGGACCGGCGAACGCCCGGCCCATCGGCCGGCGCAGCAGAATGCCGGCAACCGCAATGGCGGGAGGCCGCATCGTAACGGCCGCCAGCAGCGCGGACATGGCGGCGGAAATGGCGGCGGCGGCAATAGCCGTCACAACGGCAACAACGGCCACCGCTCGCAAGCCCCGGGCAACGGCCATCAAGGCCGCCACCCCAGCCAGAATGCTCATGAGGGCGCCCCCCGGGCAGAAGCCACGGCGGGGGAGCCAAGCGGCATTGGAAATGTTACATTTCTTCAGCGCACGAATGAGCCGCGCCGCAACGCCGGCCACCGCGCACGATAGCTGACGGGGAGACGATTGGATGGCGAAGGAAGAACTGCTGGAGTTCGACGGTACGGTGACCGAGGTTCTGCCGGACGGCAATTTCCGGGTGAAGCTCGACAACGAACACGAGGTGCTCGCCTATACCGCCGGGAAGATGCGGAAATTCCGCATCCGTACCGGCGTCGGCGACCGCGTGATCGTCGAAATGTCGCCCTATGACTTGCAGCGCGGACGCATCAGCTTCCGCCACAAGGGCGACGCGCCGACCCCCGGCCCGCAGCAACGCCGGCCGAACTTCCGGCGGCGCTGACCTTTATCCGAGGAACTGCCGGGGGGCACGAATCGATCGCTGGAGTGCGGCGTGCCATGAAGACAACTTCTCTCCTGCGTCTCGCGCTGGCGATGTTCCTCGCCGGCGCGCTTGGCTCCGCTGCCGCCCAGGAAGCGCACAAGGCAGACCCGCAAGCTCAGCCGAACCGCGTTGAGCAGCACGAGGCCGGCAAAGGCGTGCTGCGCCTGCTTCCGGGCGACGCCGTCACCGACCATTTGATCGATACGGCCAAAGGAAGGCTCGCCTATACGGCGACCGCCGGAACGCTGGCGTTCTACGACCAGTCCGGCGACCAGAGCGCGGCGGTGTTCTATACCGCCTATGTCGCCAAAGGCGCGAGCGCAAACCGGCCGCTGACCTTCGTTTTCAACGGCGGGCCGGGCGCGGCGTCCGCTTTCCTGCATCTCGGCCTGGTCGGCCCGCGCATCCTCGATCTCGGACCGGACGGCCACGATGCGGCAACCGCGGCCTTGCGCGACAATCCCGACACCTGGCTCGCCTTCACCGACCTGGTGCTGATCGATCCGATCGGCACCGGCTGGAGCCGCACGGTCAAGCCGGACGATGCCAAACATTTCTGGAGCATCGGCGCCGACGCCGATTCATTCGCGAAGGCGATCGCGCTTTACGTCGCGAAGAACAATCGCGCGGCCTCGCCGAAATATCTGTTCGGCGAAAGCTATGGCGGCTTCCGCGCCGCCAAGGTGGCCCGCGCGCTGGAGCGCGACCAGGGCATCGTGACCTCCGGCATCGTCATGCTGTCGCCTATGCTGGAAGGCTGGCTCACCTTCGGCGACGACGAGTCCGCGCTGCGCGCGGCCTTGCAATTGCCTTCGCTGGCGGCGGCCGAGCTCGAGCGCAAGAACGCTTTCAACCCGGCGGCGCTGGCGGACGCGGAAAAATTCGCCATGACCGACTTTCTGACGACCATGGCCGGCGCGCCGCCGCAGGGCGCCGCGGGCGAAGCGTTCTTCGGACGGGTGGCGCAATTGACCGGCCTGCCGCTCGACGTGATGACGCAGGCGCGCGGCTTCGTCGAGAATGCTTTCGTGAAAAGCCTGCGCCGGGACGGCAAGATCGTCAGCCGCTACGACGCGACCTTCGCGGTCGACGACCCCTACCCCGAACTGCGGGCGGCGCGCGGTCCCGATCCGATCCTCGACGGCGTCTCGCGCGCCTATGGCGGCGCCATGGCCTCCTACGCGCGCAACGAACTCGGCTTCAAGACCGAGATGACCTATACGCTGCTGTCCTCGCAGGTCACCAGCGGCTGGGACTGGCACGGCGGCCGCTTGCAGGCCAGCGCCGAAGACGACCTGCGTACGCTGCTCGCCTTCAGCCCGACCTTCCGCCTGCTGATCGCGCACGGCTATTCCGACATGATCACGCCCTATGGCATGACGCGCTATGCGCTCGACCACCTGCCGCCGATGGCGCCGCCCGGCCGCGCCCAGCTCAAGCTCTATCGCGGCGGACACATGCTTTATCTCGATCCCGCCTCGCGCAAGGCGTTCTCGGCCGACGCCGCGGCGTTTTATCGGGCGGGGGAGTAGATTATTTTCGTCATTCCGGGACGCCGCGAAGCGGCGGGCCCGGAATCCATACTCCGCAGCACTGGGGGTATGGATTCCGGGTTCGCGGCTTAAGCGGCCGCGCCCCGGAATGATGGCTAATTGTGCCCTGTGTATTCCAGCACATCGAACCCGACGTGGCGGTCGACCATGTAAATCAGCCCGCGCTCGTCGAGCATCACGTCGTTGCTTTGCGGCGCTTTGCGCCCGCCGACCGGGTCCGGAATGAAGTAGCCCACCTCGCGCGGCGCCATCGGATCGGCCACGTCGATGATACGCAAGCCGCCGCCGAACCATACCGCATGGACGAGAGTTCCTGTCATGCGTTCGTGAAACTGGTGCGCGCCGAAACGCGCGCCCGGCGTGCGGGCAAACGGGGAATCGAGTTCGCTCACCTCGAACAGCGACAGCGGCTTCACCGCGGCATAATCGGAGATATCGAAGACGGAAATGCCGGCATGCGGACGGCCGCGGCGCGCCTGTTCCTCGCCGGCGCTCTGCGCCTGGTCCTCTTCGTCGATGGTAAGCGCGATGCGCTTGCCGGCGATCTTGCCCGGCACCGGCATCGCCGTGTGGGTCGGCTCGGGAAACGGCGGATGGTAGTTGTAGGACGCCACGGTTTTTGGCCGCGTGAGATCGGCCACGTCGACAATGCGGAAGCCGCCGTGCCAGCAGCTGGCGAACATCTCGTCGCCGAAGCGCAGCGCGTGGTGCAGCCGCTGCCGCTTGCCCGACCAGCTCGGCGTTTCGCCAGCGGCGACGTGCTGCCCCGGCATCCACCAGCGCGAGATCTCCTGCGGCTTTTTCGGATCGCGCAGGTCGTAGGTGACCAGGATATTACCGATGAAGCCGTCCAGCTCGGTGGAGATGTAGGCGTAGCGCTCGTCCATGTCGAAGCGATGCACGCCGATGCCGCCGGTCAACTGATGGTGGATCATTTTGGGCGTTGACGGATCGGCGACGTCGTAGATGCGGAAGCCACCGTTGCGATAGGGCCGCTGTTCGGCGGCTTCGATCTCGACGATGTCGGATTCGCTCACACTGAGTTTTTGCGCCAGCTCGGCGCGCGTCGGCTCGCGCCCGAGCGCCTCGCGCAATTGCCGGCGCACGCCCGGCATCTGCTCGGCGCGGCGGCCGACCGCCGTCATGTTGCGCTCGTGATTGACCAGCATCAGGTCGCCGGCAACGCGTACTTTGTGGCTGTGCGAGGCCGGGTCGCCGACGGCGACCGTCGCGACCAGGCGCGGATTAGCCGGGTCGGCAATGTCGACGATCGAAGTGCCGAGGTCGCCCTTGTTCGGGATGTGCCCGACATAGGCGTAATGGCCGGCAATGGTGACCTGACCCGCGCCGGGCAGATCGAGATGGCCCAGACGCCGCACGTTGCGGGCGAGCGCGCCGTTCGGGCGTTCAATATTGGCCATGGATCACTTACCTATCTTCGCGCCGGAAGCCTCAACGATCGCCTTCCATTTCGGAATTTCGATCGCGATATAGGCTTTGAACTGCTCCGGCGTGTCGCCGACGATATCGACGCCGAGCCGGCCGAGCGAGGTCTGCACGCCGGGATCGTTCAGCGCCTTGACCGCCGCATCGTGCAGCGTCGCGATCACCTTGGGCGGCGTGCCGGTTGGCGCCACCAGCCCGTGCCAGGTGCTGGCCTCGAAGCCTTTCAGCCCGGCCTCGTCCATGGTCGGCACATCGGGCAGGATCGCCGTGCGCTTGAGCGTAGTCACGGCCAGCGCGCGCACCTGTCCGTTCTTGATGTGGCCGATCACGGACGCCGCGGTGGCGAACATCATCTGGTCGTGACCGGCGATCACGTCCTGCAAGGCGCCCGCCGCGCCCTTGTAGGGCACGTGCACGATATCGACTTGCGCCTCCGCCTTGAACAATTCGCCGGCCAGATGCGCGGCCGCGCCGTAGCCGGAGGAAGCGAAATTGATCTTGCCGGGCTGCGCCTTGCACAATTCGATCAGCTCGTTCAGCGAATGCACCGGCACCTTCGGATTGACCACCAGGATATTGGCCTGCGTGCCGATCAACGTGATCGGGATGAAATCCTTTTGCGGATTGTACGTAAGCTTTTTGTACAAGCTCTCGTTGGTGGCAAGGATGCTGTTGTTGCCAACCAGCAAAGTGTAACCGTCGGCGGCGGCATGGGCGACGAAATCGGCGGCGATGTTGCCGCCGGCGCCCGGGCGATTCTCGACCACGAACGGCGCGCCGAGCAGTTCCTCCATCTTCTTGCCGACAATGCGGGCGAGCACGTCGCTCGGGCCGCCGGGCGGGAATGCGACGACAAGCGTCACCGGCCGGCTCGGATAATCGGCGGCCTGCGCGGGGATAGCGAGCGCCAGCACGGCGGCGATAGTGCCGAACAGCGCGGCGCGGCGCGCCCGGTTAGCGATCAATGTCATGCAAATACACCTCAGACTTGACGTCGCACCCCGCGGCAGTATCCGACCGATGCTACCTGCCGGCCTTCGGTTCAGGAAGCCAGTCATTCGTCGACCGGCGCGGTGCGCGGCCATGGTCTGCTTTCATTTTCATTCCGCTCTCAAATTCAAGTGCAACTTANNCGATGTCCGACGGCGGCGGCCAATAAGCGGTGGCCAGAACCCCCGTACAGCGGGATCAAATGGTGGACCCCTTGATGTAAGTCAAAGGGCCCGCGTTTGCAGGCGGTTAGCCTCGGCAGGCAAACCGGTTTTTGCGCCGGCTTTCGTGCATCAAACGGCTTTCGCAACCGTGACGCTGCTTTTCGGCGAAGCGTGAATCGCCGGCGGCTCGCAGCGACGAGCAATTCGTCTGCGTGAGACTTCGACGTGAATGAAGCAAGAAACAATTGGAGGAGATCGGAAATGAAAATGCGCTGGGCTTTTGCTGCGCTTTTTGCCCTTTGCAGCATGGTCGGATTCAGCCCCGCCAAGGCGGCTGAACCGACCAAGATCAAGGTAGGCATCCTGCTTCCGCTCACCGGGCCGTTCGCGGCGGTGGCGGAAACTCAGAAACAGGGCGCGCTGCTGGCGGTCGACGTCATCAACAAAAAGGGCGGTCTCAATATGCCCTGGGGCAAGGTGACGGTCGAAGGCGTGGTCGACGACGACGAAGCCAAGCTCGATGTCGGCGTGCGCCGTTATCGCTATCTGGTTTCCGAAGGCGTCAAGGGCGTGGGCGGACAGACTTGGTCGCCGCTGGCCTATGCCATCAACGCCATCGTGTCGAAGGACCCGATGCCCTACTTCCCGGTCTGCGTGATGGCGAAAGACGCGTTCATGAAAGGCAAGCTCGCCGATTCGAGCTTCGCCGCCGCTTACAGCCCGTGGACGGTCGGCTACATGGCCGGCAAGGCGGCGGTGCAGACGCTCGGCAAGAAGAAGATCTTCTTCCTCGCCCGCTCCGACAGCTGGGGCTGGGACATGCGTGACGGCGCTTACGCGGCCGCCAAGGAATTTGGCGGAACCATCGTCGGCTATGACGAAGCTTCACTCGGCACCGCCGACTTCACCACCATCCTGCAGAAGGTCAAGGCCGCCAAGCCCGACGTTCTGATCGCGGCGCAGTTCGCGGCCGATTCGGTGGCGCTCCTCAAGCAGGTCTCGCAAATGGGCCTGGGCAAGGAGATGACCATCTTCAACGCCTTCATCACCAACGTGGTCGCCAAAGGGCTGCCGCCGGAAGCGCTGCAGGGCGTCTATGCGATGCACTATTTCTACTACGACCTGAGCGGCTTTCCGGACAAGGCCGTGGCCAAGAGCGCGCAAGAGTTCACCGAACTGTTCCGCGCGAAATACAACACGCCGCCGGATGCCTACGCGACCATCGCCTACGTGGCCTACATGGAGATGTTCCGGGGCTTCGAGGCGGCCAAGTCGTTCGATCCGAAAAAGGTCTCGGCGGCTCTGATGGCCGACGGCGGCAAATTCGACACCGTCAAGGGCCCGGCCAACTGGCGTCAGGACCATTCGGCCGCGTATAAGTATGCGGCCTTCCTGGTGAAGGGCAAAGGCGCCGCCGAGCGGAAGAACGAGTGGGATTTGTTCACGGTTGAAGGTTCCATGGGCGGCGAATCCGTGTTGCCGACGCTCAAGTCCCTCGGTTACTGATAGCAACGCCGGCCGGGCGAGTTTAGCCTTCGGGTCGACACCACCGTCTAACTCCGCCCCGGCGCCTGCGTGAAGCAAGCGTCGGGGCGGATACTGAAAAAAGGCCACGATGTGACCGACACGCGCGCCGAAATCATCCGAGCAAAAGGCATTACCAAGCGGTTCGGCGCACTGGTTGCCGTCGATAACGTCGATTACCTGCTGCGCGAAAACGAAGTCGCCGGCATCATTGGCTCGAACGGCGCCGGCAAGACGACGTTCTTCAATCTGCTCACCGGATTTTTCCCGCCCGACCAAGGCACCATCCGTTACAAAGACGAAGACATCACCTTCATGAAGCCGCAGCAGCGGGTGGCGCGCGGGTTGATGCGCACTTTCCAACTGACGGCGACGTTCGACAATCTCAGCGTGATCGATAACCTGGTGCTCGCCTTTTTCCGGGCGTACCGGAAATCGTCGATGCTGCAGCTCTTGCTGAACACTTGCAAAGGCCAGCGCAACGATCCGAAGATCGTCGAGTCGCTGGAAACCTTCGACCTGCAAGACATTCGCGACCGCATCGTGAAGCACCTGAGCCTAGGCGAAAAACGGCGCCTGGAGATCGCCATGGCGGTCTTGACCGAGCCGAAGGTGCTGCTGCTCGACGAGCCGCTCGCCGGGTTATCCGAATCGGAGATCAAGAGCGTGCTCGGTGTGCTGCGCCAGCGCATCGGCCGGCAGACGATTCTGATCGTGGAGCACAAGATTTCGCACGTCGAGGACTTCCTGGAGCGGCTCACCGTCATGCATGAAGGCCGTATCATCGCCGACGGCGGCTACGAGGAGACGCTGCGCGATCCGGAAGTGCGCCGCAGCTATTGGCAGATCGACACCAGCGGCGAACAGGACAGGACCGTCGTCGCATGACGAATACCGACGATATCCTCACCGTTTCCGGGCTCAATGTCGCCTACGGCGAATCGAAGGCGCTGTTCGACATCGCCATGGACGTGCGTGCCTGCCAGGTGGTCGCTTGCGTCGGCCGCAACGGCGCCGGCAAGAGCACGCTGCTCAAGAGCATCGCCGGATTTCTTAAACCCACGTCGGGAACCATCATCTCCGACGGCGCGAGCCTCGTCGGCATGAGCGCCTTCGCCGTCGCCGGCAAGGGCATCAAATACATCCCGCAAGACAAGAAGGTTTTTTCCGACCTGACGGTGCAGGAAAATCTCGAACTCGGCAGCTACGCCAGTCAGGATTACGACTGGGCCCCGGTCTTCGACTATTTCCCCAAGCTGAAAATACTGATTGACCGCAAGGCGGGCCATCTGAGCGGCGGCGAGCGCCAGATGCTGATGATCGGCCGCGCCATCCTGGGCGGCCCCAAGCTGCTGCTGGTGGACGAGCCGACCGAAGGATTGGCCCCCAGCATCGTGATGCACCTGCGCGACGTGTTCAAGGAATTGGCCAAGAAGACGGCGCTGGTGGTCGTCGAGCAGAACCTGCCCTTGGTGTGCGCGATCGCAGACAAGGTCTACGCCTTGAAAGAGGGGCGCATCATGGCGGAGTTGACGGGGCGCGCGTCGATCACACCCGAGGCCTGCGAGCAATATCTTTAGAATAGGATCGATAACGATGGCGGCGATGAGTTTCGTGAGATGGTGGTGGGGATTACTGTTGGCATTCGCGCTGGTTGCGCTGGTGCGGGTATTTCTGCCGCTGCCGTTCGCCAACGAGATCATTATTTTTTCGATCTACACCATGGGCTGCAACTATCTGCTCGGCCGCATCGGTTTAATCTCGTTCGGCCAGCCGGCCTATCTGGCCGTCGGCGCTTACGCCGCCGCGTTTTACCTGTTCTATTTCGGCAACAATCCTTACGTCGGCATCCTGATCGGCATTGCGGCGGGGTTCCTGGTGTCCCTGGCCATCGGCCCGCTGTTCGTGCGGCTGCGCGGCGACTACTTCGCCTTGGTCAATCTGGCGCTGTCGGTGATCATCTTCTATCTGATGCAAAAGGTGCTGGCCGGCATTACCCACGGCGACAACGGGCTGTGGTTCCTCACCAATCTGGCGTCCACGCCGGTGCTGGACCTGTCGCGGCCCGATCAGTTCTTCATCTTCGGCTTCCTGGTCGCCTTCGTCATTTGGGCGTTCTTTAAATATCTCGACGATTCGATCTTTGGCGCCTGCTGCCTGGCGACCAAGCTCAACGAGGACAAGGTGAAATTCCTCGGCTACAGCAGCTTCAATATCCGGCTGACCGCCTTCGTCATCGCCAATACGACCACCGCGCTCGCCGGAGCGATGTATGCCGTCTATCTCGGCTTCGTCAGCCCGGAGATCACCAGCCCGGCGCGCGCCGCCGATCCGGTCGTGGTGACGATCCTCGGCGGCGTCGGCACCCTGTATGGGCCGCTGGTCGGCTCGATCGTCTACACCGGCATGAAGGACGTGCTCAGCAAGGTGTTCGGCAATTGGGAGCTGGTGATCGGCTTCGTGCTGGTCTTCATCATGCTGGCCGGCGAGAAAGGCATCTGGGGCTCGCTGCAGCCGTTGCTGGAAAAAATGGTCTTGCGCGTCACCGGCAAGACGGCCGAGCGCGGAGGGAGCGGCCAATGATCAGCATGCAGCTGTTGACCTCTGGCGTCATTTTCGGCCTGAGCCTGGGTAGCATCTTTTTCCTCATGACGATCGGGCTGTCGCTTTGTTTCGGCCTGATGCGCATCATCAGTCTCGACCAGCTGTTGTATTACTCGGTCGGCGCCTACATCACATTTTCGGTGAGCGCGCTTTTGGGCAACATCTGGCTCGGCGTGCTGGCCGGCGCGATCGTCGCGGGCGCCTCCGCTCTTGTGGTGGAACGGATCGTTTTCCGGCGCATTTACGACCGGGATTTGCCTTTCACTATGATCACCTCGTTCGGCGTGCTGATCGGCGGTGTCGGCGTCATCAAATATTTCTGGGGCCTGGTGCCGCGCCCGGTGGGGGAGCCGATCGTCGCCCGGGTCGATATCTTAGGGACGGATATTCCGGTCTATCGCCTGGTGATCGTCGCCATCGCTGCGCTGGTCTACATCGGCATCTGGCTGTTCCTCAACCGCACCATCATCGGCAAGGCGATCCGCGCAGGCACCGAGGACGTCGAGCATGTCGAGGGGCTGGGCATCAACGTGTACCGGCTGTTCACCATCACCTTCGTCATCGCCGGCGCCTTGTCGGGCCTGGCCGGCGGCCTCTATGCGCCGCTGATCATGGTCGATCCGAACATGGGGCTCGACGTGCTGGCCTTTGTCTTCATGGTCGTCATCATCGGCGGGCTGGGCAGCATCAAGGGCACGCTGATATCGAGCTTCCTGGTCGGCCAGGTCGTGTCCATAGGCTCGCTGGTCTATGCGCCGCTCGCCCAGATGGCGCCGTTCGCCATCATGCTGCTGATCCTGCTGATCAAGCCGACCGGCCTCTTCGGCAGCCAGATGCTCAAGCGCTAGCGGACCGATCAGGCCGGGATTTGCTTCTGCTCGGCGGCGCGTTTGGCCTTGATCGCGGTCAGCACTTTTTCCGAGGTGGCCGGCAGCGAATACACCCGCACGCCGACCGCATCGTGGATGGCGTTCAATATGGCGGCCGAAGTCGGCACCGCGGTTGGCTCGCCGACGCCCTTGGCGCCGAACGGGCCGGTCGGATCGAAGCCCTGCACGATATCGACCGTGATCTCCGGCATGTCGAGCGACGTCGGCATGATGTAATTGGTCAGGTTGGGGTTGATGTGGCGCCCATTGGCGTCGAACAGCATCTCCTCCTGCAGCGCCATGCCGACGCCCATGGAAATGCCGCCCTCGACCTGACCCTCGACCAGCATGGGATTGATGGCGGTGCCGCAATCGTGCGCGGCGGCGATGCGCAGGACTTCGACCTCGCCGGTCTCGTCGTCGACGTCGACCTCGGCGATCTGCGTGGCGTAGACGTAAGTGGCGAACGGCTTGCCCTGCCCGGTTTCCGGATCGAGCGCGACGGTCGGCGGGTTCCACGAGGCGCTGCCGATCGCCGGCGTGCCGAGCACGGCCTGCGCGCGAAGCGCCACCTCGCCGATCGAGACGTTGCGCTGCGGATAGTTCTTCACCTGGATCTTGCGGTCTTTGGCCTCGAGCTGGCTGACCTTCACGTCCAGCATGGGCGCCGCAGCTTCGAACAGGATGGCCTTGGCGGCCTCGGCGGCGAGGAAGATGGCGTTGCCGGTGACGTAAGTGGTGCGGCTGGCGATGGCGCCGGTGTCCATCGGGGTGGTGTCGGTGTCGGCGGAGACGACATGGACGTCGTCGGTTGCGATGCCGAGGGCTTCGGCCGCGATCTGGCCGAGCACGGTGAGCGAGCCCTGCCCGGTTTCGACCGTGCCGGTGAGCACCGTGGCGGTGCCGTCCTCGTTCATTTTCACCGTCGCCGCGCTTGGATTGGCCGAGACGGTGAACCCGATCGGGTACCACATGCAGGCGATGCCGCGGCCGCGACGTTTCATGAGCGCGGCTCCCAGTCGAAGCGGTCGGCCGCCTTGCGCAGCGATTCCTTGATCACCACGCTGTGCAGCACCTGCCCGGTCGGGCTCGGCGAGCCTTCGTCGAACGCATTGAGCAGGCGGATTTCCAAAGGATCGATGCCGAGCTTCTTGGCGATGTCGTCCATCTGCGACTCGTAGGCGAAGCACACCTGCGGCGCGCCGAAGCCGCGCATGGCGCCGGTCATGGTCTTGTTGGTGTAGACGACAAAGGCCTCGGATAAGACATTGTCGATCTTGTAGGGGCCGGGCGCCAGGATGCAGGCCTTGCCGAGCGTCGTTTCGCTCCACGAGCAATAGGCGCCGCCGTCGAGCACCAGCCTGATCTGGCGCGCCAGGATGCGGCCTTTATTCGTGACGCCGGTCTTGTAGTCCATGATGATGGGGTGGCGCGTGGTGGTCGAGGTGAACTCCTCGCCGCGCGTGAACACGCCCTTGACCGGCCGGCCGGTCTTCTTCGACAGCAGCGCCAGCGCCGGTTCCTGCGAGATCTCGTTCTTGCCGCCGAAATTGCCGCCGACGATGGTGCCGATGATACGGATGCGGCTCATCGGCAGCTTGAGCGTGCGCGCGATGTCGGCACGCGCCAGCGTGATGCGCCCGATGGTCGCCCAGATGGTGAGGCGGCCATTGGCGTCCCAGTCGGCGATGGCGGCATGCGGTTCGAGCGATACGTGCTCGATCATCTGCGTCGAGAAGCGGTCCTCGAAAATGTGGTCGGATTCGGCAAGGCCCTTCTCGACGTCGCCTTTGCGGATCGTTTTGGTGGCATAGATGTTGCTGTTGGGCGCGTGCACCTTGGGCGAGTCCTCGCGCATGGCCGCTACCGGATCGAGCACGGCCGGCAGTGGCTCGTATTCGACCACGATCTTTTCCAGGGCCTCGTTGGCGATCTGCTCGGTGACCGCCGCCACCGCGGCGACGCCGTCGCCGGCGTGGAACACCAGATCGTCGACCAGCACCGGCTGGTCCTGGAACGAGGGCCCGAACGAATTGACCGGAATCTCTTTGCCGGTGAGCACCGCCATCACGCCGGGCATGGCCTCGGCCGCGCTGGTGTCGATGCGCTTGATGCGGGCGGAGGCAATGCCGGCGCGCTTGATGCGCGCGTAGAGCATGCCGGGGAAACTGAGGTCGTCGATGTATTTGGTCTGCCCGAGGCCGTGCAGACGGCCGTCCGGCCGGGTCACGCGCTGGCCGACGGCGCGGGTCTGCTGACGGGCGTCCGGCGTCAACGTCTCGATCGGATAGGACTCGCGCGGCAATACCGCGGGCAACCGCAACTCGACGTCGGACAGTGGCTCGGCGATATCCAACTTGTCGCGTTCCAGAACTCGGCTGTGTTCGTTCATGGTGTCGCCACCTCGGGTCGCGCATGAGTAAGCTGGGTGCGGGATTCCTCACGCAACAAGCGGGCCGCCTCCTGCACCGCCTCGATCATCTTGGTGTAGCCGGTGCAGCGGCAGAGATTGCCCGACAGCGCGTCGCGGATTTCCTGCGTCGACGGGTCGAGATTGTCGTCGAGCAGGGCCTTGGCGGACAGCAGCACGCCGGGGCCGCAGAAGCCGCATTGCAGCGCGCCGGAATTTTCGAAGGCTTTCTGGATCGGGTGCAAGTGCTCCCGGCTGGCCAGACCCTCGATGGTGAGCACCTGGCGGCCGTCGGCCTGACCGGCGAGCATGAGGCATGAATTGACGGCCTGGCCGTCGACGATCACGGTGCAGGCGCCGCAGTCTCCGACGTCGCAGCCGAGCTTGGCGCCGGTGAGATTGAAATTCTCGCGCAGCAGCTGGAGCAGCGTCGTCTCCGGCGGCACCGAAGCGCTGCGGGTCTGCCCGTTGATGGTCATCGTTACGTCGGTCACGCCGCCAACTCCTTTTGCTTCGCCGCCGCGCGCGCCTGTGCGCTGGCGAGCGCGCGCTTGACCAGAACAGCGACGAGATCGCGCCGGTAATCTGCGCTGGCGCGGAAATCGCTGATCGGCTTGGCCTCGGTCGCAGCGATGCGGCCGGCTTCCGCCATCGCCTCGGCGCTGATCTTGCGGCCCTCGAGGTAGGCTTCCGCCTTGGGCGCTCGAATGACGGTGGGAGCGACCGCGCCGAGCGCGATGCGGGGGCAGAGGAAGTTTCCTTTGTCGATGAAAAACGCCGCACCGACATTGACCAGCGCCAAAGCCTGGCCCTTGCGCAGCCCGAATTTCTCGAACGCCGCCGGCTTGCTGAGATTCTGTTTGGCAATGACGATGTCGACCAGCAGATCGCCAGGCTTGAGGCTGGTCTTGCGCGGGCTGACGAAGAGTTCGCCGAGCGGCATCTGCCGGCGGCCGGCTGAGCTGGCGACCGTCACCAACGCCTCGAGCGCGATCAGCGCCGGGCCGCTATCCATCGACGGCACGCAGGTGACCAGATTGCCGCCGAGCGTGCCGAGGTTGCGCGTCTGCGCCGCGCCGATCGAATGGGCGGCGTCCACCATAGCCGGGAACATGTCGCGGATGATCGACGAGTTCATGATGTCGCCGTGCGTGGCGAGCGCGCCGATGTGCAATCCGTCGTCGGCAACGGCGATGGTCTTGAGCTCGCTCAGCCGCGAAATGTCGACGATGATTTCCGGGTTGTGGACCGCGTGCTTGAGTTCGACCAAGAGATCGGTCCCGCCCGCCAGGATCTTGGCCTTAGCGCCGTGCTCGCCGAGCAGCGCCACGGCGTGCGCGACATCCTTGGCCGATACGTATCCGAACGCCTTCATCCGGTCAGTTTCCTTGATACCGCGCCAATTGTGCGTTGCAGCGGTCTGCCCCATCCTCCCAGACGGAGGTTCATCGGCGTCGAGGCGGCCGCAATTGAGAACTCGGGAGAATAAGCGGCTATGCCGGCGTAATCTAGACCAAAGTGGCTCGGCAAAACTGAAAGTCCCTCGACATGGTTGAAATCCCCGAGATTTGCCCGCCTGGGAGGGAGGAAAGCTCGGCGAATCGGGCGTCCGCTGCCGCCAAGCCGGCCATTCTTTCGCTGTCCGAAAGCGGTCAGAATTCGCGGCCGAGGATGAGGCTGTCGAATGAGTAGGCGCCGCCGCCGTGCACTAGAAAGTAAACCGCCGCGAGCGTCCACATCAGCGTGTATTCGAGGCCGAGCTGGTTCCAGAAATATTTGCCGACGCGCCAGCGCTCGACGTTCGATACCAGCAGGAACAGGACGATCGGCACGGCGGCAAGGCGCGTGAACAGGCCGAGCGCCAGCAGCGGCCCGCAGATGAGTTGCGTCGCCGAGATCGCCGGCGCCCACAGCATCCCCGGGCGATAGCCCTGCTTGTCCATGTAGTCGGCGAGCGCCCGCATGCTTCGCAGAGGCTGCCCGGTCGTGGGGAAGAAGTTGAAGGTATTGCGCAGCCCGTGCGGCACCAGCGCCAGCCCGACCATGACGCGCAAGAGCGTCTCCGCCACCGGTGCAAGCGTTTGGTAGAGCGCGCCGAGCTGGGGAAAGAAAAGAGGCGTCGATGGGTCAGGCAAATTTATAACCGGATTTCGCCGAGATTGATGCTGACGCCGAGCTTGGTGGCGATGGTCTTCTTCGCCCGGCCGGGAGCCGAGATCTCGACGACGTATTCGCCCGAGTTCTCATCCAGCCGGTCGAATTTGAAGTCGCCGTAATTGTCGGTCGCGGTTTGTGCGACCATGGCGCCGCCCTTGAACAGGCGCATGCTCGCGCCCTCGACGCAATCGACGGCGCCGTTCGCCTCCATCGACACCGAGCCGGCGATGAAGCATTTCGAATAACGCCACAGGTTCTTGTAGTAGACGCGCGGCTTGGTGGCGAGTTCCGGCTTCACCACTTCAAGCCCCTGATCGCGCGCGAGCTTGGTCATCTCGGCATCGTCCACGCAGACCGCGCGCATGGCCCCGGTCGGACACGATTGCTGCCCGCGCGTTTGCTTCCAGCCCTGATCGATCAGATGGGCGTCGAAGGTCCAGGCTTGCGGCAGTTGCAGCTCTTCGTTCCACCAGATGTGGCCATAGGGACAGGCATCCACCAGATCCTTGCGGCCCTTCGCCTTGACCGGGTCGATGAGCACGATGCCGTCGTCGCGCTTTTTTATCGCGCCGCCGCCTTTGGCGACGCAGGGCGCGTTGTCGCAGTGGTTGCACATCGTCGGCACGTAGGCGATGTCGATCAACGGGAGCTGGCCGCGCTCTTTCTGCAGGATTTCGATCCACTTGTGGCCGTGCTTGGGCATCGGCGCCGAGTAGCCGGGAAAATCGTTGCCGATGTATTCGTCCATGGTCGCGAGCGTGCACAGATTGCAATTGGTGCACTCGGCGACGTCGATAATCATGTTCCATTTATTCATCGGAATCACACCACGTCATGCGCGCGCCGTTATTCACTTCGGTATTTTCGGCACGATGAGATGAAAGAGCTTCAGCGAGGCGCCGCTCGCCGCCTGGATGGTCGCGGTCTCGGAGGGCCCAAGATAGACGCCTGCGCCCTTCTCGACGTTGTAGTCCTTGTTGTTGAGTTGGATGCTGCCTTTGCCGTCCATGAGGTAGATGAGCTGGTGCTTGTCGGAGGTATCCGGCTTGAACGTCTCGGCCGATTTGAGCCAGCGCAACGAAGCGTGCACGTTCTTTGCCCCGCACAACGCCGCGTTCAGCACCTCGGTGACTTCGCCTTGGCCGGCCGAGGCCTTTTTGGGCAGCTTGTTGGTTTCGATAAATGTAAGCGGCATGATCGTTCTCTTCTGCTGTCGGGCTAAATTCAGGTTTGGATCCAGACTTTGCCGTCCTTGCGGTCCCAACGCAGGTCGGCGTCGGTGCCTTCGAGGATCGTGGTCTTGAATCG
>PMAF01000241.1 GCA_003152455.1 Hyphomicrobiales bacterium
GCATCACCCGCATCATCTCGTCTCCGCACTTTGATATCGCGCCGGGTCGTTCGCTTTCGCCCGATTGATGCTGGGCGGGCGTCAGTCCGAACACCGCCCCGACCCACGATTCGTGATTTAACTGGATCGTGAGTGGTGTTGAGGAGCTGCATGCATCAGTTGGCATCTTTCAGACTGTCTTCTCGCAGCTTGCGCAGGACGGAGCCGAAGATGTTGGAATAGTCATCCGTCCACACGCGCTGGTTCGGGTCACGCTTGAGGATGGGCCAGAATTGCGACTTGGTAAGCACTCCAAAGTCCTCGTCCCGGTGCGCAATGGCGACGACCTTCGGGATCCAATGGAGCTGGCTGGCATCCTCTTCCATGTCTCCGCCTTGATAGCTGCGCGCGATCACTCCGTTGGCCTCGGCGAGGCCGCCGGCCACGGAGATGAGCTCGAGATTGTAGTTCGACAGGTGCATCGCCACGATGCCGTGCGGCTTGAGCTTGCGGAGATAAAGTGCCATCGCCTCGCGGGTGAGCAGGTGAATGGGGATCGCAGCTCCGATGAACGCATCGATGAAGATGAGGTCGTAGCTCCCATCGGAGGCGTCGACGAGCCGCAGCCGCGCGTCGCCGAGCACAATCGGCACGTTCGGGGCACACTCCGATATAAAGTTGAACAGCTTGGGATTGCTCGCGATGCGGACGATATCCGGATCAATCTCATAAAAGGTCAAGGTATCGCCCGGCCGCTTCTCGCAAGCGAGATTTCCAGTGCCGAGCCCGACCACCGCATAATTGATCGGCCCTGCGACGCGGGCACGCACCGCGGCAAACACCTGGTCGATTCCGCCGCCGGTGTAAAATTCCGAGGTCATTTCCGGCCGTCCGGTCACCGCGTTGCCATTGTCATCGCGAATACGCTGAGCGCCGTGGGCGGTAGCGCCGTGCCACAGCACGCGGAACCTGCCGCCCGTTGACTCCACGACATTGAGAACACCGAAGAAGTTACGTACCGCGAAGTTGCTGGGATCCGCGTTGAAGTAATGATCGGCGGCGAACAGAAAGGCGATGATTGCGGCGAACGGCAGCGGCCTCCGCCAGAACTGCACGGTCAGCCCCAGCAGCACGCCGGTCAGCACACTGAATACACTATCGTCGAAATTCAGATTGAACACGCTCACGACGATCAACAGCAGCGCCGCCAAGCCGAGCGCAACGAACAGCGGATATTGCCCGGTGCGGCGGGTGGGCAGCGCAAGGCCCGGCCGAAGCAGCACGGTGAGCACGATCAAGATCGGATATTCCGCCACCCAGGTGAACACATGCGGTGCGATCAATCCCGCCGAGATGCCGCCGATCATGCCCCCGGCCGAAATCCACATATAGTAGGCGGTGAGGTTTCGCGGCGCAGGCCGACGCCGAGCGAGCTCGCCGTGGCACATCAGGACGCAGACGAAGAACACGGCCAGATGGATCGTGATCAAGTCGACGGTCGAGTCGATCTTAACGACGATGAACACGACGACTAGGCCCAGGATGAAAATCGGTTGGACATCGACGACGAACCGGTGGGGAATGATCGGGCGGGTCTGAAAAACGATAACGAACGTCAGGAGATAAAGTGCGAGCGGCAGCACCCATAACAACGGCACCGCCGCCACGTCCGTGGAGATGTGAGCAGTGACAGCGATCAGCAGCCCCGACGGCACCGCCGTCAGTGCGACCCAGAACGTGACGTCGCGCCAAGTCGGCGGAGCGGCCTCCGCGGCCCCGACATCCGGCAGCCGATTGGACGATCGCAACAACAGCACACCGCAGGCTGCGATCAACAGGATCAGGGCATAGAAGCCGAGAGTCCACGCCCAAGTCTGGTCGCTGAGCCGCATGAAGGGCTCGACTACCAATGGATAGGAGATGAGCGCGAGAAAGCTTCCGGCATTGCTCGCGGCATAGAGGAAATACGGGTCTTTCGCCGCCCAGTGGTCGGTACGTATGAACCACGCCTGCAGCAGTGGCGCATTGGCGGCGAGCGCGAAGAACGGCAGGCCGATCGACACCGTAAAGAGACCGAGCAACCAGAACGCCTCGCCTACTGACGGCGGCTGGCCCCATCCGGTGGCGATGTGGAGCGGCAGGACGAAACAGGCGATGACCATCACCGCCAGATGAATGACGACGGACGCCCGGCCAGGCGCGAAGCGCGTCAATAGATGCGCATAGACATAGCCGGCGAACAGCATAGTCTGGAAGAACACCATCGCCACCGACCACACCGACGCCGCGCCGCCCAGCCGCGGCAGCACCATCTTGGTGAACATCGGCTCCACAACGAACAGCAACGCGGCGCTAACCAAGATTGCGGCGGCAAAAACTACCAGCATAAAATTATAGGATGAGGCAGCTGTTGGTGTTTCTCCATTCGTCGGGAGCTCGGAAGCACTCATGTCCCGTCACCATGCCGTTGCCGCACCGCTAACGTCCGAATGGAAGACCGGAGGCTACAAGCAGCCGGTCATGCTGGACACAGCAACCGAAGGGCGGCCTTTCGGCCGCCCTTCGCGTTGTTTAAGATCAGTCCTGTGGCGGACGACAGGTGCGCTGTCTTCAGCCACATCATTTCGGACTTACTGTCGAATCGACGTGGTCGTGACCGGAATCTTTTCGCCCGAGTCGACCCATTCTTTCCAGGTCTGCATCGGGAAGCCGAGCCGATCGTAATACACACGCAGATAGCCGTCCTTGCCGCGCGCGACAGCATCGGGCCTGATGGCTTGGACTTCCTGCGCCACCACGCCGACATAGGCCTTGTCACTGCCATTGTAGCTGAAGCGATAGAAGCCCAGGCCATTATCCAAATGGCCGAGCAGGACGATGTCATGCTTGGTACGGATATCGGACATCATGCCCATGCCGCCGCCGCCGTGGCCACCACCA
>PMAF01000170.1:0-9041 GCA_003152455.1 Hyphomicrobiales bacterium
GTACCATCACGTCACACCCGATTCTGGGCGGCCTTCACCACAAATATTGCAGAATCTAATTTTCGGTACACACAGCCCAAAACTGCCTTCAAGCGGCTTCACGTTTCGGCAGAGACCGCACCTCACCGATTTCAACCCGCAAAAGCCCGGGAGTTCGAGGCCTTCGTGACAGCATCAGAGACTTTGGGGACTAGGTGTCGGCACACTTTAAGAGTGACTCGCCTAAGTCGTTGATATTCCACGATCGTGCATTNNAGAAAGCGCAACGACGAGATTCCACCCTCTTTACGCGCCAAGAACGACCAGATTTCCAGCGTCCATTGAAATCGTTTGGCAGCCGACGCCGGCAAAGCCTCGCGTCTTGCAGGCCAATTGGTCAAAATCATCTTGCAGCTTGAATTATACTAGAAATGGTATATATGGAAGAGAACTACAAAGAACTCGTTTTTCCGTGGGCCGACAAAAGATGATTTGTCGGCCATGCCGACATCAGTTCGACTGGAAATTGGACAAGCGCTCTGGTTGGCGCAGACGGGGAAAAAGGGCGCAAAGACCAAGCCGCTAACAGGCCCCAAGGAGTTCAGAGGCGCCAAAGTTCTGGAGATCGTATCGGACGACGGCCCAAATACCTATCGCGGCGTCTATACGATTGAATTCGAAGAGGCAGTCTACCTTTTGGCCGCCTTCCAGAAAAAATCGAAAAGGGGAATTGCAACGCCACAGCAGGATATCGATAAGATCGTCGATCGCATCAAGCGACTGCACAGAGACCGAGACACCCCGGAAGGCAACGCTGTTATCGCGGTCCTCCTTCAAAGAAAGGCCGCAAGGCGAACTGAGATTGATCGCCAAAAGGAATTGAAAAATGACCCAAAGAGAAAATAAAAGTAGAGAAACTGCCCTTGGCACTATCGGCTCCGGGAACGTCTTCGCGGACCTAGGGCTGCCGAATGCCGAGGAACTTCTCTGCAAGGCAAAGCTTGTCTCAAAGATCGCCGAGGTCATCGACAAGCGCGACATGACCCAGGCCCAAGCGGGCGCACTTATGGGGTTGCCGCAATCCAAGGTTTCCGAGCTGTGCAACGGACGAACCGAAACGTACAGCAGTGACCGACTTTATCGGCTGCTGGCGCGTCTCGGCGTGCGCGTCACAGTCGCACTTGAAGAGCAGCCAGACTGGTCACCTGCGGACGTCGAAATCATCGAAACAAGTCCGAGCCGATCGGAACGCGAGCATGAGGCAGAACCGCTACCCGCACCATGATGCCCGACGCCAACGCGCAACGCATCGCGTTGCGCCAGCTACCAGTCTCGAAGCGGAACGAAATACCTGCGCGATCAACGCGGTATGCGAGTCACTCTTAAAGCGTAATCGAGTCATTCTTAAAGTGTCGGGACATAGGTGGACTGCGTGGTGGGCCCGGGAGGACTCGAACCTCCAACCAGACCGTTATGAGCGGTCGGCTCTAACCAGTTGAGCTACGGGCCCTTGCGCACCTTCTATCAATGCGCGGGGGCAACGCGCAATGTCGCTCTGTCATGCTGCGCCGTTATTTGGCGCCTTAAATCGCGCATACTTTATCAGAAAACCTGTTCCCAAATTTCACAATCATGCGCTAGGCTCCCCTCTCTTCGTTTCGCCGGAGAAATAGCAGCATGCATGTTTTCAGCCTCGAGCGCGAGCAAGAGTGGAATCCCAAGCACCACGTGGAGAAGATTCTGGGCAAGATCGCCGATGGCGACGTCACCGTCGCCTGCTGGGAGCCCGGACAGCTCAGCCCCTATCACTGCCACCCGCACGCCACCGAAATCTATTTCTGTTTTTCCGGCGGCGGCACCATGCGCACGCCGAAGGAGACCATAGCCGTTGCGCCCGGCGCCTTCGTGGTGCATCCGCCCGGCGAAGTGCACGAATACGAGAACGGCTCGGGCCGCACCCTGCTGTTTCGCGTGCGTTACGGCTCCGACATGCTGTCGCGCCATCACGTATGGCGCGGCAATACGGAGTGGAAGCAGTCCGCCGAGGACGCGGAGTATTACCGCGTCCACCCGGTCGGCTGATCACATCTTCAAAATCCGCCTGGCGTTGCCGCTCAATATTTTCGCCTTGTCCTCGTCGGACAGTGGGATGCCTTTCATCCATCCGGCCGCCGGCGGGTTCATCACGAACGGCCAGTCGACCGCGAACAGGATGTGGTCGATGCCTATCTCCATAACGCAGCACAGCAGCGCCGGATTGGAGAAGAAGCCGCTCGTCGTCACGTAGAAGTTCTTGCAGAAGATGTCGCGGAAGCTCATCGGCTTCTGCCCCGGCCGCTTGAGCGAGGCCTCGATGCGCCAGACCAGGAACGGCAGCGTCTCGCCCAAATGGCCCAGGATGATTTTCAAATTCGGGTGCGTATCGAACACCCCGGAGAGCACCAGCCGGATCGCCTGCGTCGCGGTCTCCACCGTGTAGCCCCAGCCCGGGCGCACCACCAGCGGGAAGTCCTTGGCGTAGTCTTGCAGATAGACTTCCGTCACCTTTGGATGCGGCAGCGACGGATGAAAATAGATCGGCACGTCGAGCTTTTCGGCACGCTCGTAGATTAGCCAATATTTTTTCAGATCGAGAAATTCGCCGTTCGTCATGCCGTGCAGCATGGCGCCTTTGAAGCCGAGCTGGGTCACCGCGCGCTCGAGCTCGTCGGCGGCAGCTTTCGGATCGGCGGTGGGGAGCGCCGCAAAGGCCGCGAAACGCTTGGGGTTGGCCGCGCAAACCTTGGCCAGGCGATCGTTGACCCTGCGCGTGACGTCGGCGGCGATCTCGATCGGAAGCTTCTGGGCCGAGGGCGCGCCGTGCGAGAGCACCTGGATATCGATGCCGGCCTCGTCCATTTCCTTGATGCGTAGCGCGCCGAAATCGTAAAGCCGCTCTTCGGTCTCGTTGCCGCGGCCCGCTTCCGTGCCGGTGAAATGCTTGGCCAGTTCCGGATCCCAATAATGCTCTTCGATGGCGATGACCGGACAGTTTGGCTTTTCGAACATGCCGCTTCCCCCGCGAGACGACTGAAGATGAATTCCTAGCAACCGCGGGAACCCCTGTCACGGCTTCTCCGTGCCACGCGCGTCGCAGACTCGTCATGCGTGTACGCGCCCGGAATTTTGCGAATTCGTCGACGAGATCGCCTTTGGCGTTTTGGCCGACTCAGTTAAGCATCGGCGATGCTGCCGATTTTTCGAATCCTCCCCGTAAGCGGCGTACTGCTCGCCATCACCCTTCTCGCCCTGGCGCTCAACCCGCCGGCCAGTATGCATGCGAATTTAACGTTGGGCATGGTGCTGATGCGCGGCGCGATGATCGAGCAATCCGCGCATCCGGAATGGCGGCAGTTCCTGCTGCTCGCTGCGATCCGGCGCACGGATGAATTGAACCGGCTGCGCGAACTGCCGGACACTGCGGTCCGCGCCACGCCTGCCCGCATTGATGAGGCGCCGGCCGCACCCGCCGAGCCGAAGCTCGCCGTCTTACCGACCGAGCGCAACGACACCGATCCGGACGCCGACGACATGACCGGGTCGATCATGCAGCCGCCGGCCGCGACCATTCCGATCGATATCGGCGAGCCCTCGGCCTTCGAATTGCCGGTGGCCACGCCGGAGGAAAAGCCGCCAGTGATCAGGACGCCGCTGCGGATCAAGTCAGACAACGAAAATCGGGTAAGCGGGCCGCGCCCGCGCCGCGCCAAGGCCGCAGTCAGACTGGAACCGCCCGGCCCGCTCGATCCTATGCGGACGATATTCAGCGACCAGAAAGTTAAGCAGCAGCAACCGGCCACGCGCTAATACGGCGGCCGCGTCGGGGCGGGACGATTGTTAATCGTCGAGACGGGCGCCGAAATTACTCGACGCCGGCGAGACCCCTGGGCCTTCGGCCTGCATCGCACGCAGTTTTCTTCCGTGGTGGCGCGGCGCCGCAGCGAAGGCTTTGAGCGCGGTTGGCTCGGCCCGCGCCGAACGGCCCTGGGATTTGGCCGCGTAGTAATAGCCGGCGGCGTAATAATGCACCGCGCGGTCGGCATTGCCGCCGGCGACATGGTAGGCGCCGGCCAGATATTTCGCCGCGTAAGTCATGTTGGTATCTGGATCGAGCAGGCCGGCGGCGGTGCCGCGATAACCCAGAGAGCGCGCGGTCGCGAGCTTGATCTGCATCAGACCGTAATTGCCTTTGTAGATCACGCGCGGATCGCCGCCGCTCTCGCGTTTGATCACGCGGCGCAGCAAGTTCTCAGGCAGGTTGTTGGCGGCGGCGTGGCGGGCAATCAGGCCGTCGAGATTGCCGTTGCTTTCGAGACGGCTTTTCGCGGAAGCGGCCGAGGCGGCGAGCGCAACAAAAATGGCCGCAATGCAAATTTTGCGAAACATATCGCCTCCTGTTTTTGGGCATGTCCGGCTTTTGATGGTGAACTCTGGCAACTTTGTGACGCAACCGGCCCAACCTGGGTGGGTTCCATCACGAATTGAATCAGGCTAATGCGGTATTCGTGAATGCCGTACCGGCGGGGAGAAGTATCGTGATGAACACGTTGGAAGATCGTCTGCGCGCGGTCGAAGACAAACTCGCAATCTTTCACCTGATTGCCAGCCATCCGCCCGCCGCCGACAGCGGCAACGACAGCTATTACCGCGACGCCTTCATGCCCGATGCCGTCATAGATCTCGGCACCAAGACCGCGCAGGGCAATGAGGCGATCGCGGCGGTTGTGAAAACCCCCGAGCACCAGGCCGCGATCGCCGGCGGTCTGTGCCATTTCGGCGGCTTGCCGCGCGTGGAACTTCACGGCGACACCGCGGTGGCGATTTCTTATTTGCAGGTGATCGCGCCGAACCGCGAGGCCGAGCCGGTGGAGCTATCCGGCTACGGGCTGTCGAGCGGCTACCGCATCCACCGGCTCGGCGTGAACCGCTGGGATCTCAAACGCACCGGGGACGGCTGGAAGGTGACCCGGCGCGCCTGTCGCATGCTCGATGGCACCGAGGGCGCGCGCGAGTTGTTGCAGGAGGCGGCGGCGAAATGAATTCGGCCGGCTCGGTTCACCAAGTCGCGAACGGATAGCGCTTCTGCGCGGCGATCGCCTGCTGGCGCGCCTCGACGAACACGTCGAGCACCGTCGTAAAGGCGGCGGCGACGCGCGCGAAGCCGGACCAGATATGCGGCGCGTTCGGCGCATGCGAAGCGTGAAGCGGTAACGTCGTCATTGTCTTTTAGTCTCCTGAATTCAGTCGATTGTCGAAGCAGCCCACCAGTACGATGCGCTGGACAGAAACCGGCGCTCGATCTCGCGCTCGGTGTCGTCGGTGAATTTGCCGCCGCGGCCGGCGAGGAAGCGCGCGATTTCGCGTTCGGCGTCGCGCTGGCGCGACACCATCATGGCAGCGAGCAGGCGGGCGAAAAAACTGGGCCCCTTGCTGGCGGGGGCCTGCGTGAGCGGAACGTCGCGCAGCGATTGGACGGATGGGGCGTAAGCCATAGGGTCATCTCCTTCAAAACAGCCCGACGATCCCTTGGCGGTTCCAGTCGAGTTTCTTGTTGTTGTTGCAATGCAATATACGCCGGTTGGCGTATTCCAGTAGTCTTTGTGCCGCATGTGATCCATGCGCCTGACTCATGCGCTGCATCGCACCATTGTCGCAATTGCATGCACATGATTCTAAATGCGGCGCGAATGGCCCCGAATGGCCCAATGCGCGGGCATTGGCGCGGCGATGACGCCGGCGCGGCCGCTATTCCGCCACAACGCGTTAGCCAAAAGTTAACCGCGTCGCACGCTGCCGGCGGCCGAGCGGGTTTGCGACGAGTCGATTGCAATGCGGGGACGGGTTCCCTATATACACAGCGTTCCGATTTCGCCTGCCTTTCAGGTTCGCCCGTCACAGGGCCTTCCCCAAGAACAGCCCAAATCCGGATATGAGGCCCGTACGAATGGTTTGTACGGGGCATTGACGCCTTTGTGCGTTTCAAAAGGAGGCCACTATGGCCACAGGTACTGTTAAGTTCTTCAACGCCCAAAAGGGCTTCGGCTTCATCGTGCAGGACGGCGGCGGGCCGGATGTGTTCGTTCACATCTCGGCTGTCGAGCGCGCCGGCATGAGCAATCTCAACGAGGGCCAGAAGCTCTCGTTCGACATCGAAGCCGATCGCAAGAACGGCAAGTCGGCCGCTGCCAATCTGCAGGCGGTCTGACACGTAACGAACGGAGAAACCCCGCGCTTGCGCGGGGTTTTTTCTTTTTGTAAGACGACGCGGGAAATCAACTTCGTCATCCCGGGATGCGCCGAAGGCGCGGACCCGGAATCCATAAACCCGGTCTGTGAATATGGATTCCGGGTTCGCGCGCCAACGCGCGCGCGCCCCGGAATGACGAGAAATAGAATCGGAGCGAACCCATGGCCAAGAAACCAGGCACCAATCCGAAGGGCGAATTCGTGTTCTTCGACGTCGTCTATGAGGACGGCTCGCAGCGCTCCAACCGGCGCGTGCCGGCCGAACTCCTCAGCGGCCTCGAGAAGGACGCGCCCGCGCTCGGCTTCCTGATCGAGCAGGACCGCGAGATCGCGGAGAAATCCGGCCGCGCGCTGCTCAAGATCGATCGCATCGCCCGCGTCGGGGCGAAGCCGGAAAAAATGATGAGGACCGGTTAGCGCTCTTGCGTCATTCTGGGGCGCGCGCATTCACGCGCGAACCCGGAATCCAGAGCGACATCCCATGCCGCCCCTGGATTCCGGGCCCGCTGCTTCGCAGCGTCCCGGAATGACAGAAAAATCCATCGTCGTTGCCTGCCCTCCACTGCGCTGTTCCTTCATTGCAACATCTCCGGGCGTGCGTGATCATCCCCGCGCCGCAATGGCGCCGAGCTTGCCCTCCCTTTTTTGCCCCCGCACAAAGTGCGAGGGGGTGGAGCGCCGACCTGCTTTCAAAATTAGCAATCTTATCCCGCCAATTTCCTTCAATTCGCGTGATAAAACCCAGATACTTTCGACAAAAGAGTTTTTCGTCGTAATGACTCGAACGGGCGCATATCAGGCGGCTTTCAGGCTCACAGCCGCATTAGAAGACCTGCTTCAACCGGGAAATGCTATAAGCGCAGCTATTTGAACTGAGCTCAGTTATCTAGGAAGCTTCTGAGCTTCCTCGACCGGCGCGGATGCTCCAAATTGCGCAACGCCTTGGCCTCGATCATGCCCTTTCGCCGCCCCCCGCGCATGGGCTAGGACTTATCGCCTCAGAACAAACCCACCCCACAGGGAGCCCCCATGCCCAAGGCCTACTGGATCACCTGCTATCGCGAGATCAAAGACCCCGCCAAGGTCGCGGCTTACGCCAAGCTCGCCGGCCCCGCGCTGTCGCCGTTCGGCGCGCGCTATCTGTGCCGCGCTACCGCCAACGAAACCTTCGAGGCCGGGCAGAAGGAGCGCGTGGTGGTGACGGAATGGCCGAGCGTCCAGGCCGCGGTCGCCGGCCATGACTCGCCCGCCTACCAGGCCGCGCTGAAGGCGCTCGGCGACGGCGCCGTGCGGGATATCCGAATTGTGGAAGGGTTGGAGTAAGCGGGCGAACGCGGGGTCTCGCGCTACTTTTTTCCCTCTCCCCTTGTGGGAGAGGGTGCCGAGCGAACGTGAGTGAGCGAGGCGGGTGAGGGGGCAATGCCTCGTTCGAGCGCTGACCCCCTCACCCGGCTCGTGCTCGCTATCGCTCCGCACTCGCCACCCTCTCCCACAAGGGGAGAGGGTAAGTGCCCTCACCGCCCGCCGAGTTGCTGCGCCATCAGCACGATGGTCTTGCGGTAGAGCTCGGAGTGGTTCCACTCGCGCATCGCGTCCTCGAAATTCGACGTGCCCTCGCCGTACGGCGCGCCGGCCTTCCAGCCGTTGACCTTCAACAGATTAGCGGTCGAGGCCAGCACGTCCGGCACCGAATGGCGCAGGTCGACGTGGCCGTTGCCGTCGTAGTCGACGCCGTACTTGATGTAGGACGAGGGCAGGAACTGGGTCTGGCCGATCTCGCCGGCATAGGCGCCGATCAGGTCGCGCAACGGCAGGTCGCCGCGCTGCACGATCTTGAGCGCGGCGATCAGTTCGCCCTGGAACAGCTCGGTGCGGCGGCAATCGTGCGCCAGCGTGGCGAGCGTGCGGATCACCGGCAGCTTGCCGATGTCGCCGGTGCCGTTGTCGCTCTCCAGCGTCCAGATCGCCACCACCAGCGAGGCCGGCACGCCGAACTGGCGTTCGATGCGCGCCAGCAGTTGCGCGTGCACCTGCATCAGCCGGGTGGCGCGCTTGATGCGGGCCGGGATGACGCGGGTGCGGGAATATTCCTCGAAGCTCTTGGAATGGAACATGCCCTTCTGGCGGCGGTCGAAGGCCAGCACGTTCGGGTCGATCGTGACGCCGGCGAAGGCCTGGTCGATCACGCTGCGCGAGACGCCGGCGGCCTGCGCCTCGCGGCCCATCGCAGCGAGGAAGCCGTGGAAGTCGCCGCCGCATTGGGCGGCAAGCGTGGGCGTGGCGAGGAGGAAGGTGAGGAGGAAGGCGGAAAGGGTGCGGGCGAGCATGGCGCACACCACCACGTCTGCTCGTCCCCGCGCAAGTCCACTTGTCGTCATTCCGGGGCGCGCTGAAAGCGCGAACCCGGAATCCATAACCCGCAGCGCTGCGGAGTATGGATTCCGGGTCCAGCCCTTTGGGCCGTCCCGAAATGACAGAATTAGTTGTCCAGGAACGAGCGCAGCTTGCGCGAGCGCGACGGGTGCTTGAGCTTGCGCAGCGCCTTCGCCTCGATCTGGCGGATNNGCGGATGCGCTCGCGCGTGACCGAGAACTGCTGGCCGACTTCCTCCAGCGTGTGGTCGGTGTTCATGCCGATGCCGAAGCGCATGCGCAGCACGCGCTCTTCTCTGGGCGTCAAAGACGCCAGGACGCGCGTCGTGGTCTCGCGCAAATTCGACTGGATCGCCGCGTCGATCGGCAGGATGGCGTTCTTGTCCTCGATGAAATCGCCGAGAT
>PMAF01000170.1:9194-9330 GCA_003152455.1 Hyphomicrobiales bacterium
ACCGCCTTCATCAGGCCGATATTGCCTTCCTGGATCAAATCGAGGAACTGCAGGCCGCGGTTGGTGTATTTCTTGGCGATCGAGATGACCAGGCGCAGGTTCGCCTCCACCATCTCCTTCTTGGCCTGGCGCGCCT
>PMAF01000117.1 GCA_003152455.1 Hyphomicrobiales bacterium
GCGAACATCCAGCAATCATGTTCTGATTCGCCGGCGATCGCGAATCCAACGGATGGAGGTTTCGGAACCGACAGGCGAAGCAGATGAAGACTGACTTTGGGGAAACTTCACCCGCATTCAGGCTAGCTCCCGAGCATCGCCTTGTCACGCTCGATGATGTAGGTGCGCTTGCGGTCTTTCTGGTGAGCGATGCGGCGAAAGCGATAACAGGTAACACTGCCTACGTGGATGCTGGATATCATGTGGTTGGCTAACAGTTGTCGCTGCTCAAAATCCTATCCGGTCTGGGGATCGGTTTGGCGATCGCGACTGACGACTTTTGATTAGTCGAATGGAATACCGATTGCCCTTACGACGTGGTGCCAGTGCATTGGCCATGGGATGCCATCTTTTTGAGCGTGGCAGTTGTTCAGCGGAACCGCGGTTCGAAACCGGTCCGCCTGTTTGATTGTCAACATATTGCAACGTGATTCGTGTCCGACGTGGATACAGGCCGAATGATGAAATTTATAACGGGAGATTTTCGCCTCAGACCAGGCGCCCGTTTTTCGAGATAGAGATCAACGTCCTGGATTCTGAGATTTATCAGGTTGGGACAAATGGTCTAAGCGCTACTCGCCACATAGGGCGTAACCATTTTTTTCGGATCGACAACGCGATCGAATTCGGCCTCGGTGACAAAGCCTAATTGCAACGCTGAAGCCTTCAGCGTGAGATCGTGTTTCATAGCGTGGTTCGCGATCTCCGCTGCCTTGTCATAGCCGATAACCGGTGTCAGCGCGGTCACCAGCATCAGCGAACGATCTACATATTCCTTGATCTTCTTCAGGTTTGGCTTCGTGCCCTCGACAAGGAACTTCCGGAAATTTGTGCATCCGTCGGCCATGATCCCTAGGGAGTGCATGACGTTGAAAATAATCAAAGTCTTGTAGACGTTCATCTCCAGGTAGCCGCTGGCGCCCCCGAACCCGACGGCTACATCGTTTCCCATCACTTGGGCCGCTATCATCGTCAACGCCTCAGCCTGGGTCGGATTGATCTTTCCGGGCATGATCGACGAACCCGGTTCGTTCTCCGGAATATGCAATTCCGCAAAACCGGCGCGCGGACCGCAAGACATCAGGCGGATGTCGTTAGCGATCTTGTAAAGCGAAGCCGCCAGCGTCCGAAATGTGCCAGAAAGCTGGACCATGGCATCGTGCGACCCTTGCACGCTAAACTTATTTTTAGCTGTAACAAACGGCAGTCCTGTAAGTGTGGCAATCTCTGCTGTCGCAGCCTCCGCAAAACCGGGGGCCGCGTTCAATCCTGTGCCAACCGCTGTGCCGCCGAGTGCCAGCCGGTACACGCCCTTCAGCGCGTCGTCGAGCCGCTCCAAATCGTCCGCCAGCATGCCAGCATAGCCGGACCATTCCTGTCCGAGCGTAATTGGTGTCGCATCCTGCATGTGCGTACGGCCGATTTTGACGATATCCTTCCACGCATCTGCGTTCACTGCGATAGCATCGTGCAAAGCGCGTACCGCCGGCACCAGGCGTCCGGTCACGCCAAGCGCTGCAGCGATACACATCGCCGATGGAAACGTATCGTTGGACGATTGCGACATGTTAACGTGATCGTTTGGGTGAACCGGCGCCTTGCTTGCGAGCGGCGTACTCGCGAATTGACAGCACCGGTTGGAGATCACCTCGTTCACGTTCATATTGAACTGGGTACCACTGCCCGTCATCCACACATGCAACGGAAACATATCGTGATGCTGGCCGGCGAGGATTTCATCACAAGCCTGAACGATCAACTTGCAGCGCTGATCGTCGAGCCGCTTGCTGGCATGGTTCGCGGTGGCGCAGGCCTTCTTCAAGGTGGCGTAGGCAGTGATCATTTCGCCGGGGATCAAGTCCCTGCCGATGTTGAAATGCTCGAGCGAGCGCTGGGTTTCAGCGCCCCACAGCTTGTCCGCGGGCACTTCAATCGCACCGAGGCTGTCGGTCTCTTTTCTCATGGCGAGCATGTGATAACTCCTATGTTCAATCTTCAATTTGCTGATGGATGGACCAGCCTGCAGAGCGCCAAACGTCTTGCACCTCGTCGGCCCTGTCGTTCATCACGGCCTTCGCCATGCAGAAAATTACGCCTTTCGCCATCTAGGTGCGGTCCTTGGTTAGAATGATCGATTGCTCGCGGTTTAGCAGCCGTCATGACCAGCGACCGGTGCATCACCCGATGACGAGCAGCCACGGTACCGTGACGACCATGAATACGACAAAAAAGATCAGGCCGAAGATGGCACCCAATCTCCAGAAATCAGCAGACGGCATGTAGCCGCTCCCGTAATAGACTGGACTCGGGCCAGTTCCGTAGGGCGTAATGATGCCCATGATGCCGAGTGTCAGGCACAGCAGCAGCGCGTACTGCTGACTCGGCAGGCCCGGAACGGTGGCGCCGACTGCCAGCATCACCGGCAGCACCGCGGTTACATGGGCGGTCACGCTCGCGAACATGTAATGGGACAGGAAGAACACTGTAACCAGGATCAGCATAGCGGCGGTCGGCGACAGCCCGACGATCTGGTGGCCGATGAGTTCGGCGAACCATTTTACGAACCCAACTTTGTTGAGGCCGTCGGCAAGCGCGACAAGAGTGGCGAACCATGCGAGCGTATTCCACGCGGGCACGTCCTTGAGCATGTCGTCCCACGTGAATACTTTCGTCACCAGCATCAAGGCGACCACGATCAGCGCCACGGTGGTGGAGTTGACGAAGCTCGCGCCGAATATCCATAGTGCTAGCGCCATCACGACCAGGACTGCGACCGTGATCTCATGCAGCGAAAGCGCGCCGAGTTTACCCAGTTCGTCCGCTGCCCATTGCGGGATTTTCTCGCTAACCTTGACCTCCGGTGGATAGAGCCAATAGGCCAACAGGGGTACGGCAATCAGAAGAATGATACCTGCCGGCGCGATCGTGGCGAACCAGTGCATCCAGGTAATATTGAAATGCGCGGTCTTGTTGACGATTTCGACAGCCAGCAGGTTAGGAGCGAGCGCAGTCAGGAACAACGAACTGGTTACGCAGGTCGTCGCGAGGGCGACCCACATGATATAGGAACCGATTCGGCGGGCCGACGGATCGTTCGGCTTCGACTGATAGAGGCCTGGCAGGTTGCGGATAATCGGATAAATAGTGCCACCGCTGCGCGCGGTGTTAGACGGCGTAAAGGGCGCCAGCACGGTGTCCGCGAGGGCAATGCCGTATCCGAGCGTCAGGGTCCGGCGCCCCAAGAGCTTGACCAGCAGTAGCGCAATACGGCGGCCTAGCCCCGTCTTCTCGTAGCCGAGCGCAAACATGAACGCCGCGAAGATCAGCCATACCGTCGCATTGGAGAATCCGGACAATGCCCAAGCCAACGCGGCGTCCGCCGGATGAAAGCCTGGCTTTGCGAGTTCGGCGGGACTGTAGAGCGTGTAGGGCGCCAACGTTGCCACGACGGTGACTCCGATGAGGCCTACGGCCCCACCAGGCAGAGGCTCAAGCATCAGACCGACGATGACGCCGGCAAAAATTGCGAAATAATGCCAGGCATATTCCGGCAATCCGGCCGGGGCCGGCAAAAATGCCAAGATGATTGCAACCGCAATGGGCGCAATCGCCCTCCAGGCGCGTGTCATTTCCCGTCTCCTTGTTTCAAACTTGGCTTTAGCCCCTCGGCCGCCATCAGGCGGCGCATAAACGCGATCTGAGTTTGAAGCGGCAAATTCTTCGGACATACGTCGTGACAACCGAGCAGCGACATGCAACCGAACACACCATCGTCGTCGCCGATAAGATCAAAATAGTCGTTGCCGCTGCGGTGATCGCGTGGATCAAGCCGGAAGCGCGCAATTTTGTTCAGGCCGACGGCGCCGACGAAGTCTTCGCGCATGAGAGCCGTTCCGCAGGCAGCCACGCAGCAGCCGCACTCGATGCAGCGGTCGAGCTCGTAGATAGCCTCCGCCACCGCTGGCTCCATGCGCTCCTCGATCCGCGCGAAATCGATCCCGCCCTCACGGGCGTGGATCCATGTCTCGAGACGCTCGCTCATGGCGCGCATCCACTTTCCGGTATCGACCGACAGATCCGCGATCAGTTCGAAAGCCGGTAGCGGAGCGAGCGTGATTTCGGGTCCGAGAGCCTTGGTCAGGGTGCTGCAGGCAAGACCGGGGCGCCCGTTGATCAGCATGGCGCAGCTCCCGCACACCCCAGCGCGGCATACAAAATCAAATTGCAGTGACGGATCGAGCCTTTCGCGAATCTCGTTGAGTGCGATATAGAGCGTCATGCCGTCCGCCTCCTCGACCTCGTATGACTGCATACGGGGTGTGCGTTCAGGCGCTCGCGGATCGTAGCGAAACACGGTGAGTGTGAGACGGCGGGGCGCGACGTCGTTCATTAATTGCTCCCGTCGATGCGTTCATTGCGGACGCGGAGATCTGGCGGGAGCAGATGGTCGTAGGGCATTAACGCGGCCTGCACTGCGAATCGATCCGCATCTACAAGCCGTTTTCTCGTCGCTTCGACCTCGGCCGCGCGGCGGGGAGCGTCGGAATGAACGATATGGTCGTCCTTGGTGCCATATCCGCGCGAGCCTGGCGGAAGCTCCATTCGCATCACGTCGAGTGGTTCGTAATTGAGCGTCGGCAATGTATCGCTTTCATTTTTCCAGATCGCGAGCGTGCGTCGAAGCCACTGCGCATCGTCGCGGCGCGGGAAATCGTCACGGTAATGCGCGCCGCGGCTTTCGGTGCGCGCGAGCGCGCCGCAGGCGACGCATAACGCAAGTTTGATCATTTTTTGCGTGCGATACGCCGCCACCAGCTCGGGATTTGCGCCCCGAGACTTGTTGCGAACCCCGATGTTGCGGCTCTTCGCTAGGAGCGCCTGCAGCTCATCGACTGCGGTGGCCAGCTTGTCGGCGGTGCGGAAAATGCCAACCTTTTCGGTCATGATTTCCTGCATCCGGATGCGCAAAAGGTTAGCATCTTCGTCGCCCCCGCCGGTGAGTAACGCGCTGATCTTGGCATCTTCGCGCGCGAGGAAATCGCGGATAATGCCCATCGACACAGTAAGATCGTTTTGCGGTCGGTCGCAGAAAGCGGCAATGGACTCACCTACGATCATCCCCGCTACGATCGTCTCGGCGACCGAGTTGCCGCCAAGCCGGTTGAAGCCGTGAATGTCCCAGCACGCTGCTTCGCCGCCCACGAACAGCCCGGCGAGCCCAGGACTTTCGCCTGTCGGATTGGTGCGCACCCCGCCCATTGTGTAATGCGCAGCCGGATAAACTGGGATCAGATCCTTGCTTGGATCGATGTCGAGGAAGTTGCGGCAGATCTCCTGGACTTCGCGTAGATTCTTTTCGATATGCTCCCGACCCAAGAGGGTGATATCGAGCCACAGATGTTCGCCGAACCGCGACTTTACACCGTTGCCCTTCCGGATATGCTCAAGCATGCGCCGTGAGACGACGTCGCGTGCAGCAAGATCCTTTTTTTCCGGCTCGTAGTCGGGCATGAAGCGGTGGCCGTCGACGTCACGCAATAGCCCCCCGTCGCCGCGACAACCCTCAGTGATCAGAATGCCGGAGGGAAAGAGACCGGTCGGGTGGAATTGAACGGCTTCCATGTTGCTGAGCGCGGCCAGCCCGGTCTCGAGCGCGATCACGGTGCCGATGCCTTCGCAAATCACCGCGTTAGTAGTCGCGCGGTAGAGCCGCCCGGCGCCACCGGTAGCAATTACGGTCGCCTTAGCGATGCAGGCCGAAAGGGCGCCGCTGACGAGATCGCGCACAATGGCTCCGCAGCAGCGACCAGCGTCATGAATGAGCGCGAGCGCTTCGACGCGCTCGTGCACCGGAATACTCGCGGCGATCGTCTGGTCGCTGACCGCATCGCGTGCCCAGTTCCGGCCGATGCGTAGCAGGTGCGCCACTTGCTGGTGCCGCCGAAGTTGCGTTGATTGAGAAGCCCGTCAGCCTGCTCGCGTTCGCTGATGATAACCTTCTTGCCGTTGATTACGACCTCGCGCTCACCCTTGCTGATGCGGGTCCATGGAACGCCCCAAGCGGCAAGCTCGCGCACCGCCTTCGGGGCGGTGTCGACAAACATCCGCACGACCTCCTGGTCGGCACCCCAATCGCTGCCGCGCACTGTGTCTTGGAAGTGAACGTCCTCGTTGTCGCCGCTTCCCTTGATGACATTGCCGAGACTAGCCTGCATGCCGCCCTGCGCGGCCGCTGAATGCGAGCGCTTTGGTGGGACCAGCGAAAGGATGACGGTGTCGTGGCCGCGGCGCTTGGCCGCAAGCGCGATCCGCAAACCGGCAAGACCACCGCCGACGACGAGCACGTCCGTGTAGTCGACTTTCACGACTCACCTCCGGCCAGTTGCGACGTCTTGGGCACCGCGGCCGCAGCCTGCTTGGGTTCATTTATTTGGATCGTGCCGTGCTCCCAGCTCGGGACATAATGTTCGCCCTTGTGATCACGATGCTCGATGCCAATCGCTATGTAGACGCCTAAGCTTGTGAAGCCGAGCAACAGAAAGAAGCCAATGATGATCCATCGCGCCAACTTGAGCCGGTGTAGATTAGCCGCGGGATCAGGTCCCACTTCCAAGCCCCATTTAACCGCCAGCCGGTAGATACCGACGCCGGCGTGGAGATGCACGGCAATCAGCAGTAGCGCATAGACTGGCCACATCCACTCGCTGACGATACGGTCCGCCGATTCGTAGGGTCCGATATCGCCGGGGCGCGTCATCATGGCGATCATGTGTACCGAGCCAAGAAAGAACAGAGAGAAACCGGTCCACACCTGCAGCCACCAAAGGCTGGTGTCGTTATGACGAAACGTAGCCATATGATCCCGGAACGCGCGGTAGCTTCGGTAGCTCTCCGGAAACTTGCGCATCGCCAATGCGGCGTGGACAATAAATATTGTGAGAATCATGCCGGCCGCGCAGGTGATGAGGAACGGGTAGTCCGCTCCGAACACGTAATACCCATCCATGAATCGCGCTACGCGATACATTGCGTCCTTGCTGATCAGGATCGACGACTCCAGGAGCATGTGCCCCCAAATGAAGAGCACAAGCATTAGCCCGCTCAAGCTTTGGATGAGATCCAATCTCGCCGGCCACCGGCTGGGATGGCGCAGATGAGCCGCCACGGCGCCGCGGCAAATTTGCGTGTTTGAACTCATTCACGAAGCCTTTCAGGGACGAATTACCATGCGGGGGTTGTTGCTTTCTCAAAGTCTAAGTACGATTGGACGCACCAATCGATATCTGCAGATCAGCGCACGATCGACATCAAACGCCGAATGACTTGCCCAACGGGGTCAATGCCGTGCCTGCGGACGGTTGTGTGCACAACGTCCAGCGACTCAAGCTGGCTGGTCCGCTGCGGACCGATCGCTTCGAACCTTGCCTTCTGCTCGTCGCTCAGCGATCCGTAAAAGTCATTGAGCGCTGAATGCACTATCTTGATCGCTTGCAGCATGGTGTCGAGCCGTTTGCCGACAGCCGCGAGCCGCGCTGGCGGCGTGAGCGGATCGTCGGTCAGGCACGCGGCCTTGAGCATGTCCGCCGCCTTGGCGGAGGCATTCTGGAGCGCAGTCAGACTCGCACGTTGCGCCTCGGTCGGACGCACCGCCTGATCAATCTCTGCGGTCGGCCATTCCGTTACACCCGGTTGAGCGGTACCGCAGCTCTTGGCAAGTGAGCCGGCGGCCTTCTCCGCGGCCTGATTCTGACCCTGATCGTTGCCGAGGGCGGTCAGCCGGGCCTTCTGCTCGTCGCTCAGGAGGCCGTAGAATTTCTCCAGTGCTGGCTGCACGGTCGCTACCGCCGCGATCATTGCCTCGATGCGCTGTTGCATCGCCGCGAGGCGGCTTGGAGCCGTCAGCGCGATATCGGTCGGGCACGCGGCCTTGATGTCCTGTGCCGCCTTGAGCGAGGCATTGGCGAGATCGTCGAGCGCAGCTTGTTGTGCATCGGTCGGCTTGATCGCCTGCTGGAATTGATCGATTGGCAGGCCGGCGATGTCGTGGCTGTCTTGGCCGCACATTTGCGCCAGTTGGCTGGCTGCGGCACTTGGCGTAACAGAAGCGGGCGCCGCTGCTCCTGATCCGCCCGGATTTGCGCTGGCATATTCCGGCAGGTAGCCGGTGAGGTCGTCGTAGGCGTAGGGCGCGAACAGGCTCACATAGATGTCTTCGTAGCCGTAGCCCCAGAACGAATCGTCATAGTCGTCGCCCCACATCGCGTAGTCGTACATGTCGTCGTAAGCAAACGGCCAGTACAGCGGACCGACCCATCCGTATCCACCGTTACTGTGTCGCCACCAGCCCCTTCCGCCGTCGCGTCCGTTATTCCATCCCGCCGTCGCCGCACTCGCGGTGATGCGGGCGCGCGTATTCGGATTACGTAATGCGGTGTGATTGCGCAATGCACCGGCGACCGAACGGGAGTTTAACGTTTCGCGCACGGTGTTGGCTTTGGCGGTCGAGTTCAGCCTCGTGTTGAATCTTGCGGTTCCGGTTGTGTTGCGGGTGGCGTTGCGGTTTGTCAGCGCTCTGCTGCCGACCGGGCTGGTTGGGGCGTTGCGGGTTGTCGATCGCAGGACGTTGCCCCGAGAGTTCGGCCGAGCAGACGAACGCGATACCGCGGACCTGGTGCTGAAATGCGCACCGCCGCCGCGCGCACCGCCACTGATATGCGCAGCGCCGCCGCCTACGTGGCCACCGCCACCAA
>PMAF01000042.1 GCA_003152455.1 Hyphomicrobiales bacterium
ACCATCAGCCTGAAGCGCAGCACCCAAAATCTTCAGCTATCCACAAGCTGGGCCGGCCGATTACCCCATCTATTGGCACTTCGCGTCATTCGTCTCGACGCACCATTTTGATCGCTAACGGACTAAGAGCGGACATTCGTCGGTACCGGCGCTGAATCTTTCGGTCGCGATTGACCCATCTCGGACATCCGGAGCGCTATTTGGGCCAATCCTCAGCTCCACGCCAATACCGCCAAAGCGGCCAGCGCTGAAACGAGACCCATCGCCTTGCGGACTGTGACGGGCTCACGAAGGATGAAAATCCCGAGTAGTGCGGCTACAATGAACCCCATCTGCGCTATCGGCACCAGCACACTCGCTTGGCCACTCGCCACACCTCGTAGTAGGAAAATAGTAGCGCCGAGCAACACAACCGCGGCAGCGGCGCCATATTTAAATGTCACCGGCGGCGGCCGAAGATTGCGATGAGCGAAATAGACCACAACGGTCGCGAGCGGCATGAACAGGGCCGCCTGTGCGACCGCAAGCGTTTCCGGAACGGCGCCATGCCGCAGCCCGACGGTGTGGAAGAAATTTGATGCACCGAAGGCGAGCGTCGCGACGGCGACTTGGACGAGCGAGCGCCGTCGTGCATCATTGGGCGTGCAAGCGGCTATGGCTCCGGCGCCCACCAGCAGCCACGTTGCAAGCAGCGCGAGCGCAAGTCCGGCGATCTTCCTGGGTGTCAACGGCTCACCGAGAAAAGCGATCACTAGGAACACAGTGACAATAAAATTCATGCGGAAGATCGACGCGTTGGTACTCACCGAGCCAGCGGCGAGGCTGCGGATGAAATAATAAAAGCCGATGAAGACAAAGGCGCCCGCGAGCGAACCCCACAACGCCGCTGGATCGGGGATGAGCGTGCCGGTCGCGACTGCATAGAAAATAACAAGGGGAAAGAAGACCCATCCCTGCACCATCAAGAAATGGTCGGCACGGATGGCTGCAGCGGCAGCCTGCTTGTAGATGAAGTCGGAGAGTCCGTAGCAGGCCATCGCCACAATTGCGTAGAGGATTGGTTGGTTCATGCAGGCTCGGGGGCTCGGTTGGGCGGGACCATACGTGCCCCTCATAATCGGGAACTGATCGGATGACCAACAGATTTTCGGCTACGCGATGTCGTCTGTTGTGGAGGTTTAATTGTCGATCCAATCGTTAAGTGTGTTGGCCCCGCCTCTCCGAAACAGGCTGCAACTGCCCGATCTTGCTTTGCTGGCGGATGCAGTGCTGCGAAACCGGTCGCCTGTTTGTACCGAACACCTTACGGCCGTCTGACAAGATCAAAGAGGCGGTCGCGGATGCATCCAATGGTCGGCACTGGCGCGAGATGGCTCGGTCGCGAATGACCCAGAGCGGACATTTGATCCAGTGGCATTATATTTCAAGAATGATTGAAATATCTCTTGACTGAGCCAAATATTTCAGTATTTATTGAAATATGAAAAAGCAAAACGCGGTCGCTATCCTTGCGGCCTTGGCGCAGGATAATCGGCTGGACGTATTTCGGCTTCTGGTCGAGGCGGGACCGGAGGGAATGCCGGCGGGCCGTATCGCCAATAGTCTCAAGCTCCAACCGAATGCATTGACCTTCCATTTGGATCAGCTCCGCGATGCAAGCCTCGTAACCGTTCGCCGAGACGGTCGCTCGATGATCTATACGGCGCGCTACGAGGCGATGAACTCGCTCATTTCCTACCTCACGGACAACTGTTGCCAAGGGCAGCCTGGATACTGCCCACCAGGGACAGCGAAAGGTCGAAAATCGGAAAAGGTATCTTGATGCGGCTCTATATGTTCGAGCACTGCTCGCTCTGCTTCCGCGTACGCATGACCGCTGCGCTTAAGCGCCTGCACTTGCAGGAAACGGTCGTGCTCGATGACGACAACGACACGATGATCGATCTTGTCGGAAAGCGACAGATTCCGATTTTGGTGAAAGACGATGGCGGTCCGATGCTCGAAAGCATGGAGATGGTCAAATACCTCGACGCTTTTGGTGGGCCGCTCTTGACCGGCATTCAGTGTGCCGAAATCGTCGCCTGGGAGCAAAGAGTCACGCCTATGATTGCGCGTTTAACGCAGCCGCGTTATCCGCTGCTCGGCCTGCCGGAGTTTGGTACGGTCGCGGCGCTCGATCACTACGCCGTCCGCAAGCGGCAGACACTAGGCGATTTTGTCGAGCTGCGCGACAAAACACGCCAGTTGCTGACGGAACTGACGCCCATCCTGGAAGAGCTCGATGGGTTGATCGAAAGTCCGCGCGCGATCAACGGCACGCTCTCGTTTGATGATGTGCGCGTGCTGCCGCTGCTGCGGTCGGCGGCGGTCGTTAAGGGATTGCGCTTCCCCGAAAAAGTTCGCGCCTATTTTGAAACGATGATGGCCGCCACCGGCTATCAGTCGCTTCCCACGACCTAAGGTCAAGCCGGGTATGACTAAAATCATGGAGGACTTATATGTTAGTGCACCCACCAATCGGATCATGCTGCGCTAGACCAAAATTCAGTGCGGCGAATGAAGTCGACGAATGCGCAAATCCGAGCGAGCTGTGCTGCGGCAATCTTATTAATGGCGCCCGCAAATTTGGCCGCACAACCACATTTGCAGTCGTTGCCATTCTAGCCGCACTGGTCGCGTATGCCTTGATCCTCCTTTAAGATCGAGGTTGTCATCGTCCGCATTTTGCGTTGTCGCTTATTGGCACTTAACGCCAATTCGGACTGACGCCTTGAACGGTCGTTATTGGGATAAGAGCGGACATTGGTCGATACTGGCGCGGAATGCTTCGGTAGCGAATGACCCAACAGCGACATTAGCCGTGCATTGTGGCAATGGCTTTGATGCCAGTTTCAGCCCCTATCGAAGCACCCGTTTGAGCCGATACAATGCCGTATCTTGAGCGTGGGGTAGGGGATGAGGCGGCGGATGGCTACCTTTCGAAAGGCTTAGCTTTAAAAAATCAATCAACTGGAAACGTTCGGAACAACAAATGCATGGCGGGACAAAAAGTATATGGCTAATCCCCATTGCCGTCGTGCTAATGGCATACGCTAATGTTGTGCTTAAACTCCGCATCGCAGCTTTAGGCGGAGGCAGTTCAGTTTCTTGTTTGTCTTATATCTTATCGATGATGCTCGATCCGTGGACTTGGTCGGCGCTCATTGCCGCAATCGTTACTGGACTACTTTACGTTGTTGCCCTTCGGCAACTCGAACTTAGCGTAGTGGAGCCGCTATTCGCCCTCGTTTTTGTCCTAGTGCCTCTGGCTGCCGCGCTTATTTTGGGAGAACACCTACCACCGCTTCGGATTGTCGGGCTTGTTTTCATTTTCGTCGGCGCAATTCTCGTTGGACAAACTGCATAAAAGCACGAGCGGCTGAGGTGCTCGCCACCGCCAACGATATGATCGAATGAATGGCGGAATGTTTGTTCATGGCACATCGCGATCGACCGGGCCGATGCCTTGAATGGTCGCTCTTGGGTGCACAGCGGACAAACAGGGCTTTCGGCCTTGGCCAAATAGGCCGTCAATGACCCACGCCAGCATTGCGCAGTTTAGCAGGGCTCATTTATTGCAGCGGCGAATTGGACCAGAGAGCAGCACATCGAAGTCCGGACAACTTCAATCTAGTGCCCGTCAATGTGGCCGGCCGCGTCCCATTTGTCCCGGGTGTCCCTGGCCATATTAAGACATTCAAGAAGTTCAACGTAGCTTGGAGTACCATCCAAGGTCGTCCCGTTGAGACAAACCCGTCGATCGCTCGCTACAAATGTTTCCCAGATCTTTGCGAGGTCATCGCGGGCGCTTCTTTCGTCCTCGATGCATTTATCGAACGTTGTCAGTTTGCTCGGCCCGGTCGATACCTCCCGGCAACCCTGCTCAACCTGAAATTGGGGACGCCCTGCGCCGTCACTTGGCTCGCCCCAGCGATCAGAATTGCTATTCCGAATAGCAACGGCCTAATCATGAAAGTATCTCCAAAAAAGGCCGTGTTTCGATCGGGCGGCGGCAGCGCTCTTCCGCTTTTTTGTCTAACTAAAACACCTTGTTTGCCTGCGCACGGCTTATTCGATCAAAACCCGGCGAAAACCGGCACCAATGAATCAATTAAAATCACTATGCGCATTGAGGTGGATCAACCGGTAGGCGAATTAGAATGACCGCTCATGATGCTGTGGATGGCTCCTGCACCGGCACGTGAG
>PMAF01000232.1 GCA_003152455.1 Hyphomicrobiales bacterium
AGCAGCACCAGCATCACGTCGACCATCGGCGTGACGTTGATCTCGCTCATCACCTTTTGACGGTGATGCTTCCTGCGTCCGATGCTTGGCGTGCCGGCGTTGGCTGCTGCCATGATTAGCTATCCCCGCGCATGATCTGTTCCGAAAGCCGGTGCCCACTTTTCGGGATCATGCGCCTACCCGCGTTCGTCGATCTGGCGCGACAGGATGGCGGCAAATTCGTCGGCAAAGCCCTCCAGCCGCTGCGCCTGCTTGTTCACCTCGGACGCGAACTTGTTATAGAAAATAGTCGCCGGTATGGCGGCGACAAGGCCGATTGCGGTCGCAAACAGCGCTTCCGCGATGCCGGGCGCCACAACCGCTAACGATGTGTTCTTCGAGGCGGCGATCGACTGGAAGCTGGTCATGATGCCCCAAACCGTGCCGAACAGGCCGATGAACGGGCCGGCCGAGCCGACGGTGGCCAAGACCAAGAGCCGGCGTTCGAGCCGCTCGACCTCGCGCGCGATGGTCACCTCCATCACCTTCTCGATCCGCATCTGCAGGCCGGCGAAGGATTTCGGCGCCCCCTCGAAGCTGCGCTTCCATTCCCGCATGGCCGCGACGAACAGCGCCGCCATCGAATGGGTCGGCTTGGAGGACAGCGAGCGGTAGAGCTCCTCCAGCGACTGGCCTGACCAGAATGCGGTCTCGAAACGGTCCATGGCGCGCTTGGTGCGGGTGTAGAGCACGGTCTTGTCGATCGCGATCGCCCATACCCAGACCGAGCAGATCAACAGCCCGACCATGACCGCCTTGACGATCCAATGGGCGTGCCAGAACAGCGTGAACAGCGAGAGGTCGGAAGAGGTGAGCGGGAGCACCGACTGTGCCACGTCGGCAGGATTCATTGGCAGTCCTTTCCGCTGTCCGGCTCAAGTCGGTCAAACCGGTGCGGCGCACAATGCTCGGACCAAGATGAGCGCGCCGTGGGTCCCGTCACGCGCTCAACCGCAAACCGAATGTTTCGCGAAAACCGTCAAGTCCCGCCACCGGCAGGCTTAACGAAATCCCCGCGAAACTTGGCCAAACTAGGGCACAGAACGGGTCTTAGCCCCTTAAACAGCGCTGATTGTGGTTAAGGATTGGTTACCGCGGAGGTTCCGCCTTGCCGTTGACCGGCAATAGCGCCTCGACTTTGATGTCGGCTCTCATCCTGGCGAGACAGGCGGCCGATCATGACGCTGATGGACGCTTCCCTTCCCCGGCCCGCCTCCACGCTGGCGGACGCGACCGAGGTCGGTTCGCTCGGCATCTATCAACTCAAGCGCTACTGGTCGCGCACCATGGCGGGACGGCAACGCCGGTTCATGCCCACCGACCAGCACGACCGGCATCTCGACCATCTTGTCATTCATGCCACCGGGCTCGGGCTCGAACAGACCGCGAGTTATCTCGGGTCTAACGCGCCGACTTTCGAAGAATTCGAGCGCTGGATCCTAGCCACCACCGGCGGCGTCGAGCCGATGCGAGTCGCGCGCATCAATGCCGCCGGCGCGGGCGCCGCTTACCCGGACGAAATCAAGCGCCAGCTTGCGGCGGTGGAGGCGAGCGATCCGGTATTATCCGCCGACGATCTGGCGTTCTGGGACGAGTACGGTTACGTCGTGCTGCACGATGCCGTCGCTCCCGCGAGCCGGGAGGCTGCAACGCAGGCGCTGTGGGATCATCTCGGCGCGCGTCCGGACGAGCCGGACACCAGGTACAGGCGCCGCGACCACGGCATCATGGTGCAGTATTTCCAGCACCCCGCCTTCGAGGCCAATCGCCGCTCACCGCGCATCTACAAAGCCTTCGCGCAGCTTTGGGGCGCCCCCGATCTATGGGTCACCACCGACCGCGTCGGCTTCACCGACCGCGTCGGCTTCAATGTGCCGGAGCGTCCCGGCTGGAAATTTCCCGGGCCGGACCTGCACTAGGATGTCAGCATTAAGACGCCGATCCCGTTCGGGACGGCGGGCATCCTCTATTTGACGGACACGCCGCCGGAGCAAGGCGCGTTCACCTTGGTGCCGGGTTTCCATCGCCGCGTTGAGGACTGGCTGAAGAGCCTGCCGCCGGGCGCCGACCCGCGCAGTCAGAATATTCACGCGCTCGGCTCGCAGCCGATCGGCGGACGCGCCGGCGATTTGATCATCTGGCATCAAGCCTTGCCGCACGGCAGCCGGCCAAACCGCGGCACGCAGCCGCGCATGGTCAAGTACATCAATATGTTTCCGACCCGCGTCGAGGTGCAGGACGTCTGGCTCTGACGGCGCGAAAAGAAAGCCGCCCGCCTGTTGCCAGGCGGACGGCCCGTCCCCGGGGGGCTCGGGACTAAATCAGTTTTGCGGCGGGGCGGACTCAGGACGGTTGCGGCGTTCGGCCATGAACGCATCGAACTCGGTCTTGTCCTTGGCGAAACGCAGCCGATCGAGGAATTCGCGGAACTCGCGCTGCTCGTCTTCCAACCGCTTCAAAGTCTCGCTGCGGTATTCGTCGAAGGCGTGATTGCCGCTTGACGGCGGGCTGCCCCAAAAGCCGCCACTGGGACCGCTGCTGGCGCTTCCGCCACCCATCTTGGAACGCATCCAGTCCATCTTGCGCTGCATGCGTTCCATCTTGTGCTGCCAGCGGTCATGACCGCCGTGATATCCGCATCCCATTCTTCCGCTCCCTATGGTGAAGGCGAGCACGACAAGGCCCAGCGGCCACCACGCCATAAATCCGAGGACGATCAGCGCAATCCAGGCGGGTTTGCCGAATTCATCGAGCTTGGCGGCGATGGTCATGGCGAGGCCTCGCGTGTGAATGTAAATAACATTTACATTAGTAGGGTCGCGGCAGACTTATGTCAAGACCCTTCACATAGGAGGCGCGGGCGACGTTGCGAGGGCTTGGGCTGCCTCTCGCCGGTACGAAAACGGAAGGCCGCCTAGCCGCGCGCCGCGGCTACGCCCGCGGGAAGGCCGAGGCCACGCAAATAGATCAGGAAGGCCGCTTCCAGCAGGTCCTCTGGCGGCATCGGCAACGCACGCCGCGCCGCGTCGCCGCGCGAAAACAATGAGGCGATGCCGTGGGTGAGACTCCAGATATGCAGCGCCACCATCAGCGCCGGCGGCCGTCCCTTCGCCGGCATCAGCGCCACCAGTTTCTCGGCGGCGCCGCGCAGCACCGCGAAGGCGTGTTCGCCCGCCTCGCGCAATTGCGGATCGGCGTCGGGCGGCACGCCGGCCTCGAACATGGCCGAATAGTAGGCCGGCTCGTTTTTAGCGAATTGCAGATAGGCCTTGCCGAGCCGGTCGAAGGCGGTGAACACGTCCGGCTTGCCGTCATCCCAAGCGAGCTGTTGCGCCGCGGTGAACTGCTCGAAGCCACGCCGCGCCACGTCCGACAATAATTCTTCGCGGTCGCGGAAATGCCGGTAAGGCGCCGCCGGGCTTACGCCCGCCCAACGCGCGGCGTCGGCAAAGGTGAAGCCGGCCGGCCCCTTCTCCGCGATCAGGTCGAGCGCGGCGCGCACCAAAGCTTCCTTGAGGTTGCCGTGGTGGTAGCTGCGCGGCCCGCTCTGCCTGCCCCATTTCATGTGAATGGGATTAACATGAGTCTCGCCGCTGCGCGAGCAGTCATCCGCGGCGGCGAGCTTCCAAAGGCAGGCGGCCGAACAAAAGTCGGCCCGCCGGGCTGCGCGCCTTCGATGGTCAGCAACTGCAATTTTGTGACGACGCCGCCAGGCGGCCGCCCGCCGCCAGCACACGATGGCAGGGCATGACGATCGGTGTCGGGTTCTCGCCCATGGCGTGGCCGACCGCGCGCGCCAACGTCTTGTCGCCTAGCCGTTCGGCGATCTCGCCGTAGGTCATGGTCTTGCCCTGCGCGATCGTACGCGCGATGGCGTAGACAAGTTTGTTGAAGTCTGATTGGCGCTCATCGTCGATCGCAATGTCGCCGAGGTCGCGCTTTTCGCCGGCGAGCAGCGCAACGATGCCGTCGATGGCGCGGCGGATGGCCGGCGGCGGCGAAGCGTCGATCGCCGTCGGGTGCCTGCGCTGCACGCGCGTGCGCGTGGCCGTCGCATCCTTCTCCGGCAACTGCATGCCGCAGACGCCGCGCGCGGTCCAGACGATGCCGCAGGTGCCGATGGCCGTTTCGAACAGGGTGTAGCTTTGGTCCGTCATGGAATATAGGACAGGCGCTCAGCTTGCGCCGCCCGATTCCTGGTCCGCCTTCATGGCGATGCGCAGCGGCTTGGGGATCGGCCGTGCCCGGCCGCCGGAGACGAAGGCGACCTGCACGTGCGCCTCCACCAGCAGGTCCTCGCCGCGCATCACTTTCTGATGGAGCATCACCGAGGCGCCTTTGACCTCTTCCGGCGCGGTGACGATGTCGAGCACGTCGTCCATGTGCGCAGGCTTGCGAAACGCAATGTCCATATGGCGCACCACGAAGGCAAAGCCCGGCGCCTCGGCGGCCGCCTGCTCGAACAGCGCGCGGTGGTCGGCGCCGATCAGGCGCAGATAATTGGTACGGCCGCGCTCCATGAAGCGCAGGTAGCTCGCGTGATAGACGACGCCGGAAAAATCCGTGTCCTCGTAATAGACGCGTACCTGCTGATGGTGGTTGCCGTCGCGGATTGCGCCGTCGAGGTGGTTCATCGCAGGCCTCTCAACATGACGAAGACTATTCTGCCTCGTCCTGCCCAAACAACCCGAACTGGCTGGCGTCGCGTTGCGGCTCGGACAAACCGAGATGCTTGAAGGCGTGCGAGGTGAGCAGCCGCCCGCGCGGGGTGCGCTGGATGAAACCCTTCTGGATCAGGAAAGGCTCGATGATGTCCTCGATGGCGTCGCGTGGTTCCGACAGCGCCGCCGCCATGGTGTCGACGCCGACCGGGCCGCCGCCATAACTGAGCGCAATGGTGGAGAGATAGCGCCGGTCCATGGCATCGAGCCCGCTATTGTCGACTTCCAGCTCGCCGAGCGCGCGGTCGGCGATCTTGCGGTCGATGGCCTTGTCGCCGTCGACATGGGCGAAGTCGCGCACCCGGCGCAATAGCCGCCCGGCGATGCGCGGGGTGCCGCGCGCGCGGCGCGCGATTTCGTTGGCGCCGTCGGCGGTCATGCCGATGCCGAGCACGCGCGCGCCGCGATTGACGATCTGCTCGAGTTCTTCCACCGAATAGAAATTCAGCCGCACCGGAATGCCAAAACGGTCGCGCAACGGATTGGTGAGCAGGCCGGCGCGGGTGGTGGCGCCGACCAGCGTGAATGGCGCCAGATCGATCTTCACCGAGCGCGCCGCCGGACCCTCGCCGATGATCAGGTCGAGCTGGAAGTCCTCCATCGCCGGATAAAGGATTTCCTCCACCGCCGGATTGAGCCGGTGGATCTCGTCGATGAACAGTACGTCGCGCGGCTCGAGATTGGTCAAGAGCGCGGCGAGATCGCCGGCCTTGGCGATCACCGGGCCGGAGGTGGCGCGGAAATTCACGCCCAGTTCGCGCGCCACGATCTGCGCCAGCGTCGTCTTGCCGAGGCCCGGGGGGCCTACGAACAGCACGTGGTCGAGCGCTTCTTGGCGCGAGCGCGCGGCTTCGATGAACACGCCAAGATTGGCGCGCGCCTTTTCCTGGCCGACGAATTCCGAAAGACGCTGCGGACGCAAGTTGGCGTCCACGTCATCGTCGCGCTTTTCGGCGGTCACCAGGCGGCGCGGGGTGTTCACTTCGCCAGCTCCCTCAAGCCTTGCCGGATCAGCGTCGCGGTGTCGGCGGTTTCACCGGCGCTGCGCGAGGCGGCGGTAATCGCGGCCGCCGCCTGCGGCTGGCCGTAGCCGAGATTGACCAGCGCGGAAACCGCATCCATCACCGGCTTGGGCGCGCGTTTCTCGTCGACGCTGCCTGCCAGATGCACCGCCGCCGGATCGAGGTTGGCATAAGCCGGCGCCTTGTCCTTCAATTCGGTGACGATGCGCTCGGCCACCTTGGCCCCGACGCCGGGCGAACGAGAAATCGCCGCCTTGTCGCGCATGGCGACCGCAGCGGCGAGATCGGAAACCTTCAGTGTGCCGAGCACCGACAGCGCCACCTTGGCGCCGACGCCCTGCACCGTCTGCAGCAGACGGAACCATTCGCGCTCCAGGTCGCTGGCAAAGCCGAACAGCTTGATCTGATCCTCGCGCACGTAAGTTTCGATCGACAAAGTGGCGGCTTCGCCGGTTGCCGGCAGCGCTTGCAGCGTGCGCGGCGAGCAATGCACCTGATAGCCGACGCCGCCGACGTCGAGGATGATGTAATCCGCACCGTAGCTGTCGACGATACCCCGAAGTTTTCCGATCATGACGCCGCCACCTTCAGCGCCGCGCTGGTGCGATGATGCGCGTGACACACAGCGATCGCCAGCGCGTCGGCGGCGTCCTCGCTCTGCGGATCGGCCTTCGGCAGCAGCACGCCGATCATCATGCGGATCTGCGCCTTCTCGCCGTGGCCGGCGCCGACCACCGTCTTCTTCACGACGTTGGGCGCGTATTCCGCCACGATCAGCCCGGCCTTGGCCGGCACCAGCATGGCGATGCCGCGCGCTTGGCCAAGCTTGAGCGTCGCCGCCGCGTTGACGTTGACGAAGGTCGCCTCGACCGCCGCCTCGTGCGGGCGGTACTGCTCGATTACTTGGGCCAGCCCGTCATGAATGACCACCAGCCGCTGCCCCAGCGCGGCGCGCTCGCTGGTCTCGACCGAGCCGCAAGCCACGTAAATCAGCCGGTTGCCGTCAGCCTCGACCAGCCCCCAGCCGGTGCGGCGGAGCCCAGGATCGATGCCGAGAATGCGAATCGGGTGCCCGACCATGGCCCGTTGATAGCCCCAAGCCCGCCTTCCGACCAGAAGCCCCACGCCTCGCAAAGCCTGCTAAAGAGGCCGCCGCCGAGTGTGAAACCATGACCCAGCCGCAAATCCTCGCCGTTTTCGCCGGCGCCGCCGCCGATCCGCGCTTTCCCATCGCCTTGGGAATTGCGGCGCTGGCCGGGCTGGTGCGCGGCTTTACCGGTTTCGGATCGGCGCTCATCTATATGCCGCCGGTCTCGGCGGTGTCCAGCCCGCAGATCGCCGCGGCCACTTTGCTCCTCATCGATTCGATTTCCAGCTTGCCCGTTTCGATCCGCGCCATTCCGCAATGCAATTGGCGCGAGGTGACGCCGGTCACGATCGCCGGCGCGGCGGCGCTGCCGTTCGGCGTCGCCATCCTGGTCTATCTCGATCCGCTGCTGTTGCGCTGGCTCATCGCGGTGCTGGTACTGGTGGCGCTCGCCACGCTCGCCGCCGGCTGGCGTTATCACGGCAAGCCGACGATCGCAGCCTCGGCCGGCGTCGGCGTGCTCGCCGGGGTCGGCGCCGGCGCCGCACAAATCGGCGCGCCGCCGCTGTTGATTTATTGGCTCGGCGGGCAAAACAGCGCGGCCACGGTGCGCGCCAATATCATGGTCTATTTCATCATGCAGGGCGCGCTGTCGATGATCGCTTATCTCTACAGCGCGCTGTTCACCGCGCAGGCCATCGTGCTGTCGGTGCTGCTCGGCGTGCCGTTCGCGGTTTTTCTGACGATCGGCGCGCGCTGGTTTCACGGCACGAGCGACGAACTGTATCGCCGCGTCGCCTATATCATCATCGCGATAGCCGGATTGATCAGCCTGCCGATATTCGACGCGCTGCGTTGACTTTGTCATTCCGGGGCGCGAGTGAAACGAGCGAATCCGGAATCCAGAGCAATAAGCAATTTTCGATTTGGCTCTGGATTCCGGGTCCGGCGCTGACGCGCCGTCCCGGAATGACGACTCACGCGCTCATCTTCTGCATCAGCGCGTCCGACACCTCGAAATTGGCGTAGACGTTCTGCACGTCGTCGCTCTCGTCCAGCGTTTCGATCAGCCTGAGCAGCTTCTCGCCGGTTTCGTCGTCGACCGCGACGGTGTTCTGCGGCTTCCACAACAGCGCGGCCTTGCGCGGCTCGCCGAATTTCGCCTCGAGCGCCTTGGCCACTTCGTTCAAGGTTTCCGGCGTGCTGAAGATCGTATGGCCTTCGTCGTTCGACGCCACGTCCTCGGCGCCGGCCTCGATCGCGGCATCCAGCATGGCGTCGACGCTGGCCGCCTTGGCGTCGTATTCGACCACGCCGACGTGATTGAACATGAACGACACCGCGCCGGTGGTGGCCAAATTGCCGCCGTTCTTGGTGAAGGTGGCGCGTACCTCGCCGGCGGTGCGGTTGTGATTGTCGGTGAGCGCCTCGACGATCACCGCGACGCCGCCCGGTCCGTACCCTTCGTAGCGGATCTCGTCGTAGCTTTCGGCGTCGGAGCCTTGCGACTTCTTGATCGCGCGCTCGATATTGTCCTTCGGCATGTTCTCGGCGCGGGCCGCCAGGATGGCGGCGCGCAGGCGCGGATTGAACGCCGGATCCGGCAGGCCCATCTTGGCCGACACCGTGATCTCGCGCGCGAGCTTTCCGAACAGCTTGGAGCGCACCTTATCCTGGCGCCCCTTGCGGTGCATGATGTTCTTGAATTGGGAATGACCAGCCATGACCCGGACTACAATAATGAGGTGGATGCCGCCGGGGTTATAGGCTGGCGCGCCAAGAAAATAAATATCGCCGGAGGAGAATCAGGCGCTCGCCACCGCCGCATTGCGCAGAACGGCGTCGATCCGCTCGCCGACCTTGGCCACGTTGCGGTGAATGCGCGCTTTGTAGCGGGTGACCGCGTCGCGGTCGACCGGGAAGAACTGCCGTTCCGGATAGCTGCGGCCGAACACGTCGATCAGCATGCTGCGGAACTTGCCCGACACGATATTCGGCATCTGCGGTAAAGGCTGCTCGGCATAGGCCACGAGTTCCGCCGAAGTGAGCGCGCACAGCAGCGGTTGCAGCCGCGTCGAGAACACCGCCTTATGCCGCTGGATGACTTGGATCGCGCGGTCGAGCGCGTGCCCCTCATGGAGCTCGCCGATGATCTGCAGCGGGTTGTCCTCAGTGCCCCTGGTCATCGGGAACTGATCGATCAGCCAATCGCCGACATGCACCACGTTATTGCGGCCGCGGCCGTAAAGCAGCACGTCGTCCTCATGGCGCGCGAACCAGATATCGAGCCGGTCGAGCAGCCGGTCGACCGCCAAGCGCGGAATAAGCTCGCGGTACTGCGTGCCGAAAATGCCGATCGCCGCCTTGCCGCGCGATACGATGTCGAGCACGTCGTCGCCGAGCAGCGGCGTGAACAGGCTGTTGCCGATGCCGAGCACCACCAGATCGTATTGCGCGCGCGCCTCGTGCAGCGTCTGGAAGGTCAGATGATGCACCTCGGCCTCGCCCGGCAGCAGGGCATTGATCATGTGGTAGCCGAGCCGGTCGCCGAAATTGCCGACGTTGTTGCAGGACACCACCGCCACGCTGCAGCGCGCGACCGGCTGCAGCCGCTCGGTCGGCGTGAGCCGCATCAGCACCTGACCGGTGCCGACCGGCGCGCTGCATTCGATGCGGTAGCCATAGCGGTCGAACAGCACGGCGAGATCGTAGAAGCTCAGCGCATTGGCGAAGCCGGCGCGCTCGCCGCCCTCCGCCAGATCGGTCGCGTTATAGCTCAGGACAATGTCCTGCTTGCAGAAGCGCAGGTGGGTGAAAAGGTTTTCGATGTTGGCGACGCGTTCGAGCACGCCGAGCATGACGACGATGTCGCAATGGGCGGCGGCCTGGGTCGGAAAGTCGCCGCCCGCGATATCGCAGGCGGCCCCGCCGTCGCAGGTGACGCTGTCGCGGCTTTGATAGCTGCAGCCGTTCGGAAGCAGCGCTTGCAGCGCCGTTTCCGGACTGAGATCGAGCACGCGCGAGCCGGCCGGGATGAACTCGGCGGCGAGTTGCGCCCGCGCGTCGATGGCAAAGCCCGCGCCCGGCGCCAAGTCGGGCGGGGTATCGAGCGCCAGATTGAGATTGAGGTTCAAGGTCATTGCCGCCGTGCCGAACCGCGATGCCGTACCCAGCACAAGCCGGCGAATCAACAAAGCTAAAGAATCACCGCGGCGAGTCGCGGTCAACTGTTCCGTCATCCTGAGGCGCGAGCGAAGCGAGCCTCGAAGGATGACGGGCATTGACTGCCGGGCCGCCGCCCTTCGAGGGCTTCGCTTGCGCGCGGTCACCTCAGGGTGACGGATAGAGCCCTAATCCCAGAATTTCGGCCGCGCTTCCTCGAGAATGCCGCCGAGCCGGACGGCGCCGACTTTCACCGCAAGCCCGCTCGCGTCGTCGGTCTCGACCGCGATCGCGCATAGCGTGGCGGCGCCGGTCGCGGGCTCGAACTTGCCGCCCGGCACCTTGCGCAGGAAGCGGTTGAGCGGCTCGTCCTTTGTCATCCCGATCACCGAGTCGAAGTCCCCGGTCATGCCGACGTCCGACACGAAGGCGGTGCGGCCGGGCATGATGCGATGATCGGCGGTCGGGCAATGGGTGTGGGTGCCGACCATTAGGCTGACCCGGCCGTCGACGAAATAACCCATCGACTGCTTTTCGCTGGTCGCCTCGCAATGCATGTCGAGCACGATGGCGTCGGCGCCGGTCTTCAAGGCGCAGGCGGCGAGTTCGCGTTCGACCGCGGCGAACGGGTCGTCGAGCGGATCCATGAAGATACGCCCCATGGCGTTGATCACCAGCGCGCGCTTGCCGTTCTTGGTCTCGACCAAAGCGGCGCCGCGGCCGGGCGTGCCCTTCGGGTAATTGACCGGGCGGACCAGGCGCGGCGCGCGCTCGATGAACACCAGCGCCTCGCGCTGGTCCCAGGCGTGATTGCCGAGCGTGACGGCGTCGGCGCCGGCGTCGATCAACTCGTTGTAGATGGCCTCGGTGATGCCGAAGCCGCCGGCCGCGTTCTCGCCATTGACGACAACGAGGTCGAGCTTCCATTGCGTGATCAGGCCCGGCAGCTGGGCGGTGACGCAGGCGCGCCCGGAGCGGCCGATCACGTCGCCGATGAAGAGAATGCGCATATATTAGGTTCCACGGAAATCGATAACCTCGCGCTCCGTTAGCACGAGATCGAGGCGCGCGTCGCGTTCCGTGGCGGGCACCCTGGAGATTTCCTGCGCGGCAAAGGCGATACCGATGGCGATGACCTGCTTCTTGGCGCGCAGCGCATTGATTGTCATGTCGTAGTAGCCGGCGCCGTAGCCGATGCGATGGCCGGCGCGGTCGAAGGCGGCGAGCGGCACGATGAGAATATCGGGCGCGACTTCGGGCGCGCCGGGCGCCGGCTCGCGGATGCCCCATTGTCCTGCCTTGAGCGGCGCGCCGAACGTCCAAGCGCGCATGATCAGCGCCTTGCCACGCCCGGCAATCGCGGGCAGCGCGAGTTGCGCACCGGCATCGCTGAGCTTGCGCAATAGCGGGATCGGATTGATCTCGGTCTTCATCGGCATGAAGCCGGAGAGGATGACGCCCGGCTTGATTGCCACGGGGAATGGCCGCGCCGCGATCGTCTCCGCCGCCGCCTGCCGCTCCGCCGCCGGCAACGCGTCGCGCAATGCGAGGGCTGCGGCGCGGAGCGCGGGTTTTTGATTTTCGGTTTCTATAACGTCCGGCATCTCAATCTTCATGCCCGGCCAGTTCCGGTCATGTCCCGGCCATGACGACGTCTTGGGAAAATTAAGTGCGGAGCCGCGATGGCCGTCAGAGCGTGATCCCGGGAACCTACATAAGTAGGTGGGCGCCATATGACCGAACCCACGAGCTCGGCCAGGGACAGCTCCCGATGGGATCGTAAGGCCCCGGGGAATGTGTCTCTGTCGCACCTCGCAGTCCCGCGACTCGAATGTAGTGCTTGTGGGGAGCGGGCGCCAGCGGCGCGTGCGCTCAATCGCGCAGGCCCGCGCCGGTCTCGATTACCATCATGGTCGCGGCGATGAGCGCGATCTGCTTGCGGGTGCCGCCCTCCTCCGCGAATACCTCGCCGAGCGTGATCACCAGCTTCTTCCCGTTGCGGATGACCCGGCCGATGGCGCGAATGCGCTCGCCTTTGGCCGGCGCCAGCAGGTTGATCTTGAACTCGGTCGTGAGCACCGCCGCATCGCGCAGCATGACGCTGAGCGCCGCATAGCCGCAGGCGCTGTCGGCGATGGTGGCAACCGCGCCGGCGTGGATGAATTCATGCTGTTGAAGGATTCGGTCCGAAAAGGGCAGCACGATCTCCACTTCGCCCGCGCGCACGGCGGCGATCTCCGCGCCCAAGGTCGCCATGATCGTCTGCCGCGCGAAGCTGCCGCGGACGCGCGCGTCGACCTCCTTGCTGACCGGCGTCAAGGCCTCACCCGATCGCCACGCCGTTGCCGAGCGATGCGTTGAGCTTCTTGGTGATGCCCTCGATGCGCTCGGCCGCCGAGTTGAAGGCGTCGGCCACCGCGCTCGACGCCGCCTGGGCACGATCGGTCGCGACCATGCGGGCATCCTGCAATGCGTTCGTCTCCTCGTCCATTCGGCGGATGTTGCGCGCGGCCTCGCTGAGTTCGTCGGCCAGCATCAGCGCCGCCATCACCGTAAGCCTGGTGTCGCCGATCTCGCCGAATTTCTTGCGCAGCCCCCCGATCCGCTCGTCGAGATCCTTGGCGAGCGCCTGCAAATGCTCTTCCTGCCCGTCCTCGCAGGCGAGACGGAACTGGCGGCCGGCAATCGTTGCGTTCACCTGCGCCATGTCATTTTCCTCTGCGCACGAATACCGGACCCCATTCTTCGGGATCGTGCGCTACTCGTTGCCGTCGAGCACCGATTGGATACCGGAAATGGCGGCATCCAGCCGCTGCGCGATTTCGCGATTGGTCGACTCCAGCCGGCGCGAACGCGCGGTCTCGCCGTCGAGCGCGGCGGCGAGCCGGGTACGGTCGACGCCGAGCGCGTGGAGCTGGCTCACCAACCCCTCCTCGCTGCGGTCGCCTTCGCTGCGGCGCTCGACCGCGGCGTCAAGCGAGTCCAGCGCCAGCGCCAGACGCTTCACGGCTTGATCGATTGCGCTTTCGTCGGCCATTGCCATCATCCGCGCTCAAAAAACTCTGCGAGAGCAAAGATTTAGGCAAAGAAGCTTACGTGCTGCGCGATCCCGCCGTCAACGCAGCCGCAGCGATTTACCCCGTTGTTTTCGTGAGCCTGTGCATGGCTGGCCGGCAGGCGCGCCGTCACATTGACTCAGAGGCCTCACATGCTATCCAGCCCACGCAATTAGGCCTTTTCCATGAGTGCAAACGCTTCGCCGACGGCCGCCGTGGCGCCCCCCGTGCGCCGCGAGCAACCGGCCGCCAGTTCCGCCGTCGCCGACAGCGCCATGGCCAACGCCATTCGCGCGCTGGCGATGGACGCCGTCGAGCAGGCGAAATCCGGCCACCCCGGTCTGCCGATGGGCGCCGCCGACGTGGCGACCGTTCTGTTCACGCGCTTTTTGAAATTCGATCCCGCCGACCCGGCCTGGCCCGACCGCGACCGCTTCGTGCTGTCCGCCGGCCACGGCTCGATGCTGCTCTACGCGCTGCTCTATCTCACCGGTTATCCGGCGATGACGCTCGATCAGATCAAGCGCTTCCGTCAGCTCGGCTCGATCACCGCCGGCCATCCCGAATACGGCCATACGCCCGGCGTCGAGACCACCACCGGTCCGCTCGGGCAAGGGCTCGCCACCGCGGTCGGCATGGCAATCGCCGAGCGGCATCTCGCCACCGAATTCGGCGCCGGCGTGGTCGACCACAAGACTTACGTGCTTGCCTCCGACGGCGACCTGATGGAAGGCATCAGCCAGGAAGCCATCGCGCTCGCCGGTCACCTGAAGCTCAATAGGCTGATCGTGCTGTTCGACGACAACGGCATCTCGATCGATGGCGCGCTGTCGCTGTCGGACTCGACCGACCAGGTGAAGCGCTTCGAGGCCTCCGGCTGGGCCGCCTCGCGCGTCGACGGCCACGACGCCAAGGCCGTCGCGGCCGCGCTAGAAAAGGCGCAGGCGTCCGACAGACCGGTGATGATAGCGTGCAAGACCACCATCGGCTTCGGTGCGCCGACCAAGGCCGGCAAGGCCTCCGCGCACGGCTCCCCGCTCGGCGCCGACGAGATCAAAGGCGCGCGCGCTTCGCTCGGCTGGGCGCACGCGCCGTTCGAGATTCCCGCCGATATTCTGTCGGCCTGGCGTAGCGCCGGCAAGCGCTCGAAAGGCGTTCACGCCGACTGGAGCAAACGCCTCGCCGCGCTCGATGCCGCCAAGCGCGCCGAGTTCGAGCGCCGCATGCGCGGGGACTTGCCGAAGCCGGGCTTTGCCGACGCCGTCGCCGCGGTGAAGCAGTCGCTCGCCGCGACGCCGAAGGAAATCGCCACCCGAACCGCTTGCGAATTCGCGCTCGAGAGCCTGATCCCGGCGCTGCCGGAAATGGTCGGCGGCTCAGCCGATCTCACCGGCTCCAACAACACGCGCACCAAATCGATGAAGGCGATGTCGGCCGCCGACTATTCCGGCCGCTTCATCCACTACGGCATCCGCGAGCACGGCATGGCCGCCGCCATGAACGGCATGGCTTTGCACGGCGGCGTCATCCCCTATTCCGGCACCTTCCTGGTGTTCTCCGATTATTGCCGGCCGGCGATCCGGCTCGCCGCGCTGATGGGCAAGCGCGTCATCCACATCATGACGCACGACTCCATCGGGCTCGGCGAAGACGGCCCGACGCACCAGCCGGTCGAGCATCTCACCGCCTTGCGCGCGATTCCAAACCTCCTCGTGTTCCGCCCGTGCGACGCGGTGGAGACCGCCGAGTGCTGGCAGCTCGCGCTCGAGGCGAAAGACCGCCCGAGCGTATTGGCGCTGACGCGGCAGAATCTGCCGCAGCTCAGCCAGAATTTCCTCAACACCAACCGTTGCGCCGCCGGCGCCTATGAGATCGCGGCGGCCGAAGGCAAGGCGCAAGTGTCGATCTTCGCCACCGGCTCGGAAGTTTCGATCGCGGTCGAGGCCAAGAAGCTGCTCGCCGCCAAAGGCGTTGCCGCGCGGGTCGTTTCAGTTCCGTGTTTCGAACTGCTGCTGGAGACGAAAGACGGCGAGCGCCGCGCGGTGATCGGCGACGCCGCCGTCAAAATCGGCGTCGAAGCCGCCATCCGCCAGGGCTGGGACGCCATCATCGGTTCCGACGGCGTCTTCGTCGGCATGAACTCATTCGGCGCCAGCGCGCCCTACAAGGACCTTTACAAGCATTTTGGCGTTACACCGGGAGCGGTGGCCGACGCCGCCTTGCGCAAGCTCGGAAAGGCTTGATTTGGGTCAATACGCGTCGTGGTCCATTTCGGCCATGACTGGTTGAAATAGCCGGGAGCGACTTCCATGACTGTCCGCGTTGCCATCAACGGGTTCGGCCGCATCGGCCGCAACATCCTGCGCGCCATCGCCGAGGCGGGACGCACCGATATCGAGGTCGTCGGCATCAACGACCTGGGACCGGTCGAGACCAACGCGCATCTGTTGCGTTACGACTCGGTGCACGGCCGCTTCCCGGGGACTGTGACGGTCAAGGGCGACACCATCAGCGTCGGCAACGGCGCCATCAAGGTCGCCGCCGAGCGCGACCCGTCCAAGCTGCCGTGGAAGGACCTCGGCGTCGACATTGCGCTCGAATGCACCGGCCTCTTCACATCGAAAGATAAGGCCTCGGCGCATCTGATCGCCGGCGCCAAGCGCGTGCTGGTATCGGCGCCGGCCGACGGCGCCGACCTCACCGTGGTCTACGGCGTCAACCACGACAAGCTGACCAAGGAGCACAAGATCGTCTCCAACGCCTCCTGCACGACCAACTGTCTCGCGCCCGTCGCCAAAGTGCTCAACGACGCCGTCGGCATCGACAAGGGCTTCATGACCACGATCCATTCCTATACGGGCGACCAGCCGACGCTCGACACCTATCACAAGGACCTTTACCGCGCCCGCGCCGCCGCACTGAACATGATCCCGACCTCGACCGGCGCGGCCAAAGCCGTCGGCCTCGTTCTTCCTGAACTCAACGGCAAGCTCGACGGCGTCTCGATCCGCGTGCCGACGCCGAACGTCTCGGTGATCGATTTCAAGTTCGTCGCCAAAAAGGCGACCAGCAAGGATGAGGTCAACGGCGCGATCAGACGCGCGGCCGAACAGCAACTCAAGGGCATCCTTGGCTTCACCGACGCACCGAACGTGTCGCTCGACTTCAACCACGATCCGCGCTCCTCGATCTTCCACATGGACCAGACCAAGGTCATGGACGGCACCTTCGTGCGCGTGATGTCGTGGTACGACAACGAGTGGGGCTTCTCCAACCGCATGGCGGACACCGCCGTGGCGATGGGCAAGCTGATCTGACGTCGCGTGCCGGTGCATGATCCCGAAAAGTGGGAACCGGTTTTCGGAAATGATCATGCACAAGCAAAATGAGCGAACCATGAGCGCGGTCCGCACCCTCGACCACGCCGACGTGAAGGGAAAGCGTGTGCTGGTGCGCGCCGACCTCAACGTCCCGGTGGAAAACGGCGTGGTCACCGACGCCACCCGCATCGAGCGCATGGCGCACGCGATCACCGAAATCGCCGACAAGGGCGCCAAGGTGATCCTGCTGTCGCACTTCGGCCGGCCGAAGGGCCGCGATCAGAAAAATTCGCTGAAACCCGTCGCCGCCGAGGTCGCGCACATCATCAAGCGGCCGGTGAAATTCGTCGACGACTGCATCGGGGACGGCGCCGAACGCGCGGTGGCGGCGATGAAGAACGGCGACATAATCTGCCTGGAGAATACCCGCTTCCATCCCGGCGAGGAAAAAAACGATCCCGTGTTCGTGGCGGCGCTGGCCAAGCTCGGCGACATTTTCGTCAACGACGCCTTCTCGGTGTCGCACCGCGCGCACGCCTCCACCGAAGGGCTCGCCCATGTGCTGCCGGCCTATGCCGGAAGAACGTTGCAGGCGGAGCTTGAAGCGTTCGAGAAGGTGCTCCACAAGCCGGCGCGTCCGCTGACGGCCATCGTCGGCGGCGCCAAGATTTCCACCAAGCTCGACCTGCTCGGCCACCTGCTGAAGAAGGTCGACGTCCTGGTCATCGGCGGCGCCATGGCCAACACTTTCCTGATGGCGCTGGGCAAAAATGTCGGCCGCTCGCTGGCCGAGCGCGACCTTGTCGACACCGCGCAGATGATCATGGACGAGGCGAAAACCGCCAAGCGCGAGATCGTGCTGCCGGTCGACGCGGTGGTCGCGCAAAAATTCGAGGCGTTGGCGCCCTCGCGCGTGGTCGACGTCGACCATGTCGGCGAAAACGATATGATCCTCGACATCGGCCCGCGCAGCGTCGAGCAAGTGGTCTCGGTGCTGGCGCGCTCGAAGACGCTGGTCTGGAACGGACCGTTCGGCGCTTTCGAGATGGAACCCTTCGACACCGGCACGGTCGAGGTCGCGGAAGCGGCGGCGGAACTGACCGCGGCCGGAAAACTTGTTTCGGTAGCGGGCGGCGGCGATACGGTGGCGGCGCTCAACGTCGCGGGCGTGACCGACCGCCTGACCTACGTTTCCACCGCCGGCGGCGCTTTCCTGGAATGGCTCGAAGGCAAGGCCTTGCCGGGAGTCGAAGTGTTGCGGAATAAATGATGGCGAATGATGCTTTGCGGTCGATGGAGAAACCCATGAATCTCGATGAACTGAACAAAGTGGCACGGGCCATGGTGGCGCCCGGCAAGGGCATCCTGGCGGCCGACGAATCCTCCGGCACCATCAAGAAGCGATTTGACGCCATCGGCGTCGAATCGACCGAGGACGCGCGCCGCGACTACCGCGAGATGCTGTTCCGCTCGGCCGACGGCATGAAGCACATCTCCGGCGTGATCCTGTACGACGAAACCATCTGGCAGAAAGCCAAGGACGGCACGCCGCTGGTCGATCTCATCAAGAAGGCCGGCGCGCTGCCTGGCATCAAGGTCGACGAAGGCGTCAAGCCGCTGCCGAATTGCCCGGGCGAAGTCGTCACCATCGGCCTCGACAAACTCACCGACCGGCTGCCGAAATATTACGCGCAGGGCGCGCGCTTCGCCAAATGGCGGGCGGTAATCGACATCGGCGCCGGCATCCCGAGCTACACCTGCATCCGCGCCAACGCGCACGCGCTGGCGCGCTACGCCGCGCTCTGCCAGGCGGCGCAGATCGTGCCGATCGTCGAGCCGGAAGTGCTGATGGACGGCGACCACGACATCGCGCGTTGCCAGGAAGTCACCGAGCTGGTGCTGAAGCTGACCTTCGAGGAGCTGTATTTCAATCGTGTCGCGCTCGAAGGCATGGTGCTCAAACCCAACATGATCGTGCCGGGCAAAGGCTCAAAAACCCGCGCAAGCATCGAGGACGTCGCCGCACGCACCGTCAAGGTGCTCAAGAATTGCGTGCCGGGCGCGGTGCCGGGCATCGCCTTCCTGTCCGGCGGACAGAGCGACGAGGAAGCCACCGCCAATCTCGATGCGATGAACAAGATCGGCAACCTGCCGTGGCCGCTCACGTTCTCCTACGGCCGCGCGCTGCAGCACGCGCCGCAAACGACATGGCAGGGCAAGACCGAGAACGTCGCCGCCGCCCAGCGCGCATTTTCACATCGCGCCAAGATGAACAGCCTCGCCGCCCTCGGGCAGTGGGAAGCCGACCTGGAGAAAAAAGCGGCATAATCAAATCGACGTGTGCGGCGTGACGGGCAGCCGAAACTACGATAAATGAGGCGTCATGCCCGGCCTTGTGCCGGGCATCCACGTCTTGCTTCCTGAAAATTCAAAGACGTGGATGGCCGGGACAAGCCCGGCCATGACGTAGAAACGCAAAGGACCTTCCCGTGATCGATCTCTACACCTGGACCACGCCGAACGGCCGCAAAGTCTCCATCGCCCTGGAAGAGCTCGGCCTGCCCTACACCGTGCACGCGGTGGACATTTCCAAGGACGAGCAGTTCAAGCCGGAATTTCTGAAAGTAGCGCCCAACAACCGCATCCCGGCGATTGTCGACCGCGACAACAACCTGTCGCTGATGGAGTCCGGCGCGATCCTGATCTATCTCGCCGACAAAACCGGCAAGCTGCTGCCGAAGTCGGGCGAAGGCCGCTACAAAGTGATCGAATGGCTGATGTGGCAAATGGGTGGCCCCGGCCCGATGCTCGGCCAGGTGCATCACTTCGTGAAATATAATCCCGGCAAGGCGCCCTATGCCGAGGAGCGTTACCTGAAGGAAGCCCACCGGCTCTACAAGGTGCTCGACACGCAGCTTGCCGGGCGCGACTTCGTCGCCGGCGAATACTCGATCGCCGACATCGCGATCTGGCCGTGGATCTCGCGCTTCGAATGGCAGACCATCGATCTGAAGCAATATCCCAATGTGAGGCGCTGGTACGAAACCATCGCCGCGCGCCCGGCCGTGCAGAAGGGCTACAAAGTGCCGAAGGACATGGGACCGATCCCGATGCCGGCCTAAGGCTCGAGCGCGCGCAGGTAACGGTCGGGCAAGTGGTCGCGGATTCCGAACGGCAATAAGGCATAGAGACGGCCGAGCGCGCCCGGCCCGGCCGGCGCGAAGACGCGTCCGGCCAATATCGCCCGCATGCAGTTGCGAAGGTTGTCGCGCGCGCCATCGATGAAGCGCGGATCGTTCGATTGGAGCCCCGCGAGCGGCGCGTCCCGCTCGAACCTGCCGCCCGATCTGCATGTCAGCAGACGGCCGACATGCGCGAACGGGTTGAGCGTCCCGAGCACCGCGATGGAATCGGGGATGCAGGGCACCGTGTCGCCGCCGTAAACGAGGCGGGTAGGTGCAATCGCCGAGGACGCGGTCGTAGCGGGATTTGAAATGACGGCCGCCCGCCCGCGGCATGCCGAAAGTATAAACCGCGGCCGGCGCCAAACGGCCGTCTTTGACCTTTTCGGCGGCGAGAACCGCCAGGGCCGCGCCGAGGCTGTGGCCGGTGAAAAAGATCGGCCGCGGGCGCGCCTGAATCAGCGCCGTGAGTTTCGTTTCGACCAGCGGCCACGCCGCGTCGAGCGCCGCCTGAAAACCTTCATGCGTGTCATTGGAAGTCAGCCGGCAATCCGCATCGGTCATCAGATTGCGATCGAGCGCGGGGTCGGTGCCGGCGAACGCGGCCACGATGCAGTCTTCGCGCTCGCCGATAATCGCGCGGGTGCGATGTGTTGCGCCTGCACGCGCACCGGATCGATCGGCTTGAAGTCCCAGAACGGGCCGATATCGGCAATCGTTTGCGGGGCATCGGTCTCATAGGCGAGTTGCGACATCCATATCATGGCGCGGGCGTCGTCGAGGTCGAAGCCTCCCCGCAAAGGTCGAAATCGATCGAAGGCCGTCCGGCTGTAATCGGCCGGCGGGAGCTGAACGAAAAGGCTCATGGAGGTTGCCTTGGGAAATTTACTCGCGCGCGAGTATTGCAACCAGAAGTAGAATTATGCAACAGACAATTGTGCGATCAGCCGCGATCATACGCGCCATGCAAAAAGACGGAGCGCGCGCTGGCGTGAGCTGTTTTTCTAAAATTGAAAACCCGCCTGCAAAGACGGCACGCGCCTTCGGCGCGTTGGCTCAGCGGGGATCAAGAATCTTAATGGGCCATAACGCTCACCCGACGTGCGGGTGAGACGAAATGAAAGCTACGGGTTGCCGCCTATTTCCCCGCGCCCGGAATGACGATGTTCTCCTCTTTCACCAGCGTCATCCATTTCGCCACGTCGGCGTTGATGAAGCGGGCGAACTCGTCGGGCATCTGCGGCTCGGGCTCGGCGCCGATCTTGGCCATGCGGTCGATCACGTCCTTCTCGCCCATGATCGCGACCACCGCCTTGTTGAGCTTGTCGACGATCTCCTTCGGCGTATGCGCCGGCGCCAGCAGGCCGAACCAGCCGACCGAGGCGTAGCCGGGCAAGCCGCCTTCCGCCACCGTCGGCACGTCGGGGAAGAATTTCGAGCGTTTGGCGCCGGTGGTGCCGAGCGCCTTGAGCTTGCCGGCCGCGACAAAGGCCTGCACCGTGGTCGAAGGCGAGAACATCATGTCGATGCGGCCGCCGAGGAGATCGGTGACCGCGGGGCCGGTGCCCTTGTAGGGAACGTGCAGCATCTCGACATGCGCGTCCTTCTCGAACAGCGCGCCGGATAGATGCGAGGCGGCGCCGATGCCGGAAGAGCCGAACGACAGCGCCTTCGGCTTCTCGCGCGCGAGCTTGATCAATTCGGCGACCGAATTGGCTTTGACGCTCGGATTGACCACCAGCAGATAAGGCGGCGCCGCCACCACGGTGATGGGCGCGAAAAATTTGGTGACGTCGAAATGCCCTTCCGGGGCGAGCGCTGCGGAAGCCGCCATCAGCGCGCCGGTCGAGGCCATCAGCAGCGTGTAGCCGTCCGGCTCCGCCTTGACGAAGGCCTTGGTGCCGATGCCGCCGGAGGCGCCGGGCTGGTTTTCGACCACCACCGGCTGGCCCCATTGGTCGGCCAGGCGCTGGGCGATGATGCGGCCAAGCACGTCGGTGCCGCCGCCGGGCGCGAACGGCACCACCATCTTGATGGCGTGGCTGGGATAGTCGGCCGCGGCGGCGGGCGTGAAAGGCACTACGGCAAGGCACAGCAACAGCAGCGACAGGCGTTTGAGCATGTTTCTCCCCAGGGGCTTTTTTTGGCAAGCCGCCTTGTTCGGCAGCCTCGATTCAATGCTAACCAGCCGGCCGGCGCGCGTCTATGCGCCGCACGGCCGGCCGCGACGGACGGCGCGCCGGTGTCAATTTTCCGCCGGATTGGGCTAGCATGCGAATCCCATGAATTCCGGACCCAAGACTTCGCGACCCAAACAGGCCGACCCGCGCCCGGCGCCGCGTCTCTACCTGGTGACGCCGCCGGTCGCCGACGCGCAAGCGTTTTCGGAAAGCCTTGCCGCGGCTTTGGGCGCAGGCGATGTCGCCGCCGTGCTGCTGCGTCTGGCCGACGCCCACGAGCGCACGCGGATCAATCGCGCCAAGGCGCTCGGCACCATCGTCCAGGACAAAGGCGCGGCGCTGCTCATCGAGGACCATGCCGGTTTGGTCGCGCGCGCCGGCGCCGACGGCGCGCATGTGACCGGCATCGCGGCGTTTGGCGACGCGGTCGAACAGCTCAAGCCCGAGCGCATCGTCGGCGTCGGCGGCTTGTTTACCCGCCACGACGGCATGGTCGTCGCGGAGATGGGCGCCGACTACGTCATGTTCGGCGAACTTGGCCGCGGCGGCGAACGGCCGGGCTTCGACGCGATCGAGGAGCGCGTCGCCTGGTGGACGGAAGTGTTCGAGGCGCCGTGCGTCGCCTATGCCGCTTCGCTCGACGAGATCGCCCCGCTGATGAAAGCCGGCGCCGATTTCATCGCACTCGGCGATTGGCTGTGGCGCGACCCGCAAGCGGTCGCGGCGACGGTTGCGCAAGCCGCCGGCCGCCTGCGTCTGCCGGAGAGCGCGGCATGACGGCGCGGCAGCACGGCACGATGCTCGCGCTGTGCGTGCTCGCCACTTTGGCCGCGCCGGCCCTGGCGCAGACCCAAAAAAGAACACCGCCGCCGGTGCCGCCGCCCCCGGCGCCGAATGCAGCGGCCAACCCCGACGACGGCAAGGCCGACATCGCCTACGGCGCATTCCAGCGCGGCATGTTTTTGACCGCGCTCGCCGAGGCAAGCAAACGCGCGCAGCAGAACGACCCCGCCGCCATGACGCTGCTCGGCGAACTCTACGCGCAAGGGCTCGGCGTGCCCCGTGACGACGGCAAGGCGGCGGACTGGTACAAGCAGGCCGCCGCGCACGGCGACCGCGACGCCATGTTCGCGCTGGCGATGTTCAATCTCGAAGGCCGCGCCGGACCGCGCAATCCGGACGAAGCCGCCCGCCTGCTGGCAGCCGCCGCCAAGCTCGGTCACGCGGCTGCCGCCTACGATCTCGGCCTGCTCTACCTGCAAGGCCAGCAGTTCCCGCAGGATTTCGCGCGCGCCGCCCAACTGTTCCGGCAGGCTTCCGATGCCGGAAACGCCGACGCGCAATACGCGCTCGCCTCGATGTACAAGGAGGGGCGCGGCGTGCCGAAGGATATTAACGAAGCCGAGCGTCTGATGGGGCTGGCCTCGGTCGCCGGCAATGTCGACGCCATGGTGGAATTCGCCATCGCGCAGTTCAACGGCAGCGGCGTCGCCAAGAACGAAGTCGCCGCCGCCAAGCTGATGCTGATCGCGGCGCGGCGCGGCAGCGCCATCGCGCAGGACCGCATGGCGCGCATTCTGATGGCCGGGCGCGGCATGCCGGCCGATGCGACCGAAGCGGTAAAATGGCACATCATCGCCAAGGCCGGCGGCGACAGCGATCCCGATCTTGACGCCTTCGCAGCCCAGCAGACGCAGCAGGTGCGCGACGCCGCCGAGAAAGCGGCCAAGATTTGGATGTCGACCCTGCCGCCGCGCCCTTGACGGGGCCCGCCTTCGCGGGCAGACCCCACGCGCCATGCACCACTCGGCTTTGCTCAACGTCATGATCGCCGCCGCCCGCAAGACGGCGCGCGCGCTCAAGCGCGATTTCGGCGAGTTGGAGAAGCTGCAGGTCTCGCTCAAGGGCCCGGCCAACTTCGTCTCGTCGGCCGACCGCCGCGCCGAGGAGACGCTGTTCCAGGAGTTGAGCAGGGCGCGGCCCGGCTACGGCTTTCTCGGCGAGGAAGGCGGCCACCGCGCGGGCGCCGACACGTCGCACCGCTGGATCGTCGATCCGCTCGACGGCACCACCAATTTCCTGCACGGCATTCCGCAATTCGCCATCGCCATCGCGCTCGAGCGTGAGGGCGCCGTGATCGCCGGCCTGGTCTACAACCCGGCCAGCGAAGAGATGTTCATCGCCGAAAAGGGCAAGGGCGCGTTCATGAACGAGCAGCGCATCCGCGTCGCCGGCCGCAAGCGGCTTGCCGACGCCGTGATCGCCTGCGGCTTGCCGCATATCGGCCGTGGCGATCTCGTGCTGGCGCGCCAGGAAACCGGCGCCATGCAGGAGCAAGTCGCGGGCTTGCGCCGCTTCGGCGCCGCCGCGCTCGATCTAGCCTGGGTCGCGGCCGGCCGCCTCGACGGCTACTGGGAGCGCGACATCAAGCCCTGGGACATGGCGGCCGGGTTCATTCTGGTGCGCGAGGCCGGCGGCTACATTTCCGATTGCGACGGCGGTGACGACATGTTCGCCAAGGGCCATGTCATTGCCGGCAATGAGGCCATCCAGAAAGAGCTGCTGGCCGTGCTCAAAGCCGCCGGCAAGGTCTGACGCCGGGCCGGGCGCGAACCTCCGGCCTTGCGCCTCACGGGCGGCGGACACCGCAATTTGAACTCAATCCGCCATTCTATCTTGGGGGCTCCGGCACTTCCTCTTTTTCCTTGTCACGGGTCTGTGCCATATTGAGCAAGCCGCGACCCGGCCGGCGTCAACATCGCAAGCCCATGGCAAAAGAACTCGATCCGCTCAAACTGTCGTCGCCCCGCATCTTCCTGCTGCGGATGATGGTGTTCGTCGTGCTCGGCGGCCTGGTCACCTTTCTGCTGCACAAGCAGATCGTGGTGGCGTTCATGGCCAATCCCGGACTGAACTCGGTGATCATCTTCGTCCTGCTGATCGGCATCGCGCTGTGTCTGCGCCAGGTGATCCGGCTCTATCCGGAGATCGCCTGGGTCAACAATTTCCGCCTCGCCGATCCGGGCCTGGCGGTCGAGCGGCCGCCGGTGCTGCTGGCGCCGATGGCGGCGATCCTCGGCAGCCGCATCGGCCGCATGGCGGTGTCGACTCAATTGATGCGCAGCATCCTCGACTCGATCGCCACCCGCCTCGACGAGGCGCGCGACATCTCGCGCTACATGACCGGGCTGCTGGTGTTCCTCGGCCTGCTCGGCACCTTCTGGGGCCTGATCGAAACGGTCAGTTCGGTCGGCGGCGTGATCCAGGGCCTGAAAGCCGGCGGCGATGCCGCCTCCATGTTCGATTCGCTGCGCGAAGGCCTCGCCGCGCCGCTCTCCGGCATGGGAATTTCATTTTCTTCTTCGCTGTTCGGCCTCGCCGGTTCGCTGGTTCTCGGTTTTCTCGATCTGCAATCGAGCCAGGCGCAGAACCGCTTCTACACCGAACTGGAAGACTGGCTGTCCACCACGGTCTACGACTACTCGGCCGAGCCGGCCGCCGCCGGCGGCACCGGCGAAATGCGCACGGCCATCGACCGCCTGCGCACGGCGCTGCACGAGGGCGGCGCCGGCACGGCCGGTTCCGGCGCCATGTCCAACCTGGCGGAAGCGATCCAGGGCCTGGTCCACCACATGCGGACCGAGCAGCAGTTGATCCGCGACTGGGCCGACAGCCACGCCGATCAGCAGCGCGAGGTCAAACGCCTGCTGGAAATCATCGCGCGCGAGAAGGTGGATCGGTGATCCTCCGTCATCCTGAGGCGCCCGGCCGAAGACCGAGCCGCGAAGGATGACGGATTAAAGAGCGAGAGTTGTTGATGGCCCTAGCACGCACGCGCCGCGGCGACAGCGGCATGAATTACTGGCCAGGCTTCGTCGACGCGCTGTCGACGCTGATCCTGAGCATTATTTTCATTTTGACCGTGTTCGTGGTGGTGCAATTCTATTTGCAGCAGGAAGTCGCCGGCAAGGACACCGCCCTCACCCGCCTCAACGCGCAGATCGCCCAGCTCACCGAGCTGTTGTCGCTGGAAAAATCCGGCAAGACCGATCTGCAAGACCAGCTTGCGCAGCTGACCGCCTCGCTCGCCTCCGCCGAGAGCGAGCGCGACAAATTCAAGGGGCTGGCCGATGGCGCCGGCGCGGGCGCCACCGCCGCACAAAGCAAGGTCTCCGAACTCACCGGCCAGCTCGAAGGCGAGAAGAAGATCTCCTCCCGCGCGCTGGCGCAGGTCGAAATCCTCAACCAGCAGATCGCGGCGCTGCGCCGCCAATTGGCCGCTATCGAGACCGCACTCGACGCCTCCGAGCAGAAGGACAAGGAGGCGCAGAGCAAGATCGCCGATCTCGGCCAGCGGCTCAATCTGGCGCTGGCGCAGAAGGTGCAGGAGCTGACCAAGTACCGCTCCGACTTCTTCGGCAAGCTGCGCCAGATCCTCGGCAACCGGCCCGACGTGCGCGTGGTCGGCGACCGCTTCGTGCTGCAATCGGAACTGTTCTTCGATACCGGCAAGGCCAACCTCAAGCCGGAAGCCACCGCCGAACTCGACAAAATGGCGGGCGCGCTCATCGAACTGGAGAAACAAATTCCGGCCGACATCGCCTGGGTGCTGCGGGTCGACGGCCACACCGACGTGCGGCCGATCAGCGGCAGCGGCGGAAAATTCAAGTCGAACTGGGACCTGTCGGCGGCGCGCGCGATTTCGGTGGTGCAATATTTGATCGGCAAGGGCGTCTCGCCGCAACGGTTGGTCGCCGCCGGTTTTGGCGAATTCCAGCCGATCGACACGGGCACCACCGAGGAGGCCTACCGCCGCAACCGCCGCATCGAGTTCAAGCTGACGGAGCGCTAGCTCCCATAATTGTCATGGCCGGGCTTGTCCCGGCCATCCCGCTTAGGTAGGCACGGGCGTGCCTCATGAATCTGGATCACCGGGTCACGCCGCTACGCGGCGGCCCGGTGATGACAAACTGACAATGTCTCAAGTCACCTTACGCCCCTACTCCGCCGCCGACGAGGACGCGGCGATCGAGCTGTGGCGGCGGACCTGGCAGAAGCATTATCCGCATCTCAATTTCACCGAGCGCGTTCCCTGGTGGCGCGAGCGCTGGCGCAAGGAACTGGTGCCGGTCGCGCGCGTCGTGGTCGCGGAAGACAACGGCGCGCTCATCGGCTTCGTCACCGTCGATCCCGAGACGATGTACCTCGACCAGATCGTGGTCGCGACCGAATATTGGGGCTCGGGCGTCGCCCTGATGCTGCTCGACGAGGCCAAGCGCATTTCGCCCAAAGGCCTCGAGCTGCTGGTCAACAAGGACAACGCCCGCGCCATCCGCTTCTACGAGAAGCACGGCTTTGACTATGCCAGCGAGGACAGCAACCCAGTCTCGGGCAAGCCGGTGAACCGGATGTCGTGGCGGGCGTGCTGATCCCAATTAAGTGCAGCCAGCGACAATTCACCATTTTAGTTTGAAATTGGGCGTCGAATTTCGGCAACTGGCCTTCCATTGTCATTTCCGACTACACAAATCAAAACATCGGTCGCAATTTCTGAAAACGCAAAATCGGCAACCGCTGAAGCTGCACAGGATTACGCAACCCACGCTCCCGGGCGGCGCCGGGGCTCCGCCCGGGGGCACTACGACCCCCCTGCGAGGAGTTCGCTGACGGCGGGCGCTAATGCCCGCAGAAAGCGCGGCCCGGCGCCGCAAAGACGCCGCGATGGAGCGCCGAACGGCGCGCACCCGTCGTCACGGGTGCCCGCGCCGCAAGGCGTGGATTGAATAAGGATGCGCCGCTCGGCGCTCCGTCCCCTCGCATTTTGCGAGGGGGAAAGAAAGTGCCCGGCGCAAGCCGGAAGGGACGACGGCGTACCCGGCGCCGCTCAAAGAATACGGGCGGCCGAGCGTTGGCTAGTTGCAATTAAATCGGTAAGCGCAAACGGGCGACACATTCAGTGTCGTCCCCGCGCAGGCGGGGACCCATACGCCGCGGCCTATCTATAGGACACGGCATATGGGCCCGGCCCTCGCTCGCGCTCGGCCGGGACGACAATTCGGGATAGAAGCCGGGTCAAGCCCGGCAATGACAACAGAGTTTGCGGTCAGGATGCGCCAGCCAACGATGCCGCCATGGCCGCGTCGAAGGATTTGGAATCCACTTTGAGATACGCGAGCTTTTCTTCCGCGATCACGACCGCCATGGCCACGCCCGGCACTTGGCGCAAGCGCGCGGCGAGGCTTTCCGGCTCGGCCGCCGGGCCGTCTCCGATCGGCAGCAGCCGGGTCGTCAGATAGCTTGGTTGCGCCATGGTGGCCGCCGCCAGGAGCCAGAGCAGCGCCAGCGCAGCCGTCAATGCAAAAACCCCGGTGGTTCCCCCGGTCTGGTTCGCCCAGCCGCCGACGACGCCGCCGACGAAGATGCCGAGGAACTGCAGGCTCGAATAAAGCCCCATCGCCGTGCCCTTGGCGTCGGGCGGCGCCACCTTGGTGATGAGCGAAGGCAGGCTCGCCTCCATCACATTGAAGCCGGAGAAAAAGATGATGAGCGCCGCCAGCAAGACGTAGAAGTTGCCGGCGCCGAGATAGAGCATCACCTGGCTGACCAAAAGCGCGGCGACTGCGCCGACGAACACGCCTTTCATGCGGCGATACTTCTCGGCCACGATGATGGCCGGCACCATCACGACAATCGAAACCAGCAGCACCGGCAGATAGACCATCCAATCTTTATGGGTCGATACGTCGAGCGTGCCGCGCAGCAGGCCGGGCACCACCAGGAAGCTCGCGGTCAGCATCGAATGCAGCGCGAATATGCCAATGTCGAGCCGCAACAGCTCCTTGTTGCGCAACACCGCCATCATCAATCCCGGAACGGTTTCGGCATCGCGGTGGACGCGCACGCGGCGCGGGTTCGGCACCACGAATTCGGTGATCGCAATGCCGATCATGGCGAGCCCCACCATCAGCCAGAAGATGCCGTCGACGCCGATGAATGTCGCAAGGATCGGGCCGGTCACCAGCGCCACCATGAAGGAGCCGCCGATGGTGATGCCGACCATGGCCATCGCCTTGGTGCGGTTCTCCTCGGTCGTGAGATCCGCCACCAGCGCCAGAATCACCGAGCCGACCGCGCCGGAGCCCTGCAGCACGCGCCCGAAGATGACGCCGCCGATCGAGGTGGAGAGCGCCGCCACCGCGCTGCCGAGCGCGAACAGGAGGAGGCCGACGACGATCATCGGCTTGCGTCCGAACCGGTCCGACAAGAGCCCGAATGGGATCTGCAACAGCCCCTGGCTCAGTCCGTATATGCCGAGCGCTTCGCCGACCAGATAGGGCGTCGAACCCGAAAGGTTCTGGGCATAGGCGGCAAACACCGGATAGATCATGAACAGGCCGAGCAGCCTGACCGAGAAGACCGCCGCGAGCGAGCCGGCGGCGCGAAACTCTTGTCTTCCCATCGGATCTATTCCCAAAACACGGATAAGGCGCCAGCCGCCTTCTTTAAGCCGTTACACAGCCCGGACCATGCCCTGTGGCCTTGATCTCGGTCAATCGCGGCGGCTTGCCGCTTTGCCCTGCGTCCTGTATAGAGCCGCCAAATTCAGCCCCTTTCGGCGCGCCAAACGGAACCAGACCGATGAAGCAAGATATCCACCCCGGCTACCACACCATCAAGGTGGTGATGACCGACGGCAGCGAATTCACCACCCGCTCCACCTGGGGCAAGGAAGGCGATGTCATGCATCTCGACATCGACCCGAAGTCGCACCCGGCCTGGACCGGCGGCCAGCAGCAATTGGTCGATCGCGGCGGCCGGCTGTCGCGCTTCCAGAAGAAGTTCTCGGGCTTCTTGAAGGCGGACGAGAAGAAGTAAGCCTCGCGCTATAGCCCGCGACGAAAAACCCCCGCGTCAGGCGGGGGTTTTGTTTTTACCGGTCATTGCGGGACTAATACCAAAACTCAGAAATCTTGACTCATGTTGCCCGACTTTGTGCGGGGATGGCCGCGTCGTAAACGTGAGTCAAATCAAACACCTGGACGGACGTCACAAACCCGCCGCAACGCCGCAGATGGGTCGCGGGTAACGCGATTAGGTATAAAGGAGCGGAAAGCTACGCGCTCTCGGCGCCGAAGGCCGCCTTCAAGAGGCCGAGTTGGCGCTCGACCGGATTTTCCGCCGCAGCCCGGGTCGGGGCGTTGTGATCGTGAATCGATGCGTCGAGCCGGCGCACTTTGCCGTGCAGCTTGTGCGAGCGCTCGATCAGCTCGCGCAAAGTCGCGGGCAGCAATTCCAGATTATGCGGATCGTGGTAGTCGGCGGCGGCGAGCTTAACCTTGGCCTTTTCCTTGTTGGCCTGGGCGAGCGACATCTCGCCTTCCTTGACCGCGCGATGCAGCAACAGCCAGGACGCGAGCTGCATCAGCCGCGTGGTGAGCCGCATGCTTTCGGTGGCGTAGGCCAGCGCGGCGGAGCGTTCGAGCTTTTTGGATTCCTGACGGCCGACGCCGTCGAGATAGGTCGCGGTTTCTTCCACCAGCGCCATGCCGTCGCGGAACAGATCGGCGAAGGCTTGCGAATTGGCGAGCCGCGCGCCGAACGACACCGGCTGCAGATCGTTCATCGACTTTTCAGCCATACGCGTACGCCTTACCCATGCACCGGAACTGTTACGCGTCCCGTGTAGGAATAAGCATCGCGCGCCTCGGGCCGGAATGTCCAGACCGCGATGCGCAAACTTTGCGACATAGTTGCTGCGCAACCTTAAGAGCGCGGCCACCATAGCGGCCGCTTCTGTCCCGGAATGGGACAAAAAAGAGCCGCCGTCGCCGGCGGCTCGAAGTTGATAACAGGGAGGCGTCAAACAGAGTGGACAGGAGCCACTCAATGTCCATGAAGATGGACGCCATTAGTAATGATCCGGAAGCCTTAACGACACGTTAAGAACTTGCGTCCAATGCCGGATTTTTACGCCGGCGCGGCGGCCAGAATGGTGCGGGCCTACCGCTTGAAAAACTGATCGGCCGCCGAACGCGAGGCGCGCTTGTTCGCCATGTCCGCCTCCAGCCGCGATATCTCGTCGTGCATCAGCTGCACGCGCGCGGCCAGTTCCTCGACCGAAAGCAGGCTCAAATCCTGCCCAATCTCGTGGCTGATTTTTTTCTTCGGCTTGTCGTCTTCGTCGATCGCCGCCATGGCGCGCCCTGAGCTTTTGTCCCTGGATGGGTGAAAATCTAGCCGCCGCGGGGCGGGTTGTCACACTGCCGTCGCCCGCCTAAACCAAAGCCCCTGCCCTTCGGAACCGAGGCTTTAATGACCGCACTCCCGACCCGCATGACGGCCATCGGCATCAAGGCGCCGGGCGGACCCGAAGCCCTGGTGCCGGAAGAGCGCGCGGTTCCCGTGCCGGGCGCCGGCGAGATCCTGGTGAAGGTGGCGGCTGCCGGCGTCAACCGGCCCGACGTGATGCAGCGCAAGGGTCTCTACCCGCCGCCACCCGGCGCGCCGGATATTCCGGGCCTCGAGATCGCCGGCGAAGTCGCCGCGCTCGGCCCGGACGTCCAGCGCTGGAAGGTCGGCGACCGCGTGATGGCGCTGGTGGTGGGCGGCGGCTATGCCGAGTTTTGCCTGGCGCACGCCAGCCACGCGCTGCCGCTCGGCGGACTGTCGATGACCGACGGCGCCGCCATCCCGGAGACCTTGTTCACCGTCTGGCACAATATGGTGGAACGCGGCGGGCTCAAGTCCGGCGAGACCTTTCTGGTGCATGGCGGCAGCTCGGGGATCGGCACCACCGCGATTCAACTGGCCAAGGCGCTCGGCGCGCGCGTCATCGCCACCGCCGGCACGGCCGAAAAATGCGAGGCCTGCCGCACGCTCGGCGCCGACGTCGCCGTTAACTATAAAACCGAGGACTTCGTCGCAGCCACCAAGGCGGCCACCGGCGGCAAGGGCGCCGACGTTATACTCGACATGGTTGGCGGCGATTACATCGCGCGCAATTACGAAGCGGCGGCGGTCGAGGGGCGCATCGTGCAGATCGCGTTCCAGGGCGGGCCGAAGTCGGAAGTCAATTTCATGCGCCTGATGCTCAAGCGGCTGCATCACACCGGTTCGACCTTGCGCGCGCGCTCGGTCGCCGACAAAGGAACTATTCGCGACGCCGTCGAGAAAAACGCATTGCCGCTGATCGTTGCGGGCAAGGTCAAGCCGGTCATCTACAAGACCTTCCCGCTCGCCGAGGCGGCGGCGGCCCATGCGTTGATGGAGACCAGCGCGCATATCGGCAAGATCGTGCTAACCCTTTGACACGGCTTTCGGTTTCTTGGCCGCAAACCGCGGCACTGATACGGCTGGCCGGCGCGTCACGCCCGCCCTGGGCCGCGAAATCGGCGTAATGTCGAAGCAAAAACGGGCTGGGGGAATTTTGTTGTAGAGTTCGCCGTCGGCAGAGCCGGACAAGCAGCATGACTGGCACTGCCGCGGTTGGGGGTTTTGGTTTGACGTTGACGCATTGCGTAACCGCCGCTATGCTCGCGCTCGCCGCTACGCTGCTGGCGGCGCAGCCTTCGCGCGCCGTCGAAGCGGTGAGCGTGCGGCTCGGTGCCTCGGCCATCGACCTTACCGCCGCTACCGAACTGCAAAAGACCGACGGCGACCGCATCCAAGTCTCCACCGCGCCCGGCCCGGACGGCATCGTACGCCGCATCGAGGTGCGCGCGCGCGAAGCCAATACCAACTGGGCGGTGTTCGCACTCACCAACAATTCCGACGAGCAGATCGACCGGCTGATCGTCGTGCCGCATTATCGCATGGTCGGCTCCGGCTTGTTCTGGCCCGATCTCGGACTCTCGCGCATCGCCGCGATCACGCCGAGTTCGGGCGACCGCCCGGTGCGCCAGGAGAACACGTCCGCCGACATTTTCCGCGTCACGCTCGATCCCGGCACGGTCATCACCTTTGTTGCGGAATTGCGCTCCGACAATCTGCCGCAGATTTATTTGTGGGAGCCCGACGCCTACAAGGACAAGGTCAATTCTTTCACGCTCTATTACGGCATCGTCATCGGCATCGCCGGCCTGCTGGCTCTGTTCCTCACCATATTGTTCGTCGTCAAAGGCTCGGTGATGTTCCCGGCTGCGGCCGCGCTCGGCTGGGCGGTGTTGATCTACATCGGCATCGATTTCGGATTTTGGGGCAAAGTGTTCGACATGTCGGCCGGTGCCGAGCGCGTCTGGCGCGCCTGCGGCGAGGCGACCCTGTCGGCGACGCTGTTGGTATTCCTGTTTGCCTATCTCAATTTGTCGCGCTGGCACGTGCGCTACGCCCACATCACCATCGCCTGGCTCGCGGCCTTGGTCGCTCTGGTCGCGGTCGCGGTGTTCGATCCCGCCGTCGCCTCCGGCATCGCGCGCATGTCGCTCGCCGGCATCGCCGTGTTCGGGCTGGCGCTGGTGATCTATCTTTCCACCCACGGCTACGACCGCGCGGTGCTGCTGATACCGACCTGGCTCTTGCTGGTGGTGTGGACCGCGGCGGCGGGACTTGCCGTCACCGGCGCAGTCACCAACGACATCATCGGCCCGGCTTTGCTCGGCGGCCTAGTGCTGATCGTGATGCTGATCGGCTTCACGGTGATGCAGCACGCTTTCGCCGGCGGCATCACTCACGGCATCGTTTCCGACGTCGAAAGACGTGCTCTCGCATTGACGGGCGCCGGCGATCTGATCTGGGACTGGGACGTATCCGCCGACAAGATCTACACCAGTCCGGAAACCGAGCAGCTGCTCGGCCTCAAGCGCGGCACACTGGAAGGACCGGCGGCGGCCTGGCTGGACGTGCTGCATCCGCTCGACCGCGACCGCTTCCGCGCCTCGCTCGACAGCGCCGTGGAGCAGCGGCGCGGGCGCCTCAATCAGGATTTCCGCCTGCGCGCCGCCGACGGTCACTATCTGTCGTTCTCCTTGAGAGCGCGCCCGGTGGTCGGCTCCGACGGCGAGGCGGTGCGCCTAGTCGGCACGCTCACCGACGTGACCGATTTCAAGAAGGCCGAGGAGCGCCTGCTGTTCGACGCGGTACACGACAATCTGACCGGCCTGCCCAACCGCGAACTGTTCATCGACCGCCTGGATGCGGCCTTCGGCTACGCGCGTTCCGATCCGCAGATCCGGCCGTCGGTGCTGGTGATCGATCTCGACCGCTTCAAGCAAGTCAACGATTCGGTCGGCATCTCCATTGGCGATTCCGTCCTGCTCACCATCGCGCGCCGGCTCGCCCGCCTGCTCAAGCCGCATGACACGCTGGCGCGGCTTTCCGGCGACCAGTTCGCCTTGATCCTGCTGTCGGAGCGCGAGCCCGCGCGCATCGTCGCCTTCGCCGAGACCATGCGGCGCACCTTGCGCGCGCCGATCGGCTTCAACGACCGCGAAATCTTCGTCACCGCCTCGATCGGGCTGGCGCTTGCCGAGAACCAGGCGCGCAACACCGAGGAGGTTTTGAAGGACGCCGAGCTCGCCATGTATCACGCCAAGCGGATCGGCGGCGACCGGATCGAGATCTTCAAGCCGGCGATGCGCTCGCGCAAAACCGACCGGCTGACCATGGAATCGGAACTGCGCCGCGCCATCGAGCGCGAGGAGATCAAGGTGCTTTACCAGCCGATCGTGCGGCTGGAGGATCGCGCCATTGCGGGCTTTGAGGCGCTGGCGCGCTGGGATCATCCCAAGCTCGGCCGCCTGTCGCCGGCCGAATTCATTACCACCGCCGAGGAAATCGGGCTGATTTCCGACCTCGGCCTGTTCGTGCTCGAACGCACCGCCCGCCAGCTCGCGGTATGGCAGGCCGCCAACCCGACGCGCGAGCCGGTCTTCGCCAGCGTCAACGTGTCGTCGCGGCAATTGCTGCGCCACGACCTGATCCAGGATTTGCGCACCGTGTTGTCGCGCGCGGAACTGGCGCCAGGGACCTTCAAGCTGGAAATCACCGAATCGCTGGTGATGGAAAACCCGGAACACGCCGCGCAGATGCTCACCCGCATCAAGGAGCTCGGCGTGGGCTTATCGCTCGACGATTTCGGCACCGGGCATTCCTCGCTCGCCTATCTGCAACGCTTTCCGTTCGACACCATCAAGATCGACCAATCGTTCGTGCGCACCACCGCGCGCGGCACGCGGCCGGTGATCCTGCGCTCGATCATCGCGCTTGCACACGATCTGGGCATGGACGTGGTGGCGGAGGGCGCGGAAACCGATTCCGACGCGGTCGAGCTTTACCAGTTGGGCTGCGAATACGCGCAAGGCTTCGCCTTCGGCGAACCGATGAGCCCGCTGGCCGCCGGTGCACTGCTGGCCAACGAAGGGCTCGAGGTCGCGCGCTAGCCGGTCGCTGTGAGCCGGATTATCCACGTCCGCGGCTAAGAGTGCCGCTAGGCGTGGCCGGATTCGCTCGACAGCTGGCCCAGGTCGATGCCGATCTTGCGGAGCGCTTTGTCGTATTTGCCGTCGGTGTCGGTGCCGAAAATCAATTCCGGATCGGCGGCGCAATGCAGCCAGCCGTTCTGCTGAATCTCGTTCTCCAACTGCCCGGGCGCCCAGCCGGCATAGCCGAGCGCGAGGATGGCGCTCGCCGGCCCGTTGCCGCGTGCGATCGCCTTGAGAATGTCGAGCGTGGCGGTGAGGCAGATGCCTTCGTCGATCGGCAGCGTCGAGTTCTCGATAAAGAAATCGGCCGAGTGCAGCACGAAGCCGCGCCCGGTTTCCACCGGCCCGCCCTTGAGCACCTTGACGTCTTCCGCGCGCACCGGAAGTTCGATGCGCTCGGCCGCCGGGATCACTTCGAGCTGCACCAGCAGATCGGGGAATCTGATGTTGCTGGCGGGTTGGTTGACGACGATGCCCATGGCGCCCTCGCTCGAATGCGCACAGACATAGATCACCGCCCGCGTAAAGCGGTCGTCGTTCATCGCCGGCATCGCGATCAGCATCTGACCGTCGAGATAGCCGCGCGCGGTGGCTTTGCCGGCCGGTTTGCGTGGAAGCTTCATGCCAAAAGGTTACCCAATCGATCCGTATTTGCAAACGTCGCCGATTGCGGAAAGTTCAATCACCCACCGTCATATTCAATGCGTAAATTGTGGCGAAATCCCCGCCAATATCTGCAGCTTGCCTGTAACTTGGTCACCCCGTGCTCACGATGAATTCAGTGGCGGAAGGCGCGTTAACCGATTAGATCGTGCGCCATGGAAAAGATTGGCAATCGAATCCACGTGACCGTGGCCGCCTGCGGCCTGGCGTTGCTGCTGGGCGCTCCGGCACACGCCGCCGATGCGTCGCCCTGGGTCGAGGATAATTACTCGGGCATCCGGCTGATCGCCGGCGTCAACAAGAGTGGCGCCGAGAGCCTAGGCGCCGGTATCGAGATCAAGATGCAGCCGGGCTGGCATACCTATTGGCGCTATCCCGGCGACTCCGGCGTGCCGCCGCGTTTCAGTTTTGCCGGCTCGGACAATCTGGCTTCGGCGACGGTGCTGTTTCCGGCACCGCATGCTTTCACCGACGAGGCCGGCACCACCATCGGCTATAAAGGCAACGTCATCCTGCCGGTAAGCGTCGTGCCGCGTCAAAAGGACAAGCCGGTCACGCTGCGCGCCAAAATCGACTACGCGGTTTGCGAGAAGCTGTGCGTGCCGGCCGAGGCGCGTTTGGAATTGACGCTCGATCGCACCAGCGGAGCGGACAATGCCGCGCTGGCGGCCGCCGAGGCGCGCGTGCCGCAGCCGGTTTCCGCCGCCGAGGCCGGATTGACCGCGCGCCGCGCCAATGACGACAAGCGCAAGCCGCTGGTCTTCGTCGATCTCGCCGCGGACACCGGTCAGCAAGTCGCACTTTTCGTCGAAGGACCGACGGCGGAATGGGCCCTGCCCATCCCCAAACCCGCGCAAGGCGCGCCGCCCGGCCACCAGCATTTCGGTTTCGAGCTCGATGGGCTGCCGCCCGGTGTCGATCCCAAGGGCGCGTTCGAACTCACCTTCACCATCGTGAAGGGCGCCCGCGCCACCGAGGTCAAGACCCATCTCGACTAAACGGGCGCAAGCGCGCTAGTTTGCGGCCGGACATTCAATAAAACACGACGCAAGAGGAACCCCATGCCCATCAAAGTTGGCGAAAAATTGCCCAACGCAACGTTCCGCATGATGACTGCGGAGGGCCCCAAGCCCAAGACAACCGACGACATCTTCAAGGGCAAGAAAGTCGCCCTGTTCGCGGTGCCCGGCGCGTTCACGCCGACCTGCAATAACCTGCACATCCCGAGCTTCCTGAACAACGTGGATGCCTTCAAGGCCAAAGGCGTCGACAGCATCGCGGTGACCGGCGTCAACGACGTGTTTGTCATGGAGGCCTGGAAGAAATCGACCGGCGCTACCGGCAAGATCGATTTCCTCGCCGATGGTAACGGCGAATTCGCCAAGGCGATCGACATGGCCTTTGATGGCTCGGGCAACGGCCTCGGCACCCGTTCGAAGCGCTATTCCATGCTGGTGGAAGATGGCGTGGTGAAGAACCTCAACATCGAGGACGCGCCCGGCAAGTGCGACATCTCCGGCGGGCAGGCGCTGCTGGCGCAGCTTTGATTTAGCGGCCACTTATGACCAGTCATGGCCGGGCTTGTCCCGGCCATGCCATCTTTTGCTACTTCGACTTCATCGCGCCAATTGCCCCCGCTCGCGCCGCGACCAAGCCGTCGCGCGCGAGCTGATCGGCGCGTTCGTTCATGGCGTGGCCGGCATGACCCTTCACCCAGTGCCAGCGCACATCGTGATGGGCGAGCGCGGCGTCGAGCCGCTTCCAGAGATCGACGTTCTTGACCGGCTTTTTGTCGGCGGTGCGCCAGCCGTTCTTCTTCCAGCCGTTGATCCAGCCGGTGATGCCGCCGCGCATATATTCGCTGTCGGTGTAGAGATCGACCGAGCACGGACGCTTGAGCGCTTCCAGCGCGGAGATCGCCGCCATCAATTCCATGCGGTTGTTGGTGGTGTGCGGCTCGCCGCCGTTCAATTCCTTCTCGCGGTCGCCGAATGTGAGAATCGCGCCCCAGCCGCCCGGCCCCGGATTGCCGGAGCAGGCGCCATCGGTGTGAATGGTGACGCGATGCTCCGACACTATTCGATTCCGTAGTCACCGGCGCTTTTCACCGACTGGTGGAAGCGCAGCTTGCGGAAATATTCTAGCGGGTCCTTCGGCTTGACCAGCGCGCCGTCCGGCACCGCCAGCCAATCCACCAGCCGCGTCAACAGGAAGCGCATGGCCGCGCCGCGCGCCAGCACCGGCAGCGCCGCACGCTCGGCCGCCGATAACGCGCGCGCTTTGCCGTACGATTTGAGCAGCGCGCGCCCCTTGGTGACGTTGTAGGAATGATCCGGCTCGAAGCACCAGGCGTTGAGGCAGACCACGACGTCATAGGCGAGCGTGTCGGTGCAGGCGAAATAGAAATCGATCAGCCCGGACAGTCGGTCGCCGAGGAAGAAGACGTTGTCTGGGAACAGGTCGGCGTGGATGACGCCTTGCGGAAGGTCGCGCGGCCAGGATTTGTCGACCGCGTCGAGCTCCTTGGCGATCTCCGCGCACAGGCCGGGCCGCACGCTGTCGCCGCGCGCCCTGGCCTGTTCGTAGAGCCCGCGCCAGCTCTCGATCGACAGCGCGTTTTCCCGCCGCATCTTGAAATCGGCGCCGGCGAGGTGCAGCCCGGCCAGCGCCTCGCCTACCGCCGCGCAATGACCGGCATTCGGGCGGCGGATCCATAGCCCATCGAGAAAGGTGACGATCGCCGCCGGCCGGCCGGCGAGCTCGCCGAGCATGCCGCCTTGGCGGTTCTTCACCGGCTGGGGGCAGGTGATGCCGCGCGCCGCCAGATGCTCCATCAGCGCGAGGAAGAACGGCAGGTCTTGCTCTGCGACGCGCTTTTCATACAGCGTGAGAATGAAATTGCCCGCGCCGGTGTGCAGCAGGAAATTGGAATTCTCCACGCCTTCGGCGATGCCCTTGTAGGCGAGCAGCGCGCCGATCTCGTAACGGCTAAGAAATTCGGTGAGATCGTCGGCGGTGACGTCGGTATAGACGGCCATGAAAGCGTCACTCCGCCGCCTGGCTCTCCCGCAGCCGGCGGGGCAGCGGAAAAAACATCCCCTCCTTGGCGGCGGAGACGGTCTCGACGCTCACCGCGTAGCGCTGCGCGAAGGCGCCGATGATCTCCTCGACCAGCACTTCGGGGGCGGAGGCGCCGGCGGTGACACCCAGCGAACCGACCGCACCGAATGCACGCCAGTCGATATCGGCGGCGCGCTGCACCAAAACGGCGCGCGGACAGCCGGCGCGCTTGGCCACTTCCGTCAGCCGCTGCGAATTGGACGAATTCGACGCGCCAACCACGATCATGGCGTCGACCAGCGGCGCCACGCATTTGACCGCTTCTTGGCGGTTGGTGGTGGCGTAACAGATGTCGTCTTTGCGCGGCCCGGCGATCCCCGGAAAACGCGCCCTGAGCACGGCAACGATCTCGGCGGTGTCCTGCACCGAGAGGGTCGTCTGCGTCACGTAAGCGAGGTTGTCGGCGTCACGCGGCATGAAATTCGCGGCGTCGGACACGCTCTCGATCAGCGTCACCGCGTCCGGCGGCAGCTGGCCCAAAGTGCCGATCACCTCCGGGTGACCGGAATGCCCGATCAGCAGGATTTCGTGGCCGCGGCGGTAATGGATCTCGGTTTCGCGGTGCACCTTGGTCACCAGTGGACAGGTGGCGTCGAGCGCGAACAGATGGCGCCGCGCCGCCTCCGCGGGAACGCTACGCGGCACGCCATGGGCCGAGAAGATCACCGGGGCGCCGGAATCGGGAACTTCGTCGAGGTCTTCGACGAAAATCGCGCCCTTGGCGCGCAGGCTATCGACCACGTAGCGGTTGTGCACGATTTCGTGCCGGACATAGACCGGCGGCCCGTAGATCGCCAGCGCCCGCTCCACCGATTCGATGGCGCGCACCACGCCGGCGCAGAATCCGCGCGGCGAGCACAGCAGCACCTTGAGGGCCGGCTTTTCCGAGGTGTTCATCACGATGTCCAAGAAATCGAGGTCCAAACAATCGTGGTTCAAGAAATCGCGGTACAAGAAAACGCGCCGATTTCCCGCGAATTTCTCCTCCCGACATGGGCTGCGCCGCCCCACCCTGTCAAGACGGCATGGTTGCACGGGTCCGACTCAGTCCCTATATTCCGGAAACTTTCCGATCATCATCGATGATCTGGTGCTTCGCCCGGCGGGCGGGCGGAGCGTAGAGGAGATTTGCCATGGCCACACCAGCACCGTTGATGCCGAAGGCGACCGCCGTCTGGCTGTTGGACAATACCGCGCTGGCGTTCGACCAGATCGCCGAATTCTGCAAGCTGCACCCGCTCGAGATCAAAGCGATCGCCGACGGCGACTCCGCGCAGGGCATCAAGGGTCTCGACCCGATCCAGACCGGGCAGTTGACGCGCGAGCAGATCACCGCGGCCGAGGCCGACCACAGCATTTCGCTCAAGCTGACCGAACAGAAGGTCGCCGTGCCGAATCCCGAGCGCGGCGGCAAGAANNTGGCTGGTGCGCAATCATCCCGAGCTCAAGGACTCAGCGATCATGCGTCTGGTCGGCACCACCAAGTCGACGATTTCGGCGATCCGCGACCGCACCCATTGGAACGCTGCCGCGCTCGCGCCGATGGACCCGGTGACGCTCGGCCTCGCCACCCAGACCGACCTCGATTTCGAGGTCAACCGCGCCAACAAGGAAAAGCCGGCGCCGGTCGACACCGGCGCGACGTTGCTGCCGGCCGCGGAAACCACCGCGCGCAAGGAGGCCGAAGTCGCCGCCGCCGCGGCGGAAGCCGAGAACAAGCCGGGCGGCAGCGACCTCAACGTTTCCGCCGTGTTCGCCAAGCTCAAGCAGCTCGGCGGCAAGAGCGAGAAGGAAGAGGAGTAAGTCCCCTTCGTCATTCCGGGGCGCGAGCGAAGCGAGCGGACCCGGAATCCATACGTCGCAGCGCCGGGATTATGGATTCCGGTTCGCGACCTATCGGTCGCGAACCGGAATGACAAAAAATATTTTCAATACCCCCTCTTGCCCTCGACCGCCGCGACATAGCGCGCGATCGATTTTTCCAGCACCGCCTTGGCCTCCTTGGCGATGACGCGGTCGAAATAGTGGCCGTAGAGCACGTCGAACGAAAACGGCGCCATCGCCCGGCCGATATGGCCGACCTCGCGCGCCGACAGCGGAATGAAATTCGGATAGCTGCGCATGAACGAGAGCCACTTGCGGTCGGTGGCGACGGTGAGGGTGTCGCCGGAACAGACAATCCCTTTCCCTTGGCCGCGCCCGTTCGCACCGCCATTCTTTTTCTCTTGCCAATGCAACACCGTGCCGCCTTCGAAATGACCGCCGCAGCGGATCAGCGTGACGCCGTGCCACAGCTTGAAGGTGTCGCCTTCCCATAGGGAGATCGCAGGATCCGGCCGCATGATCCACGCCTTGTCGGCGGCGTTGAGATGAATGCGGCAATCGAAGCGCTGAGCCCATTCCACCATCGTGGTGTAGAAATGCGGATGCGAAATGGCGATCGCCTGGATGCCGCCGAGGCCCTTGATCGCGGTCACGGTCGCGGCGTCGAGCGTGGCGATGCAATCCCACAACACGTTGCCCTTGTCGGTGCGCAGCAGAAGCGCGCGCTGGCCGATGGCGAAATGCGGCGTCGAGCCGATGCCGAGGAGGCCGGCGTCGTATTCGCGCCAGGTATTCGTGTGGCTCTGCGCCAGCGCGTCGAGCGTGGTCCAGCTCTGCCCGCGCGGCGGCACGTATTGCCGCTCCTCTTCGCAGATCGCGCATTGCGCCGGCGGCTTTTCGCTTTCCGCGTATTGCATGCCGCAGGCGGTGCAGATGAAGTGAGCCATTTCCGCTCCCCGTTCTCGCGCGCGCGAGCACCGAATGGTTCCGCGTGGGAGAGAAGATATAGCGCGCGATAACTTTTTACTTAAACCTTGTTATCGCCCGCCACGCGCTTAGATTCCAGGAGTACTTGATTGTTATTTAGGTCCCTTTTGAAAAGGAAATTACATCATGAACGATACTCCGCATCAGGGCTCGACCCCGCAGAAGCCCGCTTCCCCTCCCGCTTCGAATCCGCAGCAGACCCAGGGCAAACCGCAGTCCGGTAACCCGCAGCAGCAGAACCAGGGCAACCCGAAGCCCAGCACCGACAAGCCGGGCCAGCCGCAGCAGAAGTAGGCTGTTCGATCAAACCGAAATGGAAAAGCCCGGCCAAGCGCCGGGCTTTTTCTTGCTCTGCACGGCTTTTTCTTTCCCCCTCTTAGGCCGGTCAAACGCCGGTAGCGACTCGGTTTTTTGAGGCCAAATTTAAGCGTCTCAACCGGCGGTTTTGGTTAAGATCGCATGTCAATATTAAAACCCAGGGGGGACCATGAAAACGAAATACCAGCTCGCTATCGCGCTTCTCACTGGCGCCGTCATCGGCGGAGCCGCGATCCAAGGACTGCACGCGCAGGCCAAGCCGCCTGCCTTTGTCGTCGCGGAAATCGACGTCACCAACCAGGAGGGCTTCGCGAAAGAATTCGGCCCGGCCGCGCGCAAAGCGCTGGCGATCGGCGCCGGTTACAAGGCCCTGGTGCTGGGGGGCAAGACAACGTCGATCGACGGAGCGCCGCCGAAAAATCGCATCGTCATCAACGCTTTCGATAATGTGGACGAGGCGATGAAGGCATACCATTAGCAACGCTACCAAGACGACCGCACGATCGGCAACAAATACGCGACGTTTCGTATTTATGCCGTCGAGGGCGACGCGAAATAACTGGCCCGCAGTTGCAAGATGAGACGAGGCCGCCCCAGTTGGCGGCCTCTTTTGTTTTTAAATCGCAGACGCAATGTCGGCTAATGGCACTTTGCGTCATTCGCNNGGCGGCCTCGATTTTTTTGAGCCGCAGCGCAATCGCCCATTGCGAAAGCGGCTTTGAATCCGCCCAGGGATGGCATGTCGGTGTGAACTTAAACCCTGATTTCGACACTGGCGGCCGGCCCCGAACATCTCCATATAAGGATTTATGAGCAAATCCCCGCGCGTCACCTTTCAACCGAAGCGGATCGCCGAAGGCGACTGGCAAATCGAGGCCCACTGCCCCGGCGAAGACATCCGGTATATTTCAGGCCTTACCAGCAAGCCCGACATCGACGATTGGATGCAGGGAAGCCGCAAGATCGCTTGGCTCCGATCGCAAGGTTATGCGAAATAATTAGGTCGCCGCCGGCCGCCGATTCGGCCGCCTTAAAATAAATGCGGCAGCTCGATGCCGAACGCGCTTCTGAAAACGGCGACGACGATCCCGTAGAGAAACACCAGAATCGTTCCGACGATGGCGACGGCGACGACAACGCCGACAAGCAACGCGAGCGCTATACCGACAATTGCAAAGGGATTCCTATTCGCCATCGCGCCACTATGCAGGCCTTCGCGCGAGGCCGCCAGGGCTGGCTTTCCTTGTAGGCGTAGCGGTCGAGCCGGTTTATCGCCCAGCGCCGTGGCCTTTCAACGCCGCAGCCGCCGCTTTCCGATCGCATAGGCCACAAAAAATCCGAGCGGGGCTCCGACAGGAATAAATAGCGCCGTGATGACGACTTGCCGTAGCGCGCAGGCAAGGCTGCCTTCGGCTCCGCTGTCGCGGCATTCGAAAAGCATTCGATTGATGACTTCCATCGCGCCGAACACCGTAAGCGGCACGAGAATGAGGCCGAGCACGATGCCCAGAGCAATCACGCGGCCGCTAACTTTTGGCTGGGCCGCGGACAGCTCGGGATCGGTCACGTTCCCACCCCCTTCTCCTTCAACGCACTCCCGATCTCGTCCAACACCTTCGGGTCCTCGATGGTCGCCGGCATAGTCCATTGATCGCCGTCGGCGATCTTCTTGATGGTGCCGCGCAGGATCTTGCCGGAGCGCGTCTTCGGCAGCCGCGCCACGGTGATCGCCAATTTGAACGCCGCCACCGGGCCGATCTTGTCGCGCACCAGCGCCACGATTTCCTTCTCGATCTCGATCGGCGGCTTGGTGACGCCGGCCTTGAGCACGATGAAGCCGCAGGGCACCTCGCCCTTGAGCTCGTCCTTGATGCCGAGCACCGCGCATTCCGCCACGTCCGGATGGCCGGCCAGCACCTCCTCCATGCCGCCGGTCGACAGCCTATGGCCGGCGACGTTGATGATGTCGTCGGTGCGACTCATCACGAAGATGTAGCCGTCGTCGTCCTTGTAGCCGGCGTCGGCCGTCTTGTAGTAGCCGGGAAATTCGTCGAGGTAAGCCTGCTTGAAGCGGTCGTCCTGCTGCCACAGCGTCGGGAAATTCGCCGGCGGCAGCGGCAGCTTGATGACGATCGAGCCGATCTTGTTGGCGGCGACCGGATGGCAGGCCTCGTCGACGACATCGACCTGGTAGCCCGGCATCGGCACGCAGGCCGAGCCGTATTTCACCGGCAGCGCGCCCAGGCCCACCGGATTGCCGGCGATACACCAGCCGGTCTCGGTCTGCCACCAGTGGTCGATCACCGGCTTTTTCAGCATCTCTTCCGCCCACTGGATGGTCGGCGGATCGGCGCGCTCGCCGGCCAAAAACAGCGTGCGGAATTTGGACAAGTCATATTGCTTGAGCAGCTTGCCGTCCGGATCTTCCTTGCGGATGGCGCGGAACGCGGTCGGCGCGGTGAACAACGCCACCACGCCATGGTCGGCGCAAACGCGCCAGAACGCGCCGGCGTCGGGCGTGCCGACCGGCTTGCCTTCGTACATCACCGAAGTGGCGCCGTGGAACAGCGGCGCATAGACGATGTAGGAGTGACCGACCACCCAGCCGATGTCGGAGGCGCACCACCAGATCTCGCCCGGCTTGACGCCGTAGAGATTCTGCATCGACCATTGCAGCGCGACCATGTGGCCGCCATTGTCGCGCACCACGCCTTTCGGGATGCCGGTCGTGCCGGAAGTGTAGAGGATATAGAGCGGATCGGTGGCGGCAACCGGCACGCATTCGGAGGTCTTGGCGTAGTTGACCGCGTGCTCCCATGTTTTACGCCAGTCGTGGTCGCGGCCGGGCGTGAGCGCCGCCTCGCATTGCGGACGTTGTAGGATCAGGCAGGCGTCCGGCTTGTGCTGGGCGAGCTTGATCGCCTCGTCGAGCAGCGGCTTGTAGGGCACCACGCGCGCGCCTTCGATGCCGCAACTGGCGGAGAGGATCACTTTCGGCCTGGCGTCGTCGATGCGGGTGGCAAGCTCCTTAGGCGCGAAGCCGCCGAACACCACCGAATGGATGGCGCCGATGCGGGCGCAGGCGAGCATGGCGAACACCGCCTCCGGCACCATCGGCATATAGAGAATGACGACGTCGCCTTTTTTGACGCCGAAGTCGCGCAGCATGGCGCCGAGCAATTGCACCTCGGACAGCATGCGGCCGTAAGTGAAGGTCTGCTTGGTGTTGGTGACGGGCGAATCGTAGATCAGCGCCGGCTGGTCGTTGCGGCCGGCGAGCACATGGCGGTCGAGCGCGTTCCAGCAGGTGTTGCAGACGCCGCCGGTGAACCAGCGGCCGTAGATGCCGGCTTGCCTGTCGAACACCTTCTTGGGCGGCTCGATCCAGTCGATCGCCTGCCCGGCCTCGCCCCAGAAGCCCTCCGGGTCGCGCTGCCAGCGCGCGTAGACGGCCGGGTAACGGCTGGTGGCCAAGTCCATTTTTTCGCTCCCTAGGCGCTTTAGCCGCGATTGTGGAACGCCCGACTTCTGCAAACAAGTCATGCGCAAACAAGGCTGGCGCGGGCCGCCCAAGCGGGCTTTGATCTCGCGCAATTCCCGCCCTGCGCCCTTCGGCTAGGCCGTCGCGAAAGGCTCGAGCCGTGACCATCATCACCGATCCGCTGTTCTATGCGTTGGCCATCCCCGCCGTGGTGGCGCTCGGCCTGTCGAAAGGCGGCTTTGCCGGCGCCGGGCAGATGGCGACGCCGCTTTTGGCCCTGGCAATGCCGCCGCTGGAGGCGGCCGCCATTTTGCTGCCGATCATGATGGCGCAAGACGCCGCCGCGCTCTGGGTCTACCGCAAGGACTGGAGTGGGACCATTTTGACGATCACGCTGCCGGGCGCCCTGCTCGGCGTCGGCGCCGCCTGGGCCCTGGCGGCGCATATTTCGGACGCCGCGGTGCGCCTCCTGATCGGCGTCACCACCATCGGCTTCGTGCTGTACTATTGGATTGGCCCCAAGCGCGTGGCGCGCGAGGCCGGCCAGCCGGGCGTGACCGCCGGCGTGCTGTCGGGCGCCATGTCGGGCTTTACCTCGACGCTCTGCCAGGCCGGCGGGCCGCCGTTTCAGATGTACGTGCTGGCGCAGAAGCTGGCCAAGATGAACTTCGTCGGCACCACCGCGTTCTTCTTCGCCACCACCAACGCCTTCAAGGTGGTGCCCTATTTCGCGCTCGGCCAGTTCTCCATCAAGGGCATGGGCACCTCGCTGGTGCTGCTGCCGCTGGCGATGGCGACCAACATGCTCGGCTTCTGGCTGGTCCGCATCACGCCGCAGGAGCTGTTCTACAAGATCACGATGGCGCTGATGTTCACCATCTCGATCGAGCTGGTGCGCTCAGGGATAACCGATATTCTGCGCGGCTGATGCGGCGTCAGCTCATGCCGCCGTCGCATTTCAATTCTTGCACGACGCAGAATTGGCGCCCGTCGCTGCCGGCGGTCGCCTTGCAATTGGTCACGGCGTGATCTTCGGCATCCGACTTGATCGCCGCGATCGACCAGCCGGCGCCCGGGGTGCCGGCCTTCGGGTCCATCGAGATGGCGTAGCATTTGTCCTTGAAGGTGCCGACCACGCGGCACTGGGCGGAGGCCTTGGGGGCGCCTTTGAATTTATGGCAATAGTCGATCGCCGCCTTGCGCGCCTCTTCCTCCGACTTGTAGTTGATCGCCGTGCCGAAGGCGACGCCATCCTTGCTCACGCTCGACGTCATGCCGGCGACAACCCGCCGGCCGTCGCCAGCAGGACGGCGCCCAGCGCGCAACCTACAATACCCTTGTTCATGTTCAATGCCCCCATTGCCATGCGCGCGCTTAAACACGCACCGGATAGCGACGATGGCGTCGAGCGTTTGAAAGTTCAGCCCGGTTGAACCGGCTGACGGCTGGCGGCGACCAATGATAAATTGCCGCATTCCACCGCCCGAGATTCCGCATGCGTATTGGACTACTGATTTTGGCGGTCGCCGGCCTGCTCGCTCGGCCGGTGCTGGCGGCGACGATGCAGGATTTCGCCGATTGCCGCGTTATCGGCGATGACGACGCGCAGATCGCCGCCTGCACCCGCGTCATCGAGGACAAGGCGAGCCCCGACGATGAGCGGGCAATGTCGCGTTTCAATCGCGGCGTCGCCTATGAAACGAAAGGCGCCTACAACGAGGCGCTCGCCGATTTCGACGAATTGCTGCGTGGCCACCCGATCGGCCTTGTCTATGCCAACCGCGGCCTGGTGTACCAGCGGCTCGGCGATTTCACTCACTCGATCGCCGATCTCGATCAAGCCCTTCGGCTCGATCCCACTTTATCGCAGGCGCATAAATGGCGCGGCGTCGCCTATTTCAACATCCGCGACAACGAACGCGCGATCGCCGATTTCAACGCGGCGCTCCGGCTCGATCCGAAGGACAACGAGATCTTTGGCAGCGTGGCCAGGCCTTTGAGATCGCCCGCGACTTCAAGGCCGCGCTCGCCGACTATAGCGAGTATCTCGATCGCGATCCCAATTCGGTGCGCGGCTATATCCGGCGCGCGATCATCCACCTCGCGCTCGACGATCCCGATCACGCGCTCGCCGACAGCAGCGACGCCATGTACATCGAGCCGCGCAATCCTGTCGCTTTGGAGGTGCGCGGCAATGCCTACCGCGCCAAAGGCGACCTCGGCCGCGCCATCGGCGATTATACCGCTTCGATCGCTTTCGGACCCGGCTTCGCCTCGGTCTATCACGAGCGCGGCGTCGCCTACCGCATGAAAGGCGATCGCGAGAATGCCATTACAGACTTCAAGATGGCGATCCGCCTGCGGCCCAAGGACTCGCCGGACTCGCGCGCCGAGCTCAAGGCGCTGGGGATCGAGGCGCCCGAATTCGACCCTATGCGGCCGCCAAAAGCGAAAGAGGTGCTCGATTGGCTCAAGTAATCCGGTCCCATCAGGGCAATTGATCGCTACCCTCCCCCTTCGCTACGCTGATGCGTCTTTTGTTTGAGCATGATCCTGTCCGAAAACCGGTACCCACTTTTCGGGATCATGCTCTGGGGGAAACGACCCAATGGCGAAAACGCCCTACGACACCGATCTCGAGCGCAATCCGGCCAATTACCAGCCGCTGACGCCGCTCGGCTTCCTCGAGCGGGCGGCCGCCGTCTTTCCGGCCCACACCGCCATCATCCACGGGCCGCTCAAACGCTCCTATGCGGAGTTCTACGCGCGCACGCGGCAACTGGCTTCGGCGCTGTCTAAGCGCGGCATCCAGCGCGGCGACAGCGTCTCGGCGATGCTCGCCAACACGCCGGCCATGCTGGAATGCCACTACGGCGTGCCGATGACGCAAGGCGTGCTCAACACGCTCAATACCCGGCTCGATGCGCCGATCATCGCCTTCTCGCTCGACCACGCCGAAGCGAAGGTCGTCATCATCGACCGCGAATTTTCCAAGGTGATGAAGGAGGCGCTGGCGCTCTGTAAGGCGAAGCCGCTGGTGATCGATTACGACGATCCGGAATACAACGGGCCGGGCGAGCGCTTAAGCGAAATCGAATATGAGGAGTTCGTCGCCAGCGGCGATCCCGATTACGCCTGGGCGATGCCGGACGACGAATGGGACGCCATCACGCTCAACTACACGTCGGGCACCACCGGCGACCCGAAAGGTGTGGTCTATCACCACCGCGGCGCGCACCTGCTGGCGATGGGCAATGTCATCACCTGCGGCACGCGGCAACATCCGGTTTATCTGTGGACGCTGCCGATGTTCCACTGCAACGGCTGGTGCTTCCCGTGGACCGTCTCGATCGTGGCCGGCACGCATGTCTGCCTGCGCGCGGTGCGCGCCGGCGCCATGTTCGACGCGATTGCCACTCACAAGGTGACGCATCTGTGCGGCGCGCCGATCGTGATGGCGGTTTTGCTCAATGCAACGCAAGCCGAGAAGAAGCCGCTGCCGCATGTGGTCAATTTCGCGACCGCCGCCGCGCCGCCGCCCGAGGCGGTGCTCGCCGCGATGAAGGCCGCGGGCTTCAACGTCACCCACGTCTATGGCCTGACGGAATGCTACGGTCCGTCCGTGGTGAACGAATGGCACGGCGCCTGGGACGTGCTGTCATCCGCCGAGCAGGCCGCGAAGAAATCGCGCCAGGGCGTGCGCTATCCGGTGCTGGAAGCGCTCGACGTGCGCGATCCCGACACGCTGGCGCCGGTCAAGCGCGACGGTGAGACGCTGGGCGAAGTGATGATGCGCGGCAATGTCGTGATGAAGGGCTATCTCAAGAACAAGGCTTCGACCGAAAAGGCGTTCGAGGGCGGTTGGTTTCACACCGGCGATCTCGGCGTCATGTATCCGGACGGCTATATCCAGCTCAAGGACCGCTCCAAGGACATCATCATTTCCGGCGGCGAGAATATTTCATCCATCGAAGTCGAGGACGCGCTCTACAAGCATCCGGCGGTCTCAGCCGTCGCGGTGGTGGCCAAGCCCGACGACAAATGGGGCGAGACGCCTTGCGCTTTCGTGGAGCTAAAGTCGGGCGCGACCGCGAGCGCCGACGAGCTGCTGCAATGGTGCAAGAAGCACCTCGCCGGCTACAAGGTCCCGCGCTACGTGGTGTTCGCGGAGATCCCGAAGACGAGTACGGGCAAGATTCAGAAGTTCAAGCTGCGGGAAATGGCGAAGGCAGTGTGAGCCTCTTCCCTCTCCCCGCATTGCGAGGAGCGGTAAAGCAAATGCTGCACGCGACGCTCCCGCGTCGGACCGGTGACGACAAAATTATGAAACCGGCTACGACGCCGGCAACCTCAGCGGCCGGCGCCCGGCCGGCTGATCGAATCAAAAAACTGGTTGCCATTGTATCGCTGGTCGAACGAGCCCATCTGGCCGCCGAACTGAAGCGTGGTGTTGCCCTGCTTGATCGTCGTGGGGCTGCCGTCGCTCGAGAAGCGCGCGTCGGGATCGGCGTAGCGGGCGCCGCCGTTGCTGGTGGTGTTGCTCTGGTCGTCGATGGTGAAGGCGTGCGCCACGGGCGCGGCCAGCACGGCGAGACCGAAAGCGGCAGCCAGAACGGCCAAACGATGACGCGAGGGAGACGGCGGCAAATGCTTCATGACGGCCTCATGCAGGTTCGAAGCGGCAAGGCAGCCTGAACAATATGGCCGCACGGCGGCGAATGCAAATTCACCCGATTTGGCGCGGAAAATTGCGCAACTTCAAAGGAGAAGACTCTTTTTGAATCGGATCTGCCGCAAATTGGCGGCTTTGCCGCATCCCTTTGGCAGCCTTACCGATCAGGAGCATTTCCAAACTGGCGCGGTATTTGCTTTGCCTATAGCGAGAGAATTCGGACCGCCCTACCGATATGCCGGACGGGCCGGCGGCGAAGCGCCGGCAGCGGCGGTCACGATTCGATAGCCGCTACGCGGCATAATTCGGTTGGACGTTTTGTTGCGACCTGCGTTGCGAATGAGGACTGCCGGGGAAAACCTGATGGAGATGTCCCCTTGCCCACGACCTTGCCGCATCGACGCCGCGCCGACGTAAAACCCTCGCCGGCGCGCACTGTTTTGAGCTTCCTGTTCAACGGCGCCATGCTGGTGAGCGCCCTGATCCTCGCTTTCATCGTGCTGGTGCGCGAGGAGCAATACGCCCTCGGCCAGCAGCCAAGCGCGGCGGGTGTCATCCAGCAAGCGGACGACACCACCGGCGAAAGCCAGGCTATTCCATCTTTAAATTGAGCTTACGCACCAGGCCGCCCCACTTCGTCTCTTCCTTGTCGATGTCGGCGGCGTATTCGGCCGGCGTCGAGGTGAGCGGATCGCCGCCCTCGAAGTGGATGCGATTCTTGACCTCGTCGGTGTCGACCAGCTTGCGCAATTCGGCGCTGAGCTTGTCGACGATGTCCTTCGGCGTGCCGGCGGGCGCCAGCAGGCCGTAATGCAGCACCGCCTCGAAGCCGGGCATGCCGGATTCGTCGAACGTCGGCACGTCCGGCAGCAGCGAAAACCGCTTCTTGCTGGTGACCGCGATGGCGCGCAGCTTGCCGGCCTGGATATTGCCAAGCGCCGGCGGCAGCACGCTGAAGGCCACCGGCACGTGGCCGCCGAGCAGGTCGTTGATCACCGGCGCCGAGCCTTTGTATGGAATGATGGCGACGTCGAGGGCGGCGTCCGACTTGAACAGTTCGGCGCACATATAGCCGCCGGTGCCGAGCGATGAAGTGCCGACGTTGAGCTTGCCCGGCTGCTTTTTGGCGAAGGCAATGACGTCGGCGATGGATTTTCCCGGGAACGACGGATTGGCGATCAGCGCCACCGGCATCGAGGCGACCAGGCCGATGGGCGCGAAGTCCTTGCGCGGATCGTAGCCGGCGTGAACGTAAAGGCTGGGATTGATCGAAATGGTGCCGGTATGGCCGAGCAGCAGCGTGTAGCCGTCGGGCGCGGCATGGGCGACCGCGCGGCTGCCGATGGTGCCGCCGGCGCCGGGCTTGTTGTCCACGATCACCTGCTGATGAAACGCATCCGACAGCTTGGCGGCCACCACGCGCGCTATGGAATCCACGCCGCCGCCCGGCGGATAGGGCACCACCAGCGTAACGACGCGATCGGGATAGCCTGCGGCGGAGGCGCCGCCGGCGGCCGCCAGCACGCAGACGAACACCGCGAGCGCGCGCATGGCGATTTGAGTGAACGGGCGCATGAGTTTCCCCCAGATACGGGCCGTTAACCGGCCGCTCTTGATGGGGGTACTATAGTACAATTCAAAATGTAAAAAACGCCACGTCCCAGCATTCCGCCGGGGGTGGCGCCTTGAAAAACAACGATTAAGACCGATCGATCAGTGGACGCTGGCGCTGTCGTTATGCCGCAACCGCTCGATCTCGTCCTTGACCAGTAGTTTCTTGCGCTTGAGTTCCACGATCCTAAGATCATCGACCGCGGGATGTGTCAGGCAGTCGTTGATTTCCTGCTCGAGTGCCTGATGCTTTTTTTCGAGTTCCGTAAGGTGCGATTGCATCGACATCCAATATGTCTCCTCAATCCATGGCCCCAATACGAGATAAGTGTAGCGCAGACTCATCTCAAGGGCGACGATACACCCGGCTTTGCACTGCGGCAATTGGCGCCAAAGCCTTTGATCGGCCTCGACATTCTCATAGCTTGAACGAGCTTGTGGAAAACGCGATAATCGCCGGGCTTTGCCGGGGCCGGTGGCTCGCCGCAAAGCGAACCCGCGGTGGCGATGACGCAAAACGAAGAACGCGAGTTGCGGGAGCAGTTGGCGCGCCTGCAGCAGGAGCACCGCGATCTCGACGCCGCGATCGCGGCCCTGGTGATGTCGCCCGGCTCCGACCTGATCCAGGTGCAGCGCCTGAAAAAACGCAAGCTGGGGCTGCGCGACAAGATCCGTCAGATCGAAGACCAGATCACGCCGGATATTATCGCGTAATATTCGGATACCGCACGCCCGATGAAAAGGAGCCCCGGGGATTTTGGCCCCGGGGCCGTGTCTTCATCCCTTGTCAGCGGGCAGACCGCCTATCGGGCTACCGGTTGTGTGGCGCCCGGTGTCCATGCCCACCCCGGTCATGATCATGATCGAAGTCGTCGTCGTGGTCGCGGCGCGGCTTGGAGCAGGTGGTGTTGTTCTTGACCACGGGACTGTTCGTAAACGTCACATCGATCGCGAACAGGGCCGCGGTCGCGGTTCCCGGCGGGGTGTATCCCAGCCCGCAGACATCGTTGTTCTTGATGACGTCCCCGTTGCCCGAATCCGATATGCCCGCCTGGTAGCCTTGGGTCGGGCCGTTGCCGGTGGTGTTGTTGATCGCGTTGTTGATGACCGCGTTGTTGTTGATGGAGTTGTTCGTCGGCGTGCTCACCGGATTGCAGCTGCTGTCGAGGTTTGAAAGCCAGACACCGACATCGTTATTGAGGAGCACATTCTGATCAATTTCGGTATTTATCGTCGGATTGCCGCCGTAGCAGTCGCCGCCGACCAGAAGGATGCCACCGCTCGATGCTAGGTTGGCGCCGGTATAGGAATTGCCGGTCACGAACTTCTGCAGGATCGACGTGTCCGCGCCATAGCCAGCCTGGATGCCATTCTGGGCGATGAAGTTCACCGGGCCCAGGCCGACCACGTAGTTTTGCTGGATCGTCACGTGGCCTCCCGACCCGTTAACGATGATTCCGCCCTTTTGATAATTCCATACGAAGTTGCGCTTGATATCGCCTTTCGCGGCACTGCCAAATACGAAGTAGATGGCATTGCCATGCTGCGACCCGTTGAACGGCTTCTCGCCGATATCCGATACGGTCGAATCCAGGATGTCGACATCGGCGCCGTTGTTGACGATGCCGTAATAATTGGAGCCGTGGACGCTGGCTTGGCTCACTCTGCCGTGGCCGGCGGAATAATAAATACCGATATTGCAGCCGGTCGCGTCGACGTCGCCGGTCACCGTGCCGGGCGGGTTGATCATCGCCGCCGTCAGATCGATGGCGTCCCTTACGAAGCCAGTCGCCGTACAACTGGCCGCCTGCGCGACCGGCGCCCTCACCGCCTCACGGCACGTGGAATTGAAAAGCCCCCCAATTGCCACAGCCATCCCAATTAGGCCGTACCGCGGTTTCGCGGTCAAGTTGCATCCGTCCGATGACAAGGGAATGACCTGGCAATGACCGCTGCGGTGGATGCCATCCCGCACGGCAATGCGGCCCGCGAATACGAAAATCCGGTGAATTAAACCTGCTTCCGCTCGTTCTTGCGCGCATACATGGCCTTGTCGGCCGCGTCGATCATCTGCTCGGGCGCCGCGCCGGCGACCAGCGGCACCAGGCCGACGCTGGCGCCGACCGCAATCCGCGCCTCGCCGTGCGCGACGGTCACCGTTTCGATCAGCCTTTCCAAGCTGTGCGCCTTGCCCGCCGCCAGCGCTGCCCCGAGATTCCATAACAGCACGCCGAATTCGTCGCCGCCGAGCCGCGCCACCACGTCGGAAGCGCGCGCATGACCGACGAGCTCGCGCGCCACCGCTTTGAGCAGAGCATCGCCGGCGGCGTGGCCGAGGCGGTCGTTGACCGCCTTGAAGCCGTCGAGATCGATGAACAGCAGCACCGCCTCGCCGTTGTAGCGTTGCAGGTAGGCGAGCGAGCGCTTGAGCTCGCGCTCGAAGCCGCGCCGGTTGAGAATGTCGAGCAGCGGGTAGACGTCGGCGCGCGCTTCGAGCTCGGCGATGGTACGCTGCGCCTTGCCAAGGTCGGCCTGAAGCCGCTCGACCTCCGCCAACAACAAAGCCGCCGGCCCCACCGCCGGATGATCGCTTGTCGGCTTGCCGGCCTTATCTGCGGCCACGTCGCCCCGCCATCCCGCTCCGGTCAGAGCTGAATTGTATTGACCGTCCGGCTTTCGATCTCGCCGCGCACTTTGGCGTAGAGGCGAGGATTGCGCCCGGAGAGAATCTGCAAGGCGGCGAGCACCGCGTTGGCGGGCTCCAGCACGGTCATGACCGGAACCGCGCTCGGCGCGCGCAACGACGACCAGAGATCGTCAGGAAATTCCTTGATGCTGGCCGGCACGGTAATGACGGGCACCGCCGACATGGCCGACAGCGTCGGGCCGGCGCCGTTCGAGCGCCCTATATAGGCAATCACGACCGTGTCGGGAATCTCCTGCACCATGCGATGGAAAATGCCCGCCGCGTTGACCGGCTCCTTGTGCACCGAACAGGTCACCACGGTCATCATGTCCTTCAACTTGCCGAGCGCTTCCGAAAATGCCTCAGCCTTGTCCTTCTCCGAACCGCGCCAGAGAATGATGCGCTGGCGCGGTACATGGAAATGGCCGGTAACTTCCGCGACGTGCCGGTACTTGGCGGCGACTTCGTCGAGCGCGCCGCCCTCGCGATAGACCTGCTTGTCGATATAGGCGCCGCCTTCGAGCACGCGCCAGGAATCGTTGTCGATGACGTCGGCGAGCAGCAGGTTGCCTTTGGCGTCGAAACCGAACTCGACCTTGAGATCGACGAGCGTGCCGCCTTCGAGTTGCCAGGCCTTCTCGAGCACGAGGAAAGTCTGGCGGGCGATGCGCCGCATCTCGGGAAACATTTTCGATTCGTCGGCGCGGCTGAACACATCCGACACCGGCAGCACCAGGAACGGTTCCTGCCCCTGCAAGGGCTTCGCCGGATTGAACAGCTTGATCTGCTTGCCGTCGTCCGTGAGTTGCATGAAGGGATCGTCGGCCACTAGCGGTTTGCCCTTCCAGTTCTTGTCCTTGGTCTTGAGGTAGAACTCGACCAGCGCATGCGGAAACAACTGGCCCTTCGAAAGGTGCGGATTTCGCTTCAGATAAGAGCCGTGCGCTTCGCGCCGCACCACCACCTCGTAGGGCAGCATGCTGCAATTGGGCGCGACGAACGAGGTCTCGCTGTCCTGCTCGATGAAGGCGACCGGCAGGCCGCAGGCTTTCAGCAGGCGGAACACATTGGACGTGGTCGCGGTGGCAATGCGGCCCTTGTCCGGGATGATGTCATGCTTGGCGCCGTCGCCGGCCGTGATGTCGTCCTTGGAGATCACGGCGACCAGATCGGAACCGTCTTTGATCTTATAGACTTTTTTGGTCTTGCCCTCGGTCACGAGGGCGCCGAGCGAATGCTTCGTGGTCATCTGGACGTTCACGGCAGAGGTTCCCAATTCACGACGGTTTCACTGGAAACGACAAGGTTTACACCAAACTTCGCGGGATGAAGAGGACAAATTTCGGCTGTGGGTTACTTTCTAAAGGCCCGGTTTGATGGGTCTTTTTGGCCCTCTCTAGCGCAGGACCGGCGCGGTGGTGTCGCGGTTGTAATAGATCGTCGCCAGCAGCCAGGTGTCGAATAACGTCCAGCCGACGAAGGGCACAAACCGCACCGCCAACGACTTGTAGAGCGTGCGCACAGCGTTTTTGCCGAGATCGCCGGCAATCGCCGCGACGGTGCTTGGCAGCACCATCACCCTCATCAAACGTTCGAGCTCGAACGCGGCAAGACCGTAGCGCTCCGACTTCAGGGCCCCCGCGGCGCCCTCGGTCGCAGCCGCCAAGTCGCGGTCGTTCCGAAGCTGTTCGAAAAGCGCGACATGGCGCGGCAGGCCCAAGGCGCCGAGCACGATGGTGAGCAGCACGTCCTCGGCGGTGTCGCCGGCGAGCGGTTCGATCTGCGGCAGCGGCTGCCGGATCGCGGCCTCGACCTCGCCCGACGTGGGCGCCAGGCGGATGACCAGCGGCTGCATGGTGAGCGCGAGATTAAGCTCACGCGTCGGCACCACCAGCAGCCAATCGTCCTCGCTGACGCGGCTGTTGAAGATGGCGGCCAGGTCGCGCGCCAGAGAGGCCTGCTCGATACGGAACCGGCGCACCGCGCTGGCGCCGCGCTCCGGGCCGTCGGCCACGGTCAGGCGCAGCAGGTTATCGGCGCGCAGGGCAAGCCGGCCGGCGTCGCGCCGGGCCTCCTGGGCGGCTTGGCTGATCGTGGTCGCGTTAAAGGTCTGGGCCGCGGCCAGCCGCGGGGCGAAAACCGCAGCCGCGGCGAGTGCGCCGGCCCGGCGCAGCAGGTCGCGCCGCGCCGCCTTGCGAAGCCCCTGCCCGCCATGCCCGCGCGACGCAGCCATTCGATGCCCCTTTGGCCCCTTTGCGAAAATCGGGCGGCCGGAGGGCCCGCGAAGGCCCGCCGGACTGGGCAATTGTGGACTCCTAACCCCATTTCTGCTAGAGCCGCGCGACTCAGAAGGCCCAATATTACGGGGCTTTCGACCCTGAACCCGGCCCTTAATCAACGAAGGAGCAAGCGTGCAAGTTCTCGTTCGCGACAACAACGTCGACCAGGCCCTCAAGGCGCTCAAGAAGAAGATGCAGCGCGAGGGCATTTTCCGCGAAATGAAGCTTCGCGGCCATTACGAAAAACCCTCGGAAAAGAAGGCGCGGGAAAAGGCGGAAGCGATCCGCCGCGCCCGCAAGCTCG
>PMAF01000130.1 GCA_003152455.1 Hyphomicrobiales bacterium
CCGGTTCGGGGCGGTGGCCGCGGCCACAGTAGCCTCCACCGGCGCCGGGTTAGCCGCGACCCAGGCGGCAGGATCTTTGATCCCGGACTGCCGGACGAGCCAGAACACGCGATTCGTAAATTGGGTCAGCTCCGCCGGCGGAAGGTCGGTCGGGGCGGTTACGCCCAGGTTGCGGAGATGCTTTTCCCAGGCGTTGGGATAGGCAGCCTGGAGCACCCGCACGACGTCGGCCGCGCTAGGGGCTTGGCGGGGGGATGGAACTGATATCTCAGTCACGACCGTACCTCCTTTGGTTCGGCGGATCTCACCTCGCCCGGACCACTCCACACGATGCAGAACGATCCCAAGATCGGCCGGCGGCCGGCACATGCTCGCTTTCAGCATCAAAAGGTCACAGCTAAAAAAAAGAAAAATCCGCCGAGTTCAGAACGTTCCGCGGCGATTAAAAGAGCCCCCGTCTGCTATGCGCGGCGAACGCCTGGCCGTTAGGCTGCGCGATTAGCGATGATCTCGCGCAACTTCGCCTCGCACTCAGAGCGCAGCCATCGGCTCGTCTTGGGACCAATTTTGATGGGACGGGGAAAGCGCCCCTGTGCCATTCCTCGATAGAGAGTCGCCGAATTTATCGGCTTCGTGCCGCCGAACAATTTCAGCACGGCAGGCTTTGCCAGCAATTCCGAGGCGCCGTCATCGGGCTCAGAATCTCGGATTCCGGGAATGTTTTGCGGAGACATTTTGACCACCATTATTGAACGCGCTGGAGCGCAGGTGGTCATTTACGTATGCGCAAAATCGCGTCTCGTAAAAAGGAGAAATCGATCGAATTTTAGAGTGCGATGTGTCCTTAGAGCTTTCGTGCCTGATATGCCGCACTGGCATCAATTTGGAGTGCCGCGTACAGGTCATTCAGGAAATCGAGGAACGGGCCATAATCCTGCGCTTTGCTTCCGCCCGCTCCATCGTTGGGAACCTGCTTGGTAAGCGCAGCGGCCTTGCGCCCGGTCAAGCTTGTGAACGCATCGGCAGCCGCTCGCGTTACCTCTGCGGCGAATTCATCGGACGGCTTCACACCCTTCGCCGTGATCTCGCCGGCATCAACATCGGCTTGGTGCAAGACCCGGAACACGTCAGCCATGTCGCGCTTGTACTGCGACAAGCTCTTGCCCTTCGGTAGCGCCGCTTCAATCAGCGCGTTCGTTTCCCGATGCGCTCCATTAATCGTCTTGGCGATCTCTTCGGCGCAATCCGATAGCTTCGTCAACTCGGCTTGGGTCCGCCTAGCTCCAATCCTTTGCGTTTCCGGAAGTTGGTGGTTCATGTGAGCCATGACCGCCATCCCATTCAAACCATTCGCCCAAGCGCGGCAATGCTCTTCGGTCACGCCGTCCTTGAGCATTGGAATCGATTTGATAGCCGCGAAAATCTTTTCTTCCGTTTCGCTCGGCGGCTTGCGGGGGCGAATATGTTGATTCATGACGCCTTACTCTGCAATGGCACAATTTCCGCGATTGGCCGGTCGCTGATGATCCCGGTCAATCGGTTGGCCCAAAGCTCCAGGGCCTCCCGCATTTCACGCTGCGGGATCCGCGGCGTGTAGTGTTTTTGCGTAACGGTCGCGCGGGTAACACTGCGGTGATTGAGGACATGGCCGATGATGCTGTCGAGAACGCCAAGCTCTTGCATTGAATTGGCGGCTGTCCGGCGCAAATCGTGCGAGGTCCAGTGGGGCAAGCCAATTTTGGCGCGCGCATCAATGACGCCGCCCGATACGCAACTCATTGAAATCCGAATACCGCGCAGACCCGGAAACACGAAATCGGAATCGCCGGCGTCCGCTAAGGCTTCGCGGATAAGGTCAATGGCGAGCGGTGACAGCGGTACCTCGTGTGCGTGTTTGTTCTTGGAGCGGGCTTCAGGAATCTTCCATGTGTGCGCCTCCAGGTCCAGTTCAGCCCGCGCCATTCCAGCCACCTCGCCGACACGTTGTGCGGTGACAAGGCAAAGCTTTAGAATCCTGGCAACCGACTTAATCTCACATGCATCCGGTATTGCGGCCCAGAAGACCTTAATTTCAGCCTCAGTCAACGTACGGTCGCGCGGGTCGTTATCTTCCGGCTTCGTCATCTTCTCCATTGGATTTCGGTCAAGGTCGCCACGTCCTACAGCCCATGAAAACATTGCGCGCATGATCTGAAACGTTCGGGCGGCTGCAATTTTCTTTCCACTAGCCTCAATTGGATCAATGACTCGGTTCACGTCACGCTTGTGAAGTTCAGCGAGCGCCACATGCCCGATGACGGGCAGCACATGCTTGCGTAGAGTCCATTCAATCTTGTTTGCGCTCCTTAATTTTGGGCGCGCTCGCATTGTCAGATAGATTTCGGCAAGTGCGGCGACCGTGACGGCGTTCGCGCTTTTCTTCGTCATTGCAACGCGCGGGTCAACTTGCGGAGTTGTTTCGAGATAACTCCGCGCCTCGATCGCGCGGGTATGCGCTTCCGCGACGGTGACGGCAGGATATCCGCCCAGCGACATGCGGACCCGCTTGCCTTCCCATGTGTAGAAAAAGCACCACGTCTTTAGTCCGGTTCTCGACACGCGAATGGCCAGGCCGCGCCACTTCGGCTTCGGTTCAAAGAAGTCGGATTGCGCTGCACCGTTCGTGGATTTCACCCCGGCGACGAAGCGGTCGGTCAGCCCATATAACTCGGCCATAGGCAGCTCTATTGCACCTAGCTAGGTGCAGAATACCGCGCTCAGGTGCATCTGAGGGCGAACCACCGCACTTCAAAAGTGGTATTTTTCGTATGTCGGTTAACGGGTTAACCGTTGCGGCTCGTCGCGGTTGATTGCAGGAAATTGCACGAAAAGTGCTTACGAGCCCCGCCCACAGGCGCCGCATCCCACCCCGCTTTCATGACGTCTCATGACAACGCCATCGAGTGGATGGGATGAGATGGGTATATAGTCATATAGGAATTAAGTCGAGTGGTGGATGGAGGAGTTGTCCCGCGCTTTAAATCGTTCAGTTTCTGTAAAATTGCCTTGCGCGCCTCTGGAGGAAAAGTGTTATCTGGTTCAATCTGATGCCAGTACGCTAATCTTCCAAGAACACGGTCAACGTGGAGCGGGTCGAATATGCCGCTTCGCCTGGACTCGGATACAACACCGTTGCAAAGCAAAAAGTGAGCGGCAGATCGCGCGGTTCTTTTGAAATTGCGCGGAACACAAAGCCTCTTTCTCGACACTGAAATCCCAGTTACAATATTTTTCCCGCCATTTCTTGCTAAAAGAGTCTTCTTGTCGTTCAATTCGTATTTGCTAGCCTCGATGGCTCTTTGCGCCATTTTCACGAATGTCAAACTAATGAAATTTCCGGAAAACGTGATGTCATCAGCATATCGAGTGTAAACCAAATTGTTTTGCTCAGCTATTGATGTAAGCGCTAAATCAAGATTTTCCGCACATAGGTTGCTGAGAGCCGGGCTGCTTGGTGCTCCTTGGGGTAGGGCCCCGCGCGCGCTGCAAATAAGAGTAAGCGAATGAGCGACTGGGAGTTGATATTGCAAATACCAAACCATGCATTGCATGCGTACCTACCGCCCCCGCTTCTTAAACCCACCCCGCATTCCCGGCCGTCCCATCTTGCTACGCGGGCTGCCGCTGCGCGCCGGCTTGACCTCGTGGCTGAGCGCGATGCCCATTTCGTCCAATGACGGCTTGTGCGGACCTTGCCCCTCACCCCGACCCTCTCCCCGCAAGCGGGGAGAGGGAGAAGTGGCCCTTCTCAGCTTCGGGTCCTGCGTCACCATCACGTTGCGCGTGGTCGGGTCGTCGACCACCGCCAGCTCGGTCTGCCGCAGCCGCTTGATCTCGTCGCGCAGGCGCGCGGCCTCCTCGAAGTCGAGATCGGCGGCGGCCTCGCGCATGCGCGTTTCGAGGCTCGCCAGCACGGCCTCGAAATTGTGCCCGATGGTGGCGGCCTCGGCGAACTCGCCGCTGGCGCCGGCGCCACCGGTCGAGATCAGCACGTGGTCGCGCTCGTACACCGAGTCCATGATGTCGTGGATCGAGCGCTTGATGCTCTCCGGCGTGATGCCGTTGGCGGTGTTGTATTCGACCTGCTTCTCGCGCCGGCGGTTGGTTTCCTCGATGGCGCGCTGCATCGAGCCAGTGACCTGGTCGGCGTAGAGGATGACGTTGGAGTCGACGTTGCGCGCGGCGCGGCCGATGGTTTGAATCAGTGAAGTTTCACTCCGGAGGAAGCCTTCTTTATCGGCGTCGAGAATGGCGACCAGCGCGCATTCCGGGATGTCGAGGCCCTCGCGCAGCAGATTGATGCCGACAAGCGCGTCGAAAGCTCCCAGGCGCAGATCGCGGATGATCTCGATGCGCTCCAGCGTGTCGATGTCGGAATGCATGTAGCGCACGCGGATGCCTTGCTCGTGCAGATATTCGGTGAGGTCCTCGGCCATGCGCTTGGTCAGCACGGTGATGAGCGCGCGGTAGCCCTTCTGCGCCACCTGCCGCACTTCGCCGACCAGATCGTCGACCTGCGTGCGCGCCGGGCGCACCTCGACCGGCGGGTCGATCAGCCCGGTCGGGCGGATCACCTGCTCGACGAACACGCCGCGCGCCTCGTTCATCTCCCAGTGGCTGGGCGTGGCCGACACGGCCAGCGTCTGCGGCCGCATGGCGTCCCATTCCTCGAAGCGCAGCGGCCGGTTGTCCATGCAGGAGGGNNCCGAGCTGCGGAATGGTGACGTGGCTCTCGTCGGCGAACACCAGCGCGTTGTCGGGAACGTATTCGAACAGAGTCGGCGGCGGCTCGCCGGGGCGGCGGCCGGTGAGATAGCGCGAATAATTCTCGATGCCGGCGCAGGAGCCGGTGGCTTCCATCATTTCGAGGTCGTACACGGTGCGCTGTTCCAGTCGCTGCGCCTCCAATAGGCGGCCGGCGGCGTTGAGCTGGTCGAGGCGGCCTTTGAGCTCGTGCTTGATGCCGGCGATGGCCTGGATCAGCGTCGGGCGCGGCGTGACGTAATGCGAATTGGCGTAGACCTTGACGAATTCCAGCTCGTCGGTCTTCTGCCCGGTGAGCGGGTCGAATTCGTGGATCGACTCGATCTCGTCGCCGAACAGCGAGACGCACCAGGCGCGGTCCTCGTAATGCGCCGGAAAAATTTCGATGACGTCGCCGCGTACGCGGAACGAGCCGCGGAAGAAATCGGCCTGCGTGCGCTTGTATTGCAGCGCCACCAGGTCGGCCATCAACTGGCGCTGCTCGATCTTGCCGCCCTGCTTCAAGGTGAAGGTCATGGCCGAATAAGTTTCGACCGAGCCAATGCCGTAGATGCAGGACACCGAGGCGACGATGACGACGTCGTCGCGCTCGAGCAGCGCGCGCGTCGCCGAGTGGCGCATGCGGTCGATCTGCTCGTTGATCGAGGATTCCTTCTCGATATAGGTGTCGGTGCGCGGGACGTAGGCCTCCGGCTGGTAGTAGTCGTAATAGGAGACGAAATATTCCACCGCGTTGTCGGGGAAGAACGACTTGAACTCGCCGTAGAGCTGCGCGGCCAGCGTCTTGTTGGGCGCCAGGATGAGGGCCGGGCGCTGCGTCGCCTCGATCACCTTGGCCATGGTGAAGGTCTTGCCGGAGCCGGTTACGCCCAGTAGAACTTGCGTGCGGTCGTGGCGCCGGACGCCTTCCACCAATTCACGGATCGCCTCGGGCTGGTCGCCCTTCGGCTCGAACTCGGATTGGATGACGAAGCGCTTGCCGCCTTCGGATTTCTCCGGGCGCGGCGGCCGATGCGGCATCCACACCTTGCCGCCGCCGGCCGCGTCGGCGAATTCCTTGCGGCCTTCGCGCAGCAAGGTGTCGAGCGCCTGCGCGGTGGCGGCGACGCCCATCGACGACAACCCGTGACCGGGCTGCGGCAGGTCGGCCTTCGGCAGCCGGTATTTTGGGTCGCCGCCGCGCGCAATGCGCTCGGCCTCGCGCGCGGATTTCTCATGCGGGTCGGGCGCGGTCTGGTCGTCGCCGAGCCCCAATTCGTTCGCCAAAGCCGGATCGAGCCCGGTGAACGGTGAGGCTTCGTAATCGCGTTGCGGGGCTTCGCCAAAGCCATTCGCCGTCGACTTGCGCGCCTTGTGGGCGGCGGAGAAATCGGCGCGGCGGTCGAACGAATTGTCCGGCGGCGGCTGCAGGTTCGCGGTTTCGCCGGTGCCGGAACCCAGCCCCGCGGTGCCCTTGTTGATCGCCGGATTGAGCAGATCGGCAAGCGCGTCCGGCGTGGCCGGCGATTGCGGGCGCGCGGCTTTGGCCCGCGTCGGCCGCGCCGGGTCTTTTGGTTTTTTTGGGGGCTTGTTGGAAGATTTGGTCATCGCCTCGAATATGGGGCGAGTCCGGCGGCGGGGAAAGGGTAGCCTTTCGCCGCCGCGGCCCGGTGCTAGACTGCCGGCAAAAGACATAAACGCAAGGGGAGGACGCGATGACCGGAACCAAACTCACACGTCGCACGATATTGGCTGGCCTCGCGGCCGCGCCGCTCGCCGGCACCGCCCACGCGCAGGCGGCAAATTCCGAAACTTGGCCGGACCGGCCGGTGCGCGTTCTGGTGCCATATCCGCCCGCCGGCGGCGCCGACACCACGGCGCGCATCCTCTACGCCAAGGCGGGCGACATCCTGCATCAGCAATTCATCGTCGAGAACCGCGGCGGCGCCGGCGGCACCATCGGCGAAGCCATCGTCGCCAAGGCCGACCCCGACGGCTACATGCTGTTGCACGACGGCACCGGATTCTCGGTGAACGGTTCGCTCTATCCGAACCTTTCGTTCGACTACCGCAAGGACTTCGAGCCGGTGTTTCTGGTGTCGCTGGTGCCGAACATCCTGGTGGTCACGCCGTCAGTGCCGGTGACGACGATGGCCGATGTCATTGCCTACGCCAAGGCGCAGTCCAACGGCATCAACATGGCGTCGTCCGGCAACGGCACGCTGCAGCATCTGTGCCTCGAAATGTTTCGCCATGTCACCGGCCTCAAGATCAACCACGTGCCCTATCGCGGCGGCGGACTGGCGCTCACCGACGTGATGTCGGGGCAGGTGAAATTCTTCTTCGCCAACGGCTCCTCGGTGGTCGGCCTGCTCAAAGGCGGCAAGCTGAAAGCGATCGCGCACACCGGCTCGGGGCGGCTCGAAAGCCTGCCAGACATCCCGCCGGTGTCCGACACGTTGCCGGGCTTCGAGGCCAATGAATGGAACGGCGTGTTCGTGCCGCACGGCACGCCCAAGCCGATCGTGCAGAAGCTCAACGCCAAGCTCAACGAGGCGCTGGTGTCGCCGGAAGTGAGCGCGCGCTTCAAGCAGCTCAACATCGTGTCGCGGCCGAACACACCAGAGGAATTCCATACCTTCGTCGAAGGCCAGATGAAACTGTGGGGCGGCGTAGTGAAGGAAGCGAACATTCATCTTGGGTAGCATCTTGGCTTCCGAACCGCCGCGCATCGCCGGCCCGGTCGCGCGGCCGAAAAAGCCGCGCCTGCCGCCGCCGCCCGACGCCTGGGACGCCCACGCGCATGTGTTCGGGCCGGCCGGCAAATTCCCCTACACGCCGGGGCGCGGCTACACGCCGCCCGACGCGCCGGTCGAGAAATTCGTCGCTCTGCTCGATCACAACGGCTGCGCGCACGGCCTGGTGGTGCAGGGCAACGCGCACGGCTACGACAACCGCGTGGTGCTCGACGCGATGTCGCGCTATCCGCAGCGGCTGCGTGGCGTCGCCATTACCGACACGCGCATCGCGCCGGAAACGCTGCGGGACTGGCACGAACTTGGCATGCGCGGCCTGCGCTTTCACCTGATGGAGAAAAAGCCGGGTTACGTGCGCGGCGTCGGGCTCGACGTGTTCGAGGTGTTCCGCAAGACCATGGCCGAGCTCGGCTGGGTCATGCAGGTGTTCTGCGACTGGCGGATTCTGCAGGACGCCGCGCCGACCCTGCGCGAGATCGCGCGCGACATGCCGGTGATCGTCGACCACTACGGCATGGTGGAGGCGTCGCGCGGCGTCAACGAGCCGAATTTCCAGGCGTTGCTCAGACTGGTCGGCGAGGGCGCCGCGCACGTCAAGGTTTCGGCGCCTTACCGCGTCTCCACGCAATTCCCCGATTACGCCGACGCCCGCGCGCTGCACGACGCGCTGGTGGCCGCCAATCCGGAACGGCTGATGTGGGGCACCGACTGGCCGCATCCGTCGATCGCCGCCGACGTGATGCCGGACGACGGGCATCTGCTGGATTTGTTGTTCGACTGGACGCCGGACGAGGCGAAGCGGCGGAAAATCCTGGTCGATACGCCAACGCGGCTATTTGGAAACTAAGCCTTACGCCGCCTTCGCCCATAACTGCTTCGACGCCCGCCGGGCGCCTTCGGCCAGCGACTNNACCGTATTGACGGTGGAGTCGATGACGCCGGGGATGATGACCTTGCCGGCGGGCAGCTTGACGTCGCGCCAGAGTTTCCATTCGTGCTCGTGCCGCGCATTGGCGGCCGGAAACGACACCGCGTGCGGGCGGCCGGACAGCACGATATCGACAATGTCCTTGAACTCGACGTCGGTGTGGTGCGGCGCCACGGTCGAGCCCCAGCATACATGCATGCGCATGCGTTCCGGCGGCAGATCGCGCACGGCGTGATTAAGCGCGGCGACGTTGACGGCGATGATCTTGCGATAATCGGCGAGCGGCAGGTTGAGGTAAACCATGTGCCGGAGCATCGCGAGGTCCGGGCAATCGAGCTGCAGGACGAATCCGGCCTCGACGATCGCCTTGTACTCGCGCCGCATCACGTCGGCCAGCGCGTAGATGTATTCCTCGTCGCTCTTGTAGTAGCGGTTCTTGAGATAGCGCGCGATCTGCCCGGGCGAGGGCGAGGTCATGAAAATGTTCTCGGCGTTGCCGCCGGCTTTGGCGCCCGCGAGCGCGTCCTTGGCAAGCTGGATGTCGGCCTCGGCCACCGCCCAGTCCTTCCAGCCGACCGGGCCGGAGCAGGCGGGACGGTGCTGGAACGGCGTGGCGAAATGCTTGAGGATTTCGGCGAGCTCGGGGAATTCCGGCTCGCCAGTGCCCATCGGCGGCGCGCTTTCGCCTTCGTAACCGGTCAGACGCTTCAGCACATGCACCGTGTAATCGGTGCGGCCCTGCTCGCCGTCGTTGATGATGTCAAGGCCGCAGTCGATCTGCTTCTGCACGACATGCGCCACCGCTTCGCGCACGGCCGCCTGCAACTCGGCGCGCTGCGCGCCCGGATTCTTGTCCTCGGCCAGCAGCAGCTCCACGACCTTGGCGGTGCGCGGCAGGCTGCCGGTGTGGGTGGTGAGAATGCGGTTGCGGGTCATCGTCTTAGAAACCACGCATGACCTCGGTGACGTGCTCGACATTCGGCGGCGACGCGAAGCAATGGCCGACCAGCTTGCGCCATTCCTGGAAATCGGCCGAGCCGCGGAAATCGACCGTGTGGTTCTCCAGCGTCTCCCATTGCAGAAACAGCCGGTAGCGCGTTGGTGTCTCGTGCGACCGTTGCAGGCTCGCGCCCTTGCAGCCCTTGGCGCGCTTGAACAGCGGCACGGCTGATTTCACGCCGGCTTCGAAATCGTTTTCCATGCCGGGCTTGACGTCGATCTGCGCGATTTCGGTGATCATGTTGGCGGTGTCCGGTTGGCGGGGAGCGGCATTATGAGTGTTCGGCCGCGCGCCGCAAGGGCGGGCCATGACCCACTCGTCGCTCGGATACGCGCGCCGCGATCTCCGCTTCATCACGAGCTGTCTCGGCCGCCTTGCGCAGGCACGCCGGGCAGAGGCAATCCTCGGCTGCGCCGTCCGGCAGCGGCAACCGGGTGGGCTCGGCGGCGCACCAGCAGTCGCCGCCAAGGCCGCAGTCGAACGCGGCGCCGCAGCGAGCGCAGGCGAGGCGGCGGGGCGGGATCGGCGTTTGTGCGGTCATGGGTTCGGTCCGCTCGCGGGTTGTCACACTGGATAACCGAATCAGCCTTATGACGCCATCATGGCGACGCTTCCCCTCATCGATATCGTCGGCGCCAGCGGCGCCGCGCTGACCACGCTGTGCTGGCTGCCGCAGGCGCTCAAGGTCATCCGCGAGAAGGAGACGCGCGCGCTGTCACTCCTGGCGACGGCGGCGTTCACGCTCGGGGTGGTGCTCTGGCTGATCTACGGGCTGGCCATTCATGATTGGCCGCTGATCGGCTCCAACGCGGTCACGCTTGCGCTGATGGCGCCGATCCTCGTCCTGAAGCTGCGCTACGGCTGACCCTTGCTTTGCGCGCCGAGGATGACGCCTTTTGCCCCAAGAATCGCGGCCAATCGGGCAAAAAATTGCGGTCCCGGAGACTAGGGGTCAGCCCGGCGAGACCGCAAAAAAGGGATCGCTCGAACTCAACGACGACAGAAGCATTGTCTGGGTAGCCCAAGCCTGTGACGCCGCCATGACATTGGCATGGCGGCTGAATATTGTGGGCTTTGCTGCGCAATCCTTCCGTCCGAGGGGAAACCATGCCCGCCATTTCGCCCTACCTGCTGCCGATCGTGATGCTGGTCGGCTCCAACGTTTTCATGACCACCGCCTGGTACTGGCACCTGCGTTTTAAGGAGGTGCCGCTGTTTAGCGTGATCCTCATCAGTTGGGGGCTCGCCTTCATCGAATATTGCCTGGCGGTGCCGGCCAATCGCTACGGCAGCGCGGTCTACAATCCGGCCCAGCTCAAGACCATTCAGGAAGTCATCACGCTCACGGTCTTCGCGGTGTTTTCGACCGTCTATCTCAAGGACCCGCTGACCTTGAGCCAGGGCTTCGGTTTCGGGCTGATCGCGGCCGGCGCGTTTTTCGTATTTCACAAATTCTGACGCACCATGAAAAGCTCCCTGCGCGCCCTCAACGCCGTCAACTTTTTCATGGCCGACGTGGCGGGCGGGCTGGGACCTTTCCTCGGCATCTATCTGCAGGCCAGGCATTGGTCGCCCGCGGAAATCGGGCTGGTCATGACCGTCGGCGGGTTCGCCGGCATGGTGGCGACGGCGCCGCTCGGCGCGCTGGTCGATCAGTTGAAGGCCAAACGCACGCTGGTCGTTATTGCCGACGCGGCGATCACGGTGGCGTCGCTGGTGATCCTGTTGGTGCCGGGCTTTGTCGTCGTGACAGCCACCCAGGTTGTCACCGGCATTGCCGGCGCGGCGATCGGACCGGCGCTGGCGGGTATCACGCTGGGTCTGGTCGGGCAAAAGCAATACACGCATTGGGTCGGCCGCACGCAAGCGTTCAATCATGCCGGCAACGTGACGGCGGCGGTGCTGGCCGGGGCCTTGGGATACGTGTTCGGCATCGGCGCCGTGTTCGCGGTGCTGGCGGTGATGGCGGCCGCCTCCGCGATCGCCATCGCCTGGATCGATTCCAAGCGCATCGATTACCGGGCCGCGCGCGGTCTTTCGGAAAAGGAGGGCGACGGCCAGTCTGCGTGGTCCGCGCTGATCACCTGCAAGCCGCTGCTGGTGCTGGCCGCCACGCTGCTGCTGTTTCATCTCGGTAACGCCGCGATGCTGCCTCTGCTCGGCCAATCGGTGGCCGCCTCCGGCGCCGGCAATCCAAGCGCATTCACCGGTGCTACGGTCGTGATCGCGCAGCTCACCATGGTGCCGGTGGCGATTTTCGCAGCCAGGCTCGCCGAGGCGCGCGGATACTGGATCGTCTTCCTGCTGGCACTCCTCGCGTTGCCGGTTCGCGGCGCGCTTGCCGCCTTCGTCGGAGGGATGTTTGCGCTTGGCCCGGTGCAGGTGCTCGACGGCGTCGGCGCCGGCATTCTCGGCGTCGTCGTGTCGGCGCTCGTCGCGTGCATTCTGAATGGCACAGGTCACGTCAATGCCGGACTAGGCGCCGTCATGACGGTGCAAGGGATCGGCGCGTCGCTGAGCCCGGCGCTCGGCGGGTATGTCGCGGGCAAATTCGGTTACTCCACGTCGTTTCTTGCGCTCGGCGGCGTCGCCGTGATCGCGCTGGCGGTTTGGATCGCGGCCCGGCCGGTCACCGCCGAAGCCTGCCGCGGAAAATAGCGCTACTTCTGCGGCGCCACGCGCAGGATGCGGCCGGCGGAATTATCGGTGAGCAGATAGAGCGCGCCGTCCGGGCCCTGCCGCACGTCGCGGATGCGCTCGCGCAGGCCTTGCAGCAGGCGCTCTTCCTTCACCGCCGTATTGCCCTTGAGCGTGAGCCGCGACAGCAATTCGAACTTGAGCGCGCCGTTGATCAAGCTACCCTTCCAGCCGGGAAAAAGATCGGCGGTATAGAACGCCATGCCCGACGGCGCGATCGACGGCGTCCAGTGCCAGATCGGATCCTGTACGCCCGGCATCCGCGCCTTGCCGGTGCCGACCGGCGTGCCGTCGTAATTGACGCCGTAGCTGACCTTGGGCCAGCCGTAGTTCTTGCCCTTCTCGATGATGTTGATTTCGTCGCCGCCTTTGGGGCCGTGCTCCTGCTCCCACAATGTGCCGTTGGCCGGATTGAACGCGAGGCCTTCGGCATTGCGCAGGCCGTAGGCCCAGATTTCCGGCAGGGCGCCTGGCTTACCGACGAACGGATTGTCGGGCGGCGCGCTGCCGTCCGGGCGGATGCGAATAATTTTGCCGATGTGATTGTCGAGCGTCTGCGCCATCTCGGCCGCGGAAAAATGATCGCCGAGGGTGACGAACAGGTTGCCGTCGCTCGCCTGCACCATGCGGCAGCCGATGTTGAGGCCGCGCGAGGCGGGGCCCTGCTGGTGGAAAATTGTCTTGACCGCGATCAGGCGCGGCGCCCGGCCGTTGTCCTCCAGCCGCGCGCTGGCGACCGCGATACGGCCGCCGCCGCCGTCGGCGCGCTCGGCGTAGCAGAAATAGATGGTGTGATTGGTTGCGAAATCGCGGCCGAGGATCACGTCCATCAGGCCGGCTTGGCTTTGCGCGTAAACCTCCGGCACACCGGCAAACGGCGGCGACAACTGGCCGGCGCGCGTGACGATGCGCAGGCGGCCGGGCCGTTCGGTCACCAGCATGCGGCCGTTGGGCAGGAAGGCGAGCGACCAGGGATGCACCAGGCCGCCGGCGATTGTTTCGACCGCAAGCTCGCCGGCGGAGGAGGGGAAAATCTGCGGCGCCGCCCAGGCGGCGCGCATCGGCAGCAGCAAGGCCAGCAACAAAATGAATCGCATGCCCGTCTCCATCGACCCCGCGTCAACTATGCGGGATCGCGGGGGGGGCCGACAGTCCGTATCGGATTGCCGGCGTTATCCGCGTTGTTCGGGTTTAGTTTTGTTTCGGTACCCGTCCGCCGCAATGGCCATGCCCATCGCAAGGAACGGTACGGCGCATCCTGCCGAAATAGTGGCGCCCGTCTCCAAGGTCATGGCCGCCGCGCCCCTGACGATTTTGAAATACTCCAGCAGTCCGGTCAGGTCGACATAAGAGGCGACGCCGAGCGTGGCTATGAAAAGAGCGCCCAATAGCCAGGTTCGGCGGCTGAACTCGACAGGCGTCTTTGTGAGAAATTTCCACTTTTGGTTCATTGCGGCACCTTATTTCGCCGCCGCCCTTGGGTGGAAGATACGCCAGCTGGAAGAAAAATGCATCGACGTAAAAGCGTCCGCCTTCCGGCCCGGCTTGCGACAATTCGCCCCGGACCGGTCTCGATCGATGGACAGGCGGACTAGTGCTTTTTCGGCCGGTGGCCCGGCAGCGTGAAGGCGGTCAGGCCGCTCATGGCGATGAACAGCACGACGCCGAGCACCAACGCCACCGAGAACACGCTGCCTTCGTTGTCGATGACATTGCCGGCGACGCTGGCGCGCGCGACACCGATCGACACCACGGTGACGGCCACGATGGTGGAGAGCGCCAGCCCGACGGTCGCGAGCAACTGGGCGAGCGCAACCGTGCGGCGCACGCGGCCGAGTGCGTGGTCCGCGGGGGGCGTGAAGCCGTTCGTTTCAATGGGCTTGGGCATGGCAATCCTCTAACGACTCGCCTGCTGAATCGTTCCATATTGGGACGCGATGCGGGCGCCCTTTCGACCCCATTGCGGCAAAGCCGGTAGCGAACCGCGGCGTTTTCATGACGATGGTTAATGGAACGTAAACGGCGCGACACGGCAGAGCCGCGGCGCCGTTACCGCGGCGCGTGTGTTTCCCTATTGCGCCGCAGCAAGCGCTTGCGGCTGCCAAGCCATCGCCACATGGCCGGCTTCCGCCTCGACGCGCGCGAGCCAGTCGCGGATCGCCGGGTACCGCGCGAGGTCGAAGTCGGCCTGGTTCGCCACCTGGGTGTAGGCGTAGAGCGCGATGTCGGCGATGGTGAAGTGATTGGCGACGAAAAAGCGGCGGGTGCTGGCGAGGTGCATCTCCATGACGCCTAGCGCGCGATAGCCGTTTTCCATCCAGTCCTCGAGCGCGTGCTGCTGCAAGTCGCGCCCGCCTTTGACCAGCGCCAGCCAGAAATAGGCAGCGCCGATGTTCGGCTCCAGGCTGTGCTGCTCGAAGAACATCCATTGTAGGGCTTCCGCACGCTCGATGCGGTCCTCCGGCGCCAGCGTCGTGCCGCCGGCGACGTACCAGAGAATGGCGTTCGATTCGGCGAGATAGCGATTGGGCGCGACCTCGAGCAGCGGGACATGGCCGTTTGGATTCTTGGCGAGGAATTCCGGCGTGCGGCTGGCGCCTTGCAGGATGTCGACTTCCACCAGCTCGAACGGAATGCCGAGCCGGGCCAGCGCCAGGCGGACCTTGTAACTGTTGCCGGAACGTTGATCCGAATAGAGCGTGTACATTCAAAATCCCAAAGCAGCCCTCGTGCCGATAGGGCAGGCAAAGTCCGGCAATAACAAGGCCGCGATGCGGAACGCATTGCCAAATTCATGGCGCGGCGCAGCAAAGGTCCCGCGTCAAACGCTTCGATACAAAAAAATTATTCCGCCGCCACCCGATGCGCCCGCGCGTATTCCAACAGCGCGTCGTCGGCGGCGGGCTCAATCGGCGTGAAGTCGCGGTGCGCGATGAATTCCGGCCGCGTGAACTTGGTGATGTGGTTCGAGCAGGCGCACAGCGTCAGGTAAACGATCTTGCGCGGGTACGGCGTGATGTTGGGCGGCGAGGCGTGTACCAGATTACCGTGGAACATCAGCACCGAGCCGGACTTGCCGGTGGGCGCCACGATGCCGACGCCGTCGGCGTCTTCCGCATCGGCGGCGAGCCGCGTCACCGTCTCCTTGTCGAGCGTCCACAGCGGATAAGACGTGGTGAGCGTGTCGTGGCCGGCCGCGAACACGCCCTGCTTGTGGCTTTTCGGAATCAGCAGCAACGGGCCGTTGATCGGCATCACTTCGTCGAGGAACACCGCGATGTTCATGGCGCGCGCGTCCGGCATGCCGTCGTCGCGTTGCCAGGTGCCGTAGTCCTGGTGCCACTGCCAAACGTCGCCTTCGAAAGCGGCCTTGGCGTTGAGCTTGAACTGGTGGACGTAGACTTCCTCGCCGAACAATTGTCGCAACGGTTCGACCAGGCGCGGATGGCGCGCCAGCAGGCCGAACACCTCGCTGAAGGTGTGCGCGGCGAAAGCGGTGCGCGGGGCGCCGGTTTTCTCGCGCCAGACTTCCTGGCGATCGAGCTTGAGAATGTTCTCGGCTTCCACGCGCAACAGCGCGATCTCTTCCTCGGAAAAACAATCGGGGAAGAAGACATAGCCCTGTTCGTCAAAGGCTCGAAGCTGCTCGGCCGAAAGCTGCATAGCGTGCTCCCTGTTGCGGTGGCGGCCGTTGCTCGGCTCTTGAAGCGCTATTTTAGGGGACGCGCGGCAAATTGCCAAAGGCCGGGCGCGCCGTATTCATGCATGGCGCGCCGCAACAAAAATACCGACGCCAGCAACATCGTTGGAACTGCTAGCGGAATCAGCGTGGCCTGCGGAACCGAGCGGGCGACCAGCGGAACAATCCACAGGGCGGCCACAATGGTTTTCTCGTAAGGGCCGAAGCCGCGCGCGAATCCGTCGACCGAGAGGTATGCGATTGCCGGCGCCAGCAGCATCAGGTCGTAGTCGAGACTGTAAGGCGTGGCCAGCAGCGTCCCGATCAGCAGACCGGCGCCCTTGAGCGGGTAGGAAGCGCGGCTGCGCCACAGCCAGCAAAGCGCCGCGGCAACGGCAAGCGTGATTGCGGCTTGCGCCGCGTAGGCCAGCGCGATGCCGCCGCCCCACATGCGCACCCAGGAAAAGACGCTCTGGATCTTGTACCAGCCGGTGCCGCCCTGCTCGAGCACGACGGTGCGGGTGAACTTGCCGGTGGCGAAGAACGCGCTCCAAACATCGAGTCCAAATGCGAACGTGACCGCGAGCGTCATTATCGCCACCGTGACGGCGGCGGAAGCGAAGGCGCGCCAGCGTCCGGTCGCGATCAGGACCAGCGGGATCAACAGGCCAAACTGCGGCTTGTACGCCAGACAACCGATCAGTACGCCGGCGAGGATCGGCCTTTCTTCGAGCATGACAAGCGCGGCGCCAAACAGCGCGGCGGTGAGAAAACCGTTGTGCGCCTGCCCGAGATTGATGAACACGGCGGGGAACGCCAGCGCCAGCACGACCCAGAAATGGTCGCTCTTCATTCCCGTTACCGGCAGAGGAGGGGGAACGATCGAGCGGATCGACAGCAGATAAAGCCCGAGCGTCGTGCCCTGCCACACGATCAGCGCCAGCCAATAAGGCATCGCCGCCAACAGCGCCGCCAGGCCGAGGAAGAACGGCGGGTAATGCCAGCCGTAGAATTGTGTGGCCTCGCCGAAGATCGCCTGCTCGCGGGCATATTGGCGCGGCGGGTCGAACGGCGCACTGGCCTCGCCGTCGAGCACATAGCTGCCGGCGGCATAGACGTTGGAGAAATCCGTGCCGAGGGGCCGGCCGAAACGGTCGTTGAGCCCGTTCGAAGTGGCGATCAGGAAGCCGGCGCCGAGCACGAAAGCGGCGAGCAAAGCGAGCCCGACCAGCCGCACCCGCTCGCGGGTCAGCCAGCTTCCGGAGCGCAGAATGTCAATGAATCCGGCCATCGGGGACCGGGTTTAGCAGGGCAGCATTAAGGGAGGGTTAGATCATCAACAGCCTTGATGAATGCATCGATTTTTGCGTCTTGCTGTCACCGTTTTGGCCGATTACGACACTATAAAGAGTACGGCAGACCCCAGATTCGGAGCTTTCGATGGCCTTCCTCGCGGACCAGCTCAAGCGCGTCAAACCGTCGGCGACCATTGCCGTCACCGACAAGGCGCGTGCGCTCAAGGCGGCCGGCCGCAACGTCATCGGCCTGGGCGCCGGCGAGCCGGATTTCGACACGCCCGACAACATCAAAGAGGCGGCGATCAAGGCGATCCGCGACGGCCGGGCCTCCAAGTACACCAACGTGGACGGCATCGCCGAGCTCAAGGACGCCATCGTCAAGAAGTTCAAGCGCGAGAACGGCCTCGACTATAAGGCTTCGCAGATCACGGTCGGCACCGGCGGCAAGCAGGTGCTGTACAACGCGTTCATCTGCACGCTCAATCTGGGTGACGAGGTGATCTTCGCCGCGCCCTATTGGGTGAGCTATTTCGACATGGTGCTGCTGGCTGGCGGCGAGCCGGTGGCGGTCGAGACCTCGATGGCAGCCGGATTCAAGTTGACGGCGGCGCAGCTCGAACGCGCGATCACGCCGAAGACCAAATGGGTGCTGCTCAACTCGCCGTCGAACCCCTCGGGCGCGGCCTATACGCGCGCCGAGCTGAAGGCGCTCACCGATGTGCTGGTGAAGCATCCGCATGTGCACGTGATGACCGACGACATGTACGAGCACCTGGTCTACGACGACTTCGTGTTCACCACGCCGGCGCAGGTCGAGCCGTCGCTCTATCCGCGCACGCTCACCATCAACGGCTGCTCGAAGGCCTATTGCATGACCGGCTGGCGCATCGGCTATGCCGGCGGGCCCGAGCCGTTGATCAAGGCCATGGCGATGGTGCAGTCGCAATCGACGTCGAACCCGGCGGCGGTGTCGCAATGGGCGGCGGTGGAAGCGCTCAATGGGCCGCAGGACTTCATCTCCAAGCACAACAAGATCTTCAAGGAACGGCGCGACCTGGTGGTGTCGATGCTCAACCAGGCCAACGGCATCAAATGCCCGACGCCGGAGGGCGCGTTCTATGTCTATCCGTCCTGCGCCGGCACCATGGGCAAGACCGCATCGACCGGAAAGAAGCTGGCAACCGACGAGGACTTCGTCACCGAGTTGCTGGAAGCCGAAGGCGTCGCGGTGGTGCAGGGCACGGCCTTCGGGCTNNTGCGGGAATTTGAAGTGACGCGTTAGCGTCATTCCGGGACCATGCGTAGCGTAGGACGCGGAATCCAGAAACGGATACTTTGCTTAGATCTGGATTCCGGGTTCGCCGGCTATCGCCCGCGCCCCGGAATGCCAACATTCCGCCCTTGCCAGTCCCGGCCTCACCTGAGACGATGCCGTGACAGGGCCGGGATTTTGGTCCGACCTCCCGGCCGGTAAAGGGAGGTATTTATGGGACAAGACGGCACGGGTCCCAACGTCATAAAAAATAAGGGTCCACGGTGCATCGCGCTGGTGGGCCCGTTTCAAAGCGGCAAAACCACACTGTTAGAAGCAATTCTCGCGCGCACCGGCGCGGTGCAGCGGCAAGGCACGGTGGATGCGGGTACCACCGTCGGCGACGCCAGCAAGGAAGCCCGCCAGCACAAGATGAGTGTCGAGGCTTCGGTCGCCACTACGACTTTCATGGGCGACAGCTACACCTTCATCGACTGCCCGGGTTCGATCGAATTCATCCATGACATGCGCGCGGTACTGCCGGCGGTCGACGCGGCGGTCGTGGTCTGCGAGGCCGACGAGAAGAAGGTTCCGCAGCTGCAATTGATCCTGCGCGAATTGGAAGACCACAACATCCCGCACTTCCTTTTCCTTAACAAGATCGATAAGGCCGACAAGCGCGTGCGTGAGACGCTCGAGCTGCTGCAGCCGGCCTCGCGCGTGCCGCTGCTGCTGCGCCAGATTCCGATTTGGAACGGCGACCTTATCGCCGGTTTTGTCGATCTCGCGCTCGAGCGTGCCCATGTCTACAAGGAGCAGGCGGCGTCCGAAGTCATCGAGCTCAAGGGCGAGGATCTCGATCGGGAGAAGGAAGCGCGCTTCACCATGCTGGAGACGCTGGCCGATCACGACGACGAGCTGATGGAGCAATTGCTTGAGGACATCCAGCCGCCGCGCGACAAGGTGTTCGACGATCTCGCCAAGGAATTGCGCGATCGCCTGGTGGTGCCGGTGCTGCTCGGCGTCGCCACCCGTTCGAACGGTGTGCTGCGCCTGCTCAAGGCGCTGCGTCATGAAGCGCCCGGCGTGGCCGAGACGGTCGCGCGGCTCGGCGCCAAGGCCGGCAACGATCCGCTGGCGCTGGTGCTCAAGACCTTCCACACCACGCACGGCGGCAAGATGTCGGTGGCGAGGCTGCTCGCCGGCCAGGCCGGCGACGGCACCACTTTCAATACGCCGGAAGCCGAGGCCGGCCGGGTCTCCGGCGTTTTCAAGGTTATGGGTCAGCACTTCGACAAACGCGGGCAGGCATTGGCCGGCGAGACGGTCGCCTTCGGCAAGCTCGATCATGCCAAGACCGGCGACACGCTGTCGGCCGGCAAGCAGGCACCTAAGGCGCTCACCGAGGTGAAGCCCTATGCGCCGGTGCTGGCGCTGGCGGTGCAGGCCAAGGAGCGCAAGGACGACGTCAAGCTCGGCGCCGCCTTCACCAAGCTCACCGAAGAGGACCCCTCGCTTAGCGTCGTGCACAACGCCGAGAACCACGAAGTGGTGATCTGGGGCCAGGGCGAAATGCACTTGCGGGTGGCGGCCGAGCGGCTGAGCGATCGATACGCGGTGCCGGTCTCGACGCGGCCGCCGACGGTCGGTTATCGCGAAACCATCCGCAAGCCGGTCACCGTGCGCGGGCGGCACAAGAAGCAGTCCGGCGGCCATGGCCAGTTCGGCGACACGATGCTGGAGATCAAGCCGCTGCCGCGCGGCTCGGGCTTCAAGTTCGAAGACAAGATCACCGGCGGCGTGGTGCCGCGCAATTACATCCCGGCGGTGGAAGAGGGCGTGCTCGACGGGCTCAAGCATGGCCCGCTCGGCTTCCCGGTGGTCGATATCGCGGTGGCGCTGATCGACGGCTCCTACCATACTGTCGATTCCTCCGACATGGCGTTCCGCATTGCCGGCCGCATCGGCATTGTCGAAGGTCTGCCGCAGTGCCAACCGGTGCTGTTGGAGCCGATTTATCTGGTCGAGATCGTCTGCCCGACCGACGCCACCGCCAAGATGAACGCCATCCTGGCGGGCCGGCGCGGGCATATCCTCGGCTTCGATACCCGCGAGGGCTGGCCGGGCTGGGACACGGTGCGCGCGCAGATGGCGGAAGCCGAAATCGGCGATCTCATCATCGAGGTGCGCTCGGCCACCGCCGGCGTCGGCTCGTTCGCCTTCAAGTTCGACCACATGGCCGAACTCACCGGCCGCACCGCCGACCAGATCATCGCGGCGCGGCGGGCGGCGGAGTAGACCTGCTCCCGCATCCGTGACTTGCCCGTGAAGGCGGGCCGCCGTACCTCTTAGCCGCGATTCCTAGAGGTCACTCTGCCCATGAACGTCATCCGCCGCCGCGGTTGGGAAATTCCCGAACGCCTCGCCACGCCCGCCCATTTGGTCTTCAACCGGCGGGCATTTCTGGCGGGCGGCGCGAGCGCGATGGCTTTGCTGCCGCGCGCCGCCGCCGCCCAGCGCGTCGAAGACCTCGCCAAGCTGGCGGACCCGACGGCCGATCTCTATCCGGCCAAGCGCAACGAAAAATACGTTCTCGATCGCCCGATCACCGACGAGAAGATCAACGACCACTACAATAATTTCTACGAATTCAATTCCTCGAAGGAAGTCTCCGAGCAGGCGCAACTGCTGCCGATCCGGCCGTGGACGGTGAAGATCGACGGCCTGGTAGAAAAGCCGTTCGAGATCGGCATCGACGACCTGATCCGCAAGATGACACTGGAGGAGCGCACCTGCCGCCACCGCTGCGTCGAAGGCTGGAGCATGGCGATTGCCTGGACCGGTTTTCCGCTTGCCAGACTGGTCGATTTCGCCAAGCCGCTCGGCTCCGCCAAATTCGTGCGCATGGAAACCTTCACCAATCCGAAAGTCGCGCCCGGCGAGCGGATGACCTGGTTTCCGTGGCCTTACGTCGAAGGCCTCACCATGGCGGAAGCGACCAACGATCTAGCCTTCATGGCCACCGGCGCCTACGGCCATGCGATGAGCAAGCAGCACGGCGCGCCATTGCGGCTGGCGGTGCCGTGGAAATACGGCTTCAAGTCGATCAAGTCGATCGTGCGTTTCAGCTTCGTCGAACAACGGCCGAAGGGTTATTGGGAGGCGCTGCAATCGTCCGAATACGGCTTCTGGGCCAACGTCAATCCGGCGGTGCCGCATCCGCGCTGGAGTCAGGCGACCGAGGAAGTAATTGGCACCGGCGAGCGCCGGCCGACGCTGATATTCAACGGTTATGGCGACTATGTCGCCGGCCTCTACAAGGGCCTGGAAAACGAGCGGCTATGGGCGTGAGCGGTCCGCACACGCGATTTTGAGGAACGGCTCCCGCCCTATTGAGTTAAGCATTCGTGGCTCGTTGGGACGACCGGAGCCGGCGAAAGGTTTCTTGTCATCTCGGCGCGTGCCGCGTCCACCTGAACACCGGGTTTCAGGAGGCCATCATGGCACATTCGCATATCCTGCTCGGCGCCGGCGTCAGTCCGGCGCATCCGTCCATTCGGCGTATCGGCTTTGCCGATCTCAAAGACGCACTCGCCAAGGGTGTCGACGATTTTATGGCGATGCCGACGCACGCCATGTTCCTCTGCATGATCTATCCGATCATCGGTTTGGTGCTGGCGCGGCTCGCTTTCGGCTATTCGATCCTGCCGTTGCTCTACCCGCTGGTGAGCGGCTTCGTGCTGGTCGGACCGCTGGCGGCGCTAGGCCTCTACGAGTTGAGCCGCCGCCGCGAAGCCGGATTGCCGGGAGCGGCGGCGCACGCCTTCGACGTGCTGCGCTCGTCGTCGATCGGCGCCATCGTCGCGCTCGGCCTTCTGCTGCTGCTAATCGTCGGCGTCTGGCTCGCCATCGCCAACGCGATTTATGTGGCGGATTTCGGCTACGCGCCGCCGGCATCGTTCGCGAGCTTCATCCACGAGGTGCTGACCACGCCGGCCGGCTGGAACCTAATCGTCGTCGGCAATGCCGTCGGCTTCTGTTTTGCCGTCGTCGTGCTGACGATTGGCGTGGTGTCGTTTCCGCTGCTGCTCGACCGCGACGTAGGTGCGGCGGTCGCGCTGCTTACCTCGATCCGCGCGGTTGCGGAAAATCCGCTGGTCATGGCGGCGTGGGACCTGATCGTCGCCGTACTGCTCGCGCTCGGCTCGCTGCCGTTTTTCCTCGGGCTGACGGTGGTGCTGCCGGTGCTCGGGCACGCGACCTGGCATCTCTACCGTAAGGTGGTCGAGCCGAAGTCCAGCCCGCGGCCGGATTTCCGCAAGGAGCGGCCGCGGCGCTCCGCCGCCGATTTCCCGGCCAATCTGTTCCCCTGGACCCACTAGCGACAAGGGAAGGGGCGTTTGCCGCGCCCCTTCCGCCGGGTCCCCGCAGTTCCTATCTCGCAGGAAACACCATGGAGGGTTTCTTGCGCGCATTTTTCGCACTGGTCATCGTCGGCTGCGTCTCCCTGAGTGCAATGCCGTCGCGCGCAGCCGACGAGCCTGACCTCATCTTCAAACGCTCGACGGTGTTCAAGCTGCTGACGCCGAACGACAAGCTTGCCACCTATGGCCTTGACGATCCCGAGGTCGAAGGGGTGGCCTGTCATTTCACCGTCCCGGAACGCGGCGGCATCAAGGGCTGGATTGGCGTGGCGGAGGAAGTCTCCGACATTTCGCTGGCATGCCGGCAGATCGGCCCGATCAAAATTAAAGAGAAATTCTCGCAAGGCGAGGATGTGTTCCGCAAACGCCGCTCGCTGTTCTTCAAGAAGATGCAGATCGTGCGCGGCTGCGACACCAAGCGCAACGTGCTGGTCTATATGGTCTATAGCGACCGCATCATTGAGGGTTCGCCGAAGAATTCGACCTCCACCGTGCCGATCATGCCCTGGGGCGCCGAAGCCGCCGTGCAAAAATGCGCGGATTGGGTGGAGAAATAGATTTCGCCCGACGCCATTCCGGTGGCCTTAAAAGCGGCTATGATGGCGCGGGGCAAGAGGAGATTGCCATGTCCACCGGTCAACCTGATATCGCCAAAATTCAGAGCGCGGTCGCGAACGCGCTGCACGAACATTGGAAGCTTTATCTCGCCGAAGGCATAGCGCTGGTCGTGCTAGGCGTCATCGCGATCTTGATACCGCCGATTGCAACTTTGGCGGTGACGATCGTGCTGGGCTGGCTTTTTCTGGTCAGCGGCGTCATCGGCTTGTTCACGACATTTTGGATGCGCCAAGCGCCGGGCTTCTGGTGGTCGCTGATCTCAGCGGTGCTGGCCGTCGTAGTCGGCGGCTTGCTGTTGGCGCGGCCGGTCAGCGGGGCGCTCTCGCTCACCATCGTGGTCGTCGTATTCTTCGTCATCGAGGGCGTCGCATCGATTATGTTCGCGCTCGAACACAAGCGCGAATTGTCCGGCCGCTGGGGCTGGATGCTGATGAGCGGCATCATCGACTTGGTGCTGGCCGCGCTGGTGTTCGCCGGTCTGCCGAGTACGGCGGCGTGGGCGATCGGGCTCCTGGTCGGCATCAATATGGTGTTCGGCGGATCGGCGCTGATCGCCATGGCGCAGCACGCGCGCAACGCGTGATCCTGAAAAGCGGCAAGCCGCGCAGTCTGCGCCGTTATTTCTCGATTTCGCCCGCTTCCGCCTCGGCCAGCTTGGCGCGCCAGTCGGCGCGCTTGAGCAGGAACGAGGAGGCCGACAGCGCGAGCAAGCAGATGCTCACGATCATCAGTCCGCCAGAAATCGGCCGGCTGAAGAAGATCAGATAATTGCCGTTCGACATGATGAGCGATTGCCGCAGGCTCTGCTCCAGGATCGGCGAGATCACCAGCCCGAGGACCAGCGGCGCCGGATCGAACTCAAACTTGCGGTATTATGGCGTGGTTCGGATAAGCATCCGCGCCGAACGACGGGCGGACGTTGAGAGCCGCAACCGCGGCGGCACTACCGGCAACGAAATGGCGTCGATCCATGGAATCCCCCCAAACACCGTTTGGCCGGCGGCCTGCCGGCCTTGTTATTGTGGCGACGATGCTATCGCTCGCAGCGGTCGTCAATCAAGCGTCAATGATCGCCACCGCCCGCGTCCAGCCGGCCGAGCCGCCGCGCACCTTCACCGGAAAGCAGCTCACCATGAAGCCTTTGGCCGGCAAAGCTTCGAGATTGTGCAGCTTCTCAATATGGCAGTAGCCGATTTCCCGCCCCGCGCGATGGCCTTCCCAGATTAGCTTGGGATCGTGCGTCTCGGCGTATTTCTTCATGGTGTGGATGAAAGGCGCATCCCAGCTCCAGCCGTCGGTACCGGTCACGCGCACGCCGCGCTCGAGCAGATACATCGTGGCCTCGCGCCCCATGCCGCAACCCTTGGCGACATAATCGGGGCGGCCATAGGCTTCGCCCGCGGACGTGTTCATCACGACGATTTCAAGCGGTGAAAGCGTGTGGCCGATGCGCTTGAGCTCGGCCTCGACGTCCGCCGCCGTCGCCACATAGCCGTCCGGAAACTTGCGGAAGTCGAGCTTTACGCTGGGCTGCAGGCACCATTCCAGCGGCACTTCGTCGATGGTGATGGCGCGCTTGCCGTGGTCCATGGTGGAGGCGAAGTGATAGGGCGCGTCCAGATGCGTGGTGCAATGGGTGGACAGCCGTACCCACTCGAAGCCCCAACCCTCACCGTCGGGCAGGTCTTCTTTTTTCAACCCTGGAAAAAACCGGAGCACGTCGGCGGCGGTCGCCTGGTGATCGAGATATTCGATCTTGGCGCCGTAACCCGGCGGGTCGGCGGCCACATCGTTTTCGAGCGGCACCGAGATGTCGACGATCTTGCGCGGCATGGCACTATGACCGATGTTGGGGAGAGAAGGCGACGTCAGTCTCAGTCAACGCAACGACACTGTCCAGGAGGATACACATGCCCGCTTATTGGGTTGCGCGTTCGAAAATCAACGACCCGGTCGAGTACAAGAAATACACCGACCTGGTGCCCGCCATCATCGCCAAGTTCGGCGGCAAGGTGCTGGCGCGCGGCGGACGTTTCCAGATCATGGAGGGCCCCGCCAAATTCAGCCGCTTCATCGTGATCGAGTTTCCGACCCTGGAGCAGGGGGCGGCCTGCTTCAAGTCGCCGGAATACGACCAGGCTGCGGCATTCCGGCGCAGCGGCGCCGGCGAGGTCGAGACCATCATGGTGGAGGGGGTGTGACGTCCCACCGGTGAGGCGCGGCCGATCGGTGTGGGCATCCCAATTGGCTCCGGCGGCCTAAAATCGCCCGCTCCATCGGGCGGTTTCGGCCCATTTGGCCAATGGACCATTGCGCCCGGCCCTGNNAATCAAGCTACCTAAAAAAACAAAGTTTTTCAGGGAGGACAACATGATGCATCGTTTCAAATCCCGACTGTCGACCTGGATCGCCGCGGCGAGTGTCACCATGGCGGTCTGCGCGATGGTCGTGATCTCAGCCCAGGCGCAGACCAAGGAGCCGATCAAGATAGGCTTCAGCATGGCGCTGACCGGTCCGCTCGGACCGAACGGCAACCAGGCGCTGCTTGGCATGCACATCTGGGAAGAAGAGACCAATGCCAAGGGCGGACTGCTCGGCCGTCCGGTCAAGCTCGTCTTTTACGACGACCAGAGCAATCCTTCGACGGTGCCTGGCATCTACACCAAGCTGCTCGACGTCGACAAAGTTGACCTCGTGCTTGGCCCCTACGCCACCAATATGATCGCGCCGGCGATGCCCATCGTCATTCAGAAGAAGAAGGTCTTCATCAGCCTGTTCGGACTCGCGGTGAACAGCGAATTCCACTATCCGAACTACTTCTCCTCGCTGCCGAGCGGCCAAACGCCGAAGACAACCTTCACCGAGGGCTTGTTCCAGGTCGCGGCGGCACAGAACCCGAAGCCGCAGACGATCGCGCTCGCTGCGGCCGATGCCGAATTCTCCAAGAACTCTTGTGACGGCGCGCGCGAGAACGCGAAGAAGTTCGGCTTCAAGGTCGTTTACGACAAGACCTATCCGCCATCCACCACCGACTTCTCGCCCGTCGTCCGCGGAATTCAGGCGAGCAAGGCGGAGATCGTGGTGGTGTGCTCCTATCCGCTCGATTCGGTCGGCATGGTGCTCGCGGCCCACGAGATCGGGCTGAAGCCGAAGGTATTCGGCGGCGCCATGGTCGGACTGCAGGCCACCGTGTTCAAGACCAAGCTTGGGCCGGCGCTCAACGGCATCATCAACTACGAGACCTGGGTGCCGGAAGACAAGCTGATGTTCCCGCAGACGAAGGCGTTCTTCGAGAAGTATCAGTCGCGCGCTCCGGCGCTCAAAATCGATCCGCTCGGCTATTACCTGGGCGGCTGGGGTAATGCCTATATCGACATCCTCGGCCAAGCGGTCGAGGGGGCAAAGAGCCTCGACGACGGTAAAATCGCCGACTACATCCGCAGCCACACCTTCAAGACGGTGATGGGCGACATCAAGTTCGGCAAGGATGGCGAGTGGGCGAAGGCGCGCTGGATGCAAGTGCAGTATCACGACATCAAGCAAGGCGCCGGGCTCGAGACATGGAAGGGCATGAGCTACCAGACCGTACTCTCGCCGCCCGAACTGGCGACCGGCAAAGCGATCTATCCTTACGAGAAGGCGGCGAACTAACGCCAGCCCTTGCGGCGAATAAAAACGGCGCGGGAGAAATTCCGCGCCGTTTTTTTTGTCCGTTATTCGGGGTGCGCGCTTCGCGCGGCCCGGCATGCGGGATCTACATTCCCAAATAAAACTTGCGGATTAGGTCGTTGTTGTTGAGTTCGTCGGCCGAGCGGCCTTCGAAGGCAATCTTGCCGTGCACTATGACGTAGCCGCGGTCGGCGATGCGAATGGCTTGCGTGAAGTTCTGCTCGGCCATCAAAACGGTGAGTTGATAGTGATCCTTCAGTTGCTTGATGGCGTCGATGGTGCGGCTCACTAGTTGCGGCGCCAGCCCGACCGACGGCTCGTCCACCAGCAGGATGCGCGGCGCCAGCATCAATGCGCGGGCGAGCGCCAGCATCTGCTGCTCGCCGCCGCTCATCGAGCCGGCGAGCTGGCGGCGCCGCTCGGCCAGGCGCGGAAAGGCCTCAAAGCAGAAATCGAGGTTGCCCTTAATCTGCGCGCGGGCCTTCTTGCGGAAGGCTCCCAGCAGCAGGTTTTCTTCGACCGTCAATTTGGGAAACAGCCGGCGTCCCTCCGGCACCAGGGCGATGCCGAGATCGACGATCTGCTCCGTCTGCAGGCCGACCAGATTGTGTTTTTCGCCGTCGATCTCGGCGACGATGCTGCCGGAGGCAGGCCGCACGATTCCCATGATGCACTTCATGAGCGTGCTCTTGCCGTTGCCGTTGGTGCCGAGCAGGACCACCGTCTCGCCGGCATCGGCCCTGAGCGAGACGTTCTCGATCACCCGCACCGCGCCGTAGGCGGCGTGCACGTTTTCGATGGTGATGCTACTGGCCAATGTATGCCCTCACCACATGTTCGTCGCGCACGACGTCTTCCGGCTTGCCGTCGGCGATCTTCTTGCCCGAAACCAGCACGGCGAGCCGCTGCGAGAAACTCATCACCGCGCTCATAATGTGCTCGATCAGGATGACGGTAATGCCTTGCTCGTTCAGCCGCAGCAGCAGCGCCAGGATATCGTCGATCTCGGAATGCGACAGTCCGGCCATCGATTCGTCGGCAATCAGCAGCTTCGGCTCCGCCGCCATGGCGCGCGCAAGCTCGAGTTTGCGCATTTCGACCTGCGTGAGGTCGCGCGGAATTTGCTTGGCCTTCGCCGCCAGCCCGACCAGGTCGAGCAACTCATCGCAGCGTGCGCCGAGGTCGCTATGCGCGTGCAGCATCCCCTCTCGTGCGCGCACGGTGTAGAGCAGGGGAATGCGCAGGTTGTCGGCCAGCGACATGCTGTGGAACGGGCGCGGCAGCTGGAAACTGCGGGCGACGCCGCGATGGGTCCGCTGATGGGCGGCCAGCCCGTCTATCACCTGGCCGTCGAAGCGCACCGAACCGGTTTCATTGCGCAATGTGCCGCAGATGCAATTCACCAGCGTGCTCTTGCCCGAGCCGTTCGGCCCGATCAGGCCGAGCCGCTCGCCCGGCTGCACCTCGAGATCGATGCCGTCGAGCGCGACGAAGCCGCCGAACCGCTTGCTGATATTGTCGACGTGCAGTAGCGCGGTCATGGCGGGCCCCGGCGCAAGCGCTTCTGCACCAGCCCGATCAGACCGTTCGGAGCGATGATGACAAAGGCAACGAGCATCAGGCCGACGATCAACAGGTTAACCGCCGAGGAGATCGTCACCGTGGCATATTGCTGGGCGGAGCCGAGCAGAACGGCGCCGACCAGCGGTCCGACCCAACTGGTAGTGCCGCCGATCATCGGCATGGCGATGGAATTGACCGCATAGTCCAAAGCGAAGGCAGACTGCGGTTGTAGATAGCCGATGTAATAGGGAAACGGCGCGCCGGCCATGCCCATGAAGGCGCCGGAGAGCGTGGTGGCGATCAGTTTCAGACGCAGCGTCGGCACGCCGCAGGCTTCCGCCGCCAGTTCGTCGTCGCGGATCGTGGCGAAACCGAAGCCCAGTTGCGAACGCTCGATGGCGCGCGCCGACGCCAGAGCGACAACCGCCAGGATGAGCATCAGCACGAACAGATACACGATGTAGTTGACCTTGAGTCCGGCAAATTCCAAATTTTCCGGGTGGAGTATGTAGGCGCCGCGCGAGCCGCCGACAAAGTCCCAGTTGATCACCAGCGTCTGCACCACCACCGCCATCGCCAGCGTGGCAATGGAGAAGAAGGCGCCGCGCAGCCGCAGCGTCAAATAGCCCATGCCGAAACCGACAATGCCACACACGACCGCGCTCATCAGCATCAGCAGCGGAATCGGGAGCGGATAGAGTTTGTACATGAAAACCGTCGTGTAGGCGCCGAGCCCGAAGAACGCCGCGGTGCCGAAATTCACGTAGCCGCAATAGCCGCCGAGAATATTCCAGGCTGTCGCCAGCACGATGAACTGCAGGATCGTGTAGCCGGCAAAATAAAAGTAATCGAGCCCCAGCCATTGCGCAAAAGCCAGGACCGCAAGTCCGACTGCCGTGGCGATTGCGGAGAATGACAGTGTGTTCACGAGGCTACCGTCCCATGAGTCCGGCCGGCCGGAAGGCCAGCGTCACAAGGAGCAGGCCGAACGCTACTGCCGGCGCCCATGAGGGGCCGTAAAAGGTTGCCGTCAGACTCTCGACCACGCCGAGCAACAGGGCGGCGATCAAGGTTCCCGGCAGACTGCCGAGCCCGCCCAGCACGCAGATCGCAAAAACCCGGCCGATATAATCACGCCCAACAGAGGGCTCGACCGGTTGAATGATGACGAGCAGGGCACCAGCGATGGAGGCGGTTGCAATCGAGATGCCGAAAGCGATGCGCTTGATGCGGATCGGATCGGCCGCCATCAGTTGCAGTGCGAGCTGATCCTGCGATACCGCCTTGATCGCGCGGCCGATGAAGGTGCGGGTCACGAACAGCTCGAGCGCGCCGAACAGCACGAGCGCTACGCCGCACGGCACCAGCATGCGCAGCGGCAGCTCGATCAAGCCGATATGGATGCTCGGACCGATATAGGCGGCTTCGACGTAGCGATAGTCGACGCCGAACACCAAGATGAGCGACACCTCGGTGACGAACAGCAGACCGAAGAAGAAGGCAAGCCCGCGCAGCGATTCCTGGCCGCGTTTTTCGAACGACAAATAGTAAACCTGATAGACCAGCGCGCCGAGCGCGTAGAACGCCGGCAGCACGAGGATGCTCACCACGATCGGGTCGATGCCGAAATCGATATTGATGAAATAGGCGATGTAGGAGCCGAGAATGATGAAGGCCGGATGCGCGATGTTGACGATATCGAGCATNNCGACGATCGCGTTGGCCAGCAGATCCCAGGTAATATCCATGCCGCTTTCAACCGGCGCATTCGATTAGGCGGATCGCGTGGTAGGGACGGCCACCGGCGCAGCATCGTGCGGCACGATGCGGATGGTCGCGATCTGCGTGTCGAANNTTGCGCGGCAGTTTGCAGGATGCCCGGCGGCTTGGCTAGCCCATTGATCGATCAACCGAACCCGCCCACCTGCGGCAATATGAAACGCCCGCCGCCGGATCATGGACCGGGGCGGGCGCTAAAGGGAAATCGCTTGCTCAGGCGGCGGCTTGCGGGCGGACGCCGGCGGGCAACGCCATCGGCTTGTTGGCGCTGTCTTTGAATTCGACGGTCATGAACACCATCTCGCGGTCGCCGAGATTTTCCAGATCGTGCACCTTGAACTCGCCCTTGCCGTAGGTCTCGTGCCGCGTCTCGCCCGGCGCATAGGTGTATTCGACCGTGGTGCCATCATGCACATGTTGCCGGCCGCGGCCGCCGTTAACCGAGGTCCAGAAATAATCCAGCACATGGCGATGGAACCCGATGCGCTCGCCGGGGGCGAGACGGATGATCCATACTCGCGTGCGCTCGGTTTCCGAAAGCAGCGTGGAGCCGACGCAAGGATTCGGGTTCTTGGCCTCGCGCTCGAATTCGGCGGAGAGCTCCGCCAGCCATTGCGATTTGTCATTTTTCTCGGCGGCCTTGTCGAGCATGCTCAATGCCATGGGGATTTCTCCGGTGCTATTTGCCGTCATATATAGCATATTTCGGTAAACGGAAAGATTGAGGACGCGTCCATTGCCGGGGCCTAAAGCGGTTATCATCGGCGGCTCGATGAGCGGCTTGCTGAGCGCGCTGATGCTGCGCCGGTCCGGCTGGACCGTCGATATTTACGAACGCGTCGAGAGCGAACTGTCCGGCCGCGGCGCCGGCATCGTCGCCCAGCAGGAGCTGATCGAGCGATTGCGCCGCTTGGGGCTGGCAACCGACGCGCTCGGCGTGCAGATCACCACCCGCAAGATCCTCGACCGCCAAGGCCGCGTCACCGAGGAAATCCGCTGCCCGCAGGTGCTGACCGCCTGGGAACGCGTCTACCGGCTGCTGCGCGACGCGTTCTCGCCCGAGCGCTATCACCGCGGACGCGCCTTCGCCGGTTTCGAGGCGGGCGCCCATTCGGTGCTGGCGCGGTTTTCCGACGGTGAGGCGATCGAGGCCGATCTGCTGGTGGGCGCCGACGGTACGCGCTCGACCGTGCGCCACCAGGCGCTGCCCGAGACCGTGCCGCTCTATGCCGGCTATTGCGCCTGGCGCGCCTTGATCGCGGAAGACGCCATTCCGCCGGACACCCATCGCGACCTGTTCGAATACATGGCATTCACTTTGCCGCCGGGCGAGCAGTTGCTCGGCTATCCGGTGGCGGGGCCGGACAACGATCTGCGGCCCGGCCACCGCCGCTTCAACGTGGTGTGGTACCGGCCGGCCGACGAGAAGACCAAACTGCCATGGCTGCTGACCGACGAGCGCGGCACCACCCACGCGGTCTCGATCCCGCCGCCGCTGATCCGGCGCGAGGCGGTCGCCGAAATGCGGGCGGATGCCGAACGGCTGGCGGGCCCGCAGTTCCGCCAGATCGTGCGGCTGATCGACGAGCCGATCCTGCAGCCGATCTACGATTTGGAATCGCCGCGCATGGCGTTCGGCCGCGTGGCGATCCTCGGCGATGCCGCTTTCGTGGCGCGCCCGCATGTGGCCGCCGGCGTATCGAAGGCGGCGGACGACGCCGCCGCGCTGGTGCAGGCGCTACAGGCCGAGCCCGACGTGCCGGCGGCGCTCAGGCGCTACGAGGCGGCGCGCGTCGCTGAGAACTACCGCATCATCGAGCGCGCGCGCCATCTCGGCGCCTATCTACAGGCGACCCAAACGCAGGAAGAGCGGACCCGCGCCGGGCTGCACTCAACCGAAAGCGCGGTGATCGCTGAAACCGCGGTGCTGGATTTTTTGCGGGCGTAACGATTACAGGTTCAGCAGCTTCTTCAAATTGCCGCCGGCGAGCGCCGCGCGCGTTGTCGCGTCGAAACTTTCGACCGAATTGAGGTGGCCGATCGGATCGAATTCCAGCATGTCGAACGGGTAGTCGGTGCCCATGATGACGTGATCGACGCCGAAGGTCTTCACCAGCGCTTCCAATTGCAGCGGCGTGAACACCACGGTGTCGAAGTAAATCTTCTTGAGATATTCGCCCGGCGGCTTCGGCAGATCGGCCTGGCAGTCCGAGCGCGCGCCCCAGGCATGATCGATGCGGCCGGAGTAGGCACCGAGATAGCCGCCGCCATGCATGGCGTAGATCTTCAGATTCGGGTGGCGCTCCAGCACGCCGTCGAAGATCAGATAGTGCAGCGCGAGAGTGGTCTCGAACGGATTGCCGATGATGTTGTTGAAATAAAACCGCGACAGCCGCTGGCCCTCGGTGAAGCCATTGGGATGGATGATGACCAGCGCGCCGAGTTCCTCGGCCTTCTTCCAGAACGGCGCGAAGGCGGGATCGGACAATTCCTTGCCGGCGACATTGGTGAGGATTTCCACGCCCTTGAAGCCGAGCTGCTTGATGCAGCGCTCGAGCTCCTTGGCGGCCTCCGGGCCGTCCTGCATTGGCACAGTGCCGGTCGGAATGAAGCGGTCCTTGTGCTTGGCGACGAATTCGGCGACGCCGTCGTTGACCATGCGCGCGGCCGGTACCGCGTATTCCACCGCGACGGTGTGATAGCACTGCGGCGGCGGCGGCATGACGAGCTGCATATCGACGCCCATCTTGTCCATGGCGGCGAAGCGTTCGTCGTAGCCGGTCATGCAGCCGCGGATGTCGGCTTCCTGCTTGGCGTTCACCTCTTTCGTCACCGCCGATGAGAAATGGCCGAGCGGAATGGTGCTCAGGTCGAGATGCGGCTTGATGTAGGCGGCGGCCGCCGGCACGGCGATATGGGTGTGGGCGTCGATGGTGACGCTCTTCGGCCGCGCCTCGCGTCCCGGCTTGCCGTGCTTGCGCGCCACGGTGTTCGCGTATTTGTTCCAGATCGCCATTGCGAAGATCCTTTCGTATCTTTTTGTTTTAGAAGACGCCGAGATGCTGGGTGAGATCGACGCCGTCCTTGTCGAGTTGCGCCGGCGTGGACACCACCGCGACGCGGCCGGTGTTGAGGATAACAATGTCGTCGGCGACGTCGAAAACGAGCCGGGGATTCTGTTCGACCAGCACGATCGACAATCCGCTTTCCTTCAGCTTACGGATGGTGGCCATCACCTCGGCGACGATCTGCGGCGCCAGCCCTTCCGACGGCTCATCCATCAGCAGCACGCGCGGATTGCCCATAAGCGCGCGGCCGATCGCCAGCATCTGCTGCTCGCCGCCCGACAGATGCGCGGCGATTTGTTTATGACGTTCGGCGAGCCGCGGAAACATCGCAAATACGGTTTCGGCGATCCACGGCGCGTGCTTGCTGCCGGCGTCCGGCTTGCGCGCGGCGACCATGAGATTTTCGCGCACAGTCAGGCTTTTGAAGATGCGGCGGCCTTGCGGCACCAGCGCCACGCCCTGCGCCGCGACCATCTCGGGCGAAAGTCCGGTCACCTTGTCGCCGAACACCACGACCTCGCCGCGGCGCGGCGCCAGCAGGCCCATGGTGACGCTCATACAGGTCGACTTGCCGGCGCCGTTGCGGCCGAGCAGGCCGAGCATGCGCGCCTCGCCGAGCTCGAACGACACGTCGGTCAGCACGTGGCTGTCGCCGTAGTAAGCGTCGATATTTTTCAGACTGAGCGCGCTAGTGGCCAAGATAGACCTCCCGGGTCCGCGGGTCGGCCACCACTTCGGCGCGGTTGCCTTCGAAGATCACCTCGCCGAAGTGCAGAAGCGTGATACGCTCGGCAAATTCCAGCGCCACGTCCATGTTGTGCTCGATCATCACCATGGTGACGTCGCGCGGGATCGCCATCAGGCACTGCTGCACGTCGCGGCGCTCGTCGATGGAAAGCCCGGCAAAGGGTTCGTCGAGCAGCAACAGCTTCGGGTTTTGCGCCAACGCCATGGCGATCTCGACGCGACGCCGCTCGCCGTAGGAGGTTTGTGCCAACGGCCGCTCGGCAATATGCGCGAGCCCGACCCGTTCCAGCGCCGCGCGGGCGTGCTCGACAATATGGCCCTGCCGCTTCATGTCGATGATCGGGTTCCAGCGCAGCGGCGACAGTCCCAAAAGCGCCAGCGACACGTTGTGCACGATACTGTCGCGCGGGAAGAGGGTGATGATCTGGTAGGTGCGCGCCATGCCGAGATGCGGCCGGCGGCGGCTCGGCACCTTGGTGACGTCTTGCCCGAACAGATGGATCGAGCCTTTGTCGGGGTTGATCTCGCCGGTGATCAGGTTGAACAGCGTGGTTTTTCCGGCCCCGTTCGGGCCGATGATCAACCGGCGCTCGCCCGGCTCGACATTGAGATCGACGTCGGTGGTGACGTGCAGGCCGCCGAACGATTTGCACAGCCCGGTGACGGTGAGCACGCTCATGGCTCGCCCTCCGTCGCAGCGGTTTTAGCGGGCGCGTTCAGCTTGCGCCACGCCAGCCGCCACAGCCGCGCGCTGCCTGGCACCAGGCCTTCAGGCATCAGGATGACGATGGCGACGAAGACGGCGCCGAGCAGGAAATTCCAGCGCTCGATGAAACCAGAGACCACGGTCTTGACCACCACCACCAGCGTGGCGCCGACGATCGGGCCGAGCAGCGTGCCGGCGCCGCCGGAGATCACCATCAGCAGCACCTCGGCCGAGGATGTGAGCGCCAGCGTCTGCGGGCTGATGAACTGCGTGTAGTAGACGAACAGGATGCCGGATACGGCGGTCAACAAGCCGGACACCAAGCAGGCATAGAACCGGATCATCCAGACGTGATAGCCGAGTGCGTTCATGCGGCGTGGCTGATCGCGCGTGCCCATCAGCGAGGCGCCGAACGGCGAGCGCACCAGCACCGCCATCGCCGCCACCGACAGCAAAAAAATGATCAGCGTCGTGTAATAGAACGTATTCGGCGAGGCGAGCGAAAATCCGAACGGCTCCGGGCGGGTGCGCACGCTGATGCCGTTGTCGCCGCCGGTCAGGCTGATCCAGCGATAGGCCAGCCCCCACAGGATTTCGCCCAGCGCCAGCGTGATCATGATGAAGCCGATGCCGGTCGAGCGCAGCGACAGCACGGCATAAACCGCCATCGAGGCTATTCCGACGATCAGCGCGACAACGATCGCCGCGGTGTGACCGTATCCGGTCTGCAGCATGTAGGCGGTGGCGTATGCGGCGATGCCGAACAGCCCGGCATGGCCGAGCGACACCAGCCCGGCATAGCCGACCAGCACGTTCAGGCCGAGCGCGAAGATGGCGTAGAACAGGATCTGGCTGGCAACATTGATGTAATAGTCGCCGGGCATCCAATAGGGCACGGTGACAAGCGTTGCGAACGCGATGCCGAGGGCGATGAGGCGCGCGCTCATGGCACGTGCCTGCCGAACAGGCCCTGCGGGCGCAATAGCAGCACCAGCAGCATCGGCATAAACAAGACGAAATAGGCGAGCTCCGGCAGCAGCGCCTGGCCGAAATTATAGATAAAGCCGACGATGATGCTGCCGACGAACGAGCCGAGCAGGCTGCCGCTGCCGCCGAGAATGACGACCACCAGTGCGAGCGGCAGCATGTCCTGGTCGAGCCCGGGATAAACCGACAGGATCGGCCCGCCGATGATGCCAGCGAAAGCCGCCAGGCCGGCACCGAGCGCGAAAACGACGGTGAAAAGCTGCGACACGCGGATGCCGACGACGCGCGCCATGTCGGGATCGTCGACGCCGGCGCGGATCATGGCGCCGAGCCGGGTGCGGTCGAGCAGCAGCCAGAGCCCGACGGCGACCACGATGGCGATGACAATGATCGCCAGCCGGTAGGCCGGAAACACCATCACGCCGAAGCGGACGAATCCGCCAAGTCCACCGGGCGTGGCGATGTTGAGCGGGTCGCCGCCCCACACCATCAGGCAGAAATCGGCGGCCATGAAGGACAAGCCGAGCGTCACCAGCACCTGTGCCAGTTGATCGCCGGGCAGCCGGCGCAGCAGCAGCCGTTCGGCCAATGCGCCGACCGCGGCCACCGCCAGCGTTGCCAGGATCGCCGCCAGCCAGAAATTCAATTGGAAGCCGAGCAGGCCCACGACGAAAGTGGCGCCGACATAGGCGCCCAGCATGAACAGCGAGCCGTGCGTCAAATTCGGAATCCGCATCAGCCCAAAGATCAGGGAGAAGCCCGCCGACAGCAGAAACAGCAATCCGCCAAACGTGACGCTGTTGGCCGTCAGCACCAGCCAAAAATTCATAGCCGCAGTGTTCCCGCGCTCGCCGCTTTTTGTATGCGCACGATCTCTTCCGTGAACCGCTTCCCACTATTCGGGATCATGCGTAAAAATCCGCGGGCGCCGTCGTGGCGCCCGCGGAACGGGTTATATTATGACTTGAGCGGCGGATAGTTGCGCGAATAGACCGGCTGCGCCAGGAACTTTGTTTCGTCGTAGGTCCAGAACTGACTCACATTGTGGTAGGTCTTGACCGTCTTGTTGGCGAGCTTGCCGTTCACTTTTTCGACGCGCCGGACGTAGAAGTCGCCGATCACGTTGCCGAGGTGGTCGAACTTGATCGGGCCACGCGGCGTGTCCTCCAGATCGACCGCACGCAGTGCCTTGACGAAAGCTTCCTTGTCGTCGGATTTGCCCTTCGCCTTTTCCAGGCCGGCGGCAACCACCGCGGCGGCGACATAAAGTCCGGCGGCATAAAAGCCCGGATCGACCTTGTAGTCCTTCTGCATCGCGGCAATGAAGCGCTTGTTGCTGTCGGTTGCGAGGTCAAGCGTATAGGGGCAGCAGCTGTACATGCCGAGCGCTTCATCGCCGAAGGCGCGCATCAGTGCGTCGTCGCCACCGGTTTCGCCGGTCACCACCGGATATTTGAGCCCGGCCGCAGCGTATGTCTTCATGAAGCGTAGCGGGTTCGAGCCGGCAAAGCCCTGGCACACGCCGTCGCAATCCGCGATCTGCGCGACGAAGGGCGTGTAGTCGGGCGTGACAAGCGGCGGCCAGATCTTGTTGACGATCTTGCCGCCGTTTTCCTCGAAGGTCTGCTGGAAGCCGCCCATCTGTTCGTAGCCGAAGGCAAAGTCCTCGGAGATGGTGACGATCTTCTTGAGCTTGAGCTCCTTGGCTGCGAAGTCGGCCATCGGGTGCATCGCCTGAGAGGAGCAGGCCGATGGGCGCAGGAAGTAAGGATTCGGTTTGCGCTGGGTCATATCATCGGCGCCGGCGAGGCTGAGCATCGGTGTCTTGTGCTGCGCGACATAGTCGGAGATGGCGAGCAGTTCGAAAGCGGCGAGCGGGCCGAGGATGGCGTCGACCTTGTCGCGCTCGATCAGCTCTTGCGCCTTGGTCTTGGTGCCGGCCGGATTGCCGCCGGTGTCGGCGGAGATGAAATCGACCTTGCGGCCGGCGAAGGTGTAGTTCTTCTCCTTCAGGAACGTAACGACGCCCTGTTCCATCTGGATACCGCCTTGCGCCAGCGGTCCGGTCTTGATGGTGAGCAAGCCGAGCTTGAACGGTGCGGCCTGGGCGATGGCCGGCGACGGGAATTTGAACGTCGCCAGCGCAGCACCGGCGGCCGTTGCGGCCATAAATTTGCGGCGGGTAACTTTACGAGACATCGCAGTCCTCCCTCGATCGCCCCTAGCGGGGCTGAACATTTTGAGCGGCTTCGTGCGGCCGGTTTTGACCACCCGGCACGGGCGAATTCAACACCGAATTCATAAGGCTACTTTCGAACCGTCGTTGCAAGGACGGCGGACCGAGCCAAAGCCATCATCCGCCAATGTATTCCAGTCTGTAAAGCCCGGTTGCGGCTTAGCGTCGCGGCACGCGACTTCGGTCAGATGCCGAGATAACTGGATTTGATCTCGTCGTTGGCCTTGAGCGCTTCCGGCTTGGCCGAATAGACCACCTGGCCCTTGCTCATGACGTGCACGTAATCGACCAGTTTGAGGGCGAGGTGCGCGCTCTGCTCGACCAAGAGGATCGACATGCCTTCTTCCTTCAGCTTGCCGATGGCTTCCCAGAGGCCCTGGATGATGATCGGCGCTAGCCCTTCCGACGGCTCGTCCATAATCAGGCAATCGGGGTTGGTCATCAGCGCGCGGCNNCTGCTGCTCGCCGCCGGACAGCGTCTTGGCGCGCTGTAGGCGGCGCTCGTGCAGGCGCGGGAACAGCTTGTAGACGCGGTCGAGATTCCAGCCATGCCGGTCGGGATTGCGCTCGGCCACCAGCAGGTTTTCTTCCACGCCCAACGTTGGAAACACGCGGCGGCCCTGCGGCACCAGGCCCATGCCGCTGCGGACGGTTTCGAACGACCGTTTTCCGGTGATGTCGTCGCCTTTGAACACGATCTTGCCGCGGCGCGGCGGGTTGAAGCCGACGATCGAGTTCACCAGCGTCGACTTGCCGACGCCGTTGCGGCCGAGCAGACCCAGAATTTGTCCTTGCTCCAGTTGCAAAGACAGGCCCTGGAGGACGTAGGCGTCCCCGTAATAGGTGTGAATGTCCTGGACTTCGAGAATTGCCATGAATCAATCCGTGCCCAGGTAGATTTCTTGAACTTTGGCGCTCGAATGGATTTGTTGCGATGTGCCGGTCTCCAGAATTTCGCCGAAGTGCAGAACGGAAATTTGCGAGGCGACGTCGAACACGACGTCCATGTCATGTTCGATCAAGAGGATCGCCAGACCAGGGTCGAGCTTCATCAGGAACTCGGCCATTTCGGTCGACTCGCCCGAGGACAGACCGGCGGCCGGCTCGTCGAGCAGAAGAATCTTCGGGTCGCTGGCCAGCCCCAGAACAATTTCGAGCTGGCGCTGCTCGCCGTGCGACAGATTGCGGACTTCGGCGTCCTTGCGGTCGAGGAAGCCGGCGTTTTCGAGCAGTTGGTAGGCCTTGTCGTAGACGTCCTTGTAGGACGACAAGAAACGCCACATCACGAACTTCGACCGCCGCAAGCCCTTGATCGCCAGCAGAACATTGTCGAGCACGGTCAATTTCGGAAACAAACTGGTGACCTGGAACGTGCGCGCCATGCCGAGCGCGGTGCGCTGGTGGCTCGGCCAGCTGGTAACGTCCTGGCCGAACAGCAGAACCTGGCCCGAGGTCACCGGGAAAATACCGGTGATGAGATTGAACAGCGTGGTCTTGCCGGCGCCGTTCGGGCCGATGATGGCCTGTCGGTCGCCCGGCATCACGCGCAGCGTAACGTTGCGCGTGGCCTGCAGGCCGCCGAAACTCTTGCACAGCCCTTTCAATTCGAGAACGGGCGCGTCGCCGATCGCGCTTGCGCTAGTCATTCAACCCTCTGACCGAACCAAGAGTTTCCGGGACCCCGGCGAAGGAGTCCCGGTTTTTGCCGTTGCTATTCGCAGTACTTGCAGGCCGGGAAGTCGCGGCTATAGACCGGCTGCTTGAGGAACTTTTCCTTGCCGTAGGTCCAGAACTGGCTGACGGCCGGATAGGTCTTGATCACCGTGTTCCAGAGCTCGGCCTTGTCGTAGCCAAACATCTTCTTCTTCTCGACCTTCTTGATGTAGACGTTCTCGATCGGGTTGCGCATGTCGTCCATCCTGACCGGACCGCGCGGCGCGTCGAGCTTGATGCCCTCCATGATCTTGATGAACTTCTCGGGGCCGGGGTATTTGCCGCCGGCTTGCTTCATCGCTTCGTCGAGCCACATGGCGGTGGTGTAGTTGTTTTCCGAGTAGTAGGACGGCACCTTGCCGTATTTGGTGCGGTAGGCCTTTACGAAAGCTTCGTTCGCCGGCGTTTCGATCGCCGCGCTGTAGTGAAGTGCGGAGACGTCGCCGATCACTTCGTCGCCCATGAACGGCAGCACGAACTCGTCATAACTGGTGCCGCCGGCGGTGATCGGCTTCTTGATGCCCGCCGCGCGCAACTGCTTGGGGAACTGCAGCGCCATCGGCCCGACCATCAACGAGAAGATGGCGTCGGCGTCGGCCTTGATGTTCGGGATGTAAGGCCCGAAATCCTTGGTGCCGAGCGGCGGCCAGATTTTCTGGATGACTTTGCCGCCGCAATCCTCAAACACTTTCTGGAAGCCGCCAACGGATTCATATCCGAAGGCATAATCGGCCGCGATCGTGACGACCTTTTTGTAGCCCTGATCGCAGGCCCATTGCCCGAGCGGCTGCTCCGGCTGCGACGAGGTCCAGCTGGTGCGGGCAAAATAAGGATATTTGTCGAGTTGGCGTTGCGTGAGGTCGTCGGCCGACGAGATCGAGGAGATATAGAGCGTCTTCTCGGCGGTGCTGACCGGCGCCAGCGCGTAGCCGGTCGAGGCCAGCAAGCCGCCGATGAACATATTCACCTTATCCTGGAGGATCAGCTTTTTCGCCTTGATCACGCCGGTATCGGGCTTGCCCTGATCGTCCTCGACGATGAATTTAACGTCGGCGCCGCCGAGCTTGCCGCCGTGCTGGTCCAGATAGAGCTGGAAGCCGTCCGTCATGTCCTTGCCGATTTGCGCAAAGATGCCGGTCACCGGCGCGATGAACCCGATGCGCAATTCCTCGGCCTGCGCGTTCGACGCCAGGCTCAGTCCGAGCGCCAGCGCGCTCCCTAGCAGCAGCGGATTTAGCTTACGCGGTAGTCTGCTCGTCATGGTCGTTCTCCATTGTTGTTTCCGCGTCCCGTTCAGGACGGCGCGGATGCCAGTTTTTTTGCGTCTCCCGATTTGCTCGGGTTTTTGGTCGAGGCGCCGCGGATCTGGCGCAGCCGTGCCGGAAATCCCATCAGGCCGGTCGGCAAATAGAGGATGGTGAGGACGTAGACCCCGCCCAGCGCGTACTGCCACCACGGCACCAGCGTTGAGAGATATTCGCGCAAGGCGAACACGATGCCCGAGCCGATCGCGGCGCCGACCAGGGTGCCGGCGCCGCCGAGCACCACCATCAGCAGCGAGTCGACCGATGTGGTCAGCACCACGGTCTCCGGGCTGATCAGGCCGTTGGTGTGCGCCCACAGCACGCCGGCCAGCCCGCCGAAAGCGCCGGCGATGATGAAGGCGATGTATTTGTGCAGCCAGGTATTGTAGCCGAGGATCTGCATGCGCAGTTCGCGCTCACGGATGCCCTCCAGGCTGCGGCCGAAGGGCGAGCGCACCAGGATGTAAAGCAGGATCAAACTGGCGGCGAAAAACGCGAACACCAGGAAAAAGAACGTGCGCTCGTTGGTAAGATCAAGCCCGAAATTCGGCCGATTGGTGACGTTGATGCCGTTGTCGCCGCCGGTGAGCGAATTCCAGCGATAGGCGAGCCCCCACACGCACTGGCCGAGCGCCAGCGTGATCATCAGGAAATAGACGCCGCTGGCGCGGATCGCGAACAGGCCGAACAGCGCGGCCAGCGCCGCGCCGATCGCCATGCCCATGAGCACCACCAGCCAGAAATCCCAGCCCAAGCCGAAATGAAACTTGGCGGCCAGGATCGCGGTCAGGTAGGCGCCGACGCCGAAATAGGCCGCTTGCCCCATCGACGAGAGTCCGGTGAAGCCGAGCAGGAGATCGACGCTCATCGCGAGGATGGCGAAGCACATCGCGCGCGTCGTCAGCAGCACCACGAACGAGCTCGAGTGCGGGACGATGACGGCGAGCACCACCAGCACGGCAGCGACGCTCACGATTTTCATGGTCTGGGTCATGCGCTCACTCGCGGCCGAACAGGCCGGTCGGCTTGATCGCCAGGATCAGCACCATCGGCGCATAGAGGGTGAAGTAGGAGACTTCCGGAAACAGCGCCTTGCCGAAATTGTCGGCGAGACCGACCGCCAGCGCGCCGATGGCGGCGCCGCCGAGTGAGCCCATGCCGCCGATGATGACGACGGCGAAGGCGAGCGGCAGCATCTCGAAATCGAGGCCGGGATAGATGCCGAGAAAGGCGCCGCCGGTCACGCCGCCGATGGCGGCGAGAAACGCGCCGAGCGCGAACACGAACATCGAGACGCGGTTGGTGTCGATGCCGACGCCGCGCGCCATCTGGGCGTCATCGACGGTGGCGCGCACGGCGGCGCCCATGCGGGTCCGCTCCATCACCAGCCACAGCACCGCGCCGATGGCGACGGCGAGCGCGATCATGAATATCCGGTAGGCCGGAAAGTAGATGCCGCCGATCACGACGCTCCGCGACAGCACCGCGGGCGGCGTGATGTCCATGTTGTTGCCGCCCCAGATGTCGAGCGCGCCTTGCTGGAAAAGAAAGGCGAAGCCGACGGTGAGCAACACCTGGCGCAACACGTCGTTGTCGATCGGCACGAGCGAGATGCGGCTCAAGGCGAAATAGGCCGCGATGGCGGCGACCACGGTGACGGCGCCAAATTGGGCCCAACCGCCGCCAATGAAATGCGGCCAGGCCGCGGTGACGGCCAAGGCAACCATGACGCCCAATCCGAGCCCGATCACGCCATTGCGCAGATATTCGAATCCTTCGGAGCGCAGGAACAGCCGCTCCATGGCGATGCCGATCAGCGCGACCGCCAAGGCGGCGACCGGAATCGACAGCGCCCAGGACCCGGTGGCGGCGATGACGGACAGCGCGATGTAGCCGCCCCATAGAAAATAGGCGCCATGGGAAAGATTGACGATCCGCATGACGCCGAAAATCAACGACAGGCCGCTGCCCACGAGGAACAGCAACGCGCCATAGGATACGCCATTGAAGGCCTGGATGACCCAGAACTGTGTATTCATTTCCCCCTCTGGTCCTTCTGTTAATTCGAAGGTTGCCGGAAGCTTACATGAGGTTCGACGGAAATGAACACCCTAAATGACCGTGGGTGTTTTTCAGTCACTCCGGGGAGAGGCCATTCGCGGCTTCCGATGCGTCAATTGCGCCTGCGCCGTTTTCCGGCTGCCTGTTTTTTCGGCGGGATGATGGGCAGCAGCAGATAGGGCGCCTTGCCGCCGCTGAAGTGCAGGTTTGTGGTGCCGTTGAAGAGCGAGGGCGGCCGGTCCTTCGGATGGTTGTGCAGGAACGGCCCGCAACCGGTAAGCTCATTCTTGAAGTTCGACAGCTTGCCGCCGCTGGCGCCGCCATATTCGTAGTCCTTGCCGCGCACCGAAAGACCGATGCGATAGCCGGCCGGCACCGCGATAGAGGTCGGCCAGATCTCCATGTCGAGTTCGACCGGCTTGCCCTTGGTCAGCGGCTGTTTCTTGTCGTGGGTGTGATAGGGCCGGTAGGGCAGCGACAATTTCTTGTCGAGCTTGCGATGCGAAGCGCGCAGCCAGCCTTGTGCGATCGGCGTGTGCGGATCGATGGCGCCCTGGAACACGACTTCCTTGAGGTCGCCGGTGAACACGCGCAGCACGATGAAGAAGTCGGCGTCCTTGGTTGAAGAGGAGGCGAACAGCTTGAGCGCCGAAGGTCCGGTGATTTCGGTTTTGTGCTCGAGCGCCGGGGTGAGGAAGGTGAGGCCTTCGCCCATCGCTTCGAAGGCAAGCTTGGCGCTGCCGGAAGGTTTCTTGGGCGCGAGCGCCATGGATTTGGGATCGAGGTAGAACTTGGTCCATTGCGTGCGTGCGATCGGCCATTCGTTTTCGGCGCGGGCGACGAATTTCTCGCCGGGGTGGCGTACCTGCAACAGCACTTTCGGCTGTTTTGCCCAGCCGTCCTTCTTGCCGTGCAGGAAATAGTCGAAGAAGCGCAGCTGCTGCTCGCGGCCGTAGTCGGTGTAGAAATGCGTCCAGTGCTCGATGCCGTGCGCCTCCAGCCATTTCTGCTTGGAGCCGGCGCGCGCGAAGCCTTCGAAATTGCCGCGCGGATGCAGGCCCTGGCCGCCCCAATTGGCGGCCGAGAACAGCGGCGCGATTACCTTTTCCCAGACCGGCGAGCGGTCGCGGTGATATTTGTCGTCCATCGGATGGCGCAGGATATTGCCGCCGAAGTCGGAACGGCTCTTGGCAAGCTCCGCTTCCGACAGCGTCTCCGGACCGCACACCAATTCGCCGTGCACGCGGCTGCGGCCGCCTTTTTCGCCGAGGCCGTACTGCACGACCTTGACCTGCATGTCGTACCAGTTCTCCCAGAACGTCGAGAGGATGCCGCCGTGATGCGTCATGTCGCGGTACCAATCGGCCGAGCCTTCCCACACGCATATGGCGGCGAGATGCGGCGGCTGCAGCGACGCCACGTGCCACTGGTTCATGCCGTAATAGGAAATGCCGTTTAGGCCCACCTTGCCGGTCGACCAAGGCTGCACGCCCGCCCATTCGATGCAGTCGTAGAAATCATTCGTTTCGCGCGGCGAGAAATGATCGATGACGCCGGGCGAGCAACCGGCGCCGCGCGAGTCGATGCGCACGCAGACATAATCGTGCGGCACCCATTTCTCCGGATCGACGACTTCCCAGTTCTGATAGAGGTTGCTCGATCCCGCGGTCACGTCGGGATGTTTTTCCGCCATGATATTCCAGGCGCTCGGATAGCCGTCCTGGAAGGCGACGTTTTTGGCGTAGGGGCCGTAGGTCAGCAGGACGGGATATTGTCCTTCTTTCACCGGGCGAAAAATGTCGGCGCGCAGCAGCAAGCCGTCGTCCATGGTGATCGGGACGTTCCAATCGATCCGCATGTTATCGCGGATTTCCGACAACTGCTGCAACGCGGCCATCGCATCCTCCCGCAAGATTGTTTTGTTGGGCGGGAGGCTACAGAGGTGCAGAGGTGTGAGGCAAGTACGTTGATCATTCGCTGTCATGGCCGGGCTTGTCCCGGCCATCTCGCTTAGGTGGGCACTGTGCCTTCCGAAGCGGGGTCACCGGGCCAAGCCCGGTAACGACAACTCAGCGCTTCTTGCGCTTCAGCTTTGCCCGCTTCTCCAGCACGGCGCAGACCGCGGCGGTGTCCTGCGCGCCGAACCCGCTTTTCATCGCCTGGATGTAGACCGGCTTCGAGGCATCAAACATCGGCGTCGGCACTTTGATCTTGCGGGCGTAGTTGCCGATCACCCGCATGTCCTTGTCCCAGACGTCGATCTTCATGGTGGCGTCTTTGTAGTTGCCCTTCACCATCATCGGCGCGCGCAATTCGAACACGCGCGAATTGCCGGCGCCGGGGGTGATCAGGTCGAAGATCAGCTGCGCCGGCAGGCCGGCTTTCATGCCCAGCACCATGGCTTCGGCGCTGGCGACGTTGTTAATGGCGACCAGCAGGTTGGCGACGTATTTCATCTTGCTGCCGTTGCCAAAATCGCCGACGTCGTAGGCGTGGCGGCCGAAGGTGCCGAACATCGGGCTGAGTTTGGCGATCGCCTTGGAATCGCCGCTGGCGTAGAAAACCAGGTCGCGATTGGCGGCCTGCGAGCCGGTGCCGCTGACCGGCGTGTCGAGCATGACGTGGCCGGCCTTGG
>PMAF01000214.1 GCA_003152455.1 Hyphomicrobiales bacterium
GATCGCAGCTACATATTCGGGCGGGACGGCGGCGATCCGCTCGCGCGGCAGCGGGACATGTTCGGCCGGGATGGCAGCTACATGTTCGGGCGGGGCGACGGCCACCCGCTCGCGCGGCACCGGCACGCGTTCGGCCGGGATCGCGGCCTCATGCTCGGGCAGGATGGCGTCTATCCGCTCGCGCGGAAATGTCACGCGCTCGGGCTGGCTCTCAGCCACATGTTCGGGCGGGACGGCGGCTATCCGCTCGCGCGGACGTGGTGCAGGCGCGGGCGGAATCGCCGCGGCCTGTTGGACCGGAACTGCGGCTGCCGGCTCGCGCGTAGCGGGGGCGTACGGGTATCCGTGAGGGTTATCCGATCGGCCCGGATGGAGGCAACGCGCGCGAACGGCATAGGAGGAACCTGCTCGAGCGGCATGGCGACAATCCACTCGTCAGGGAACGGAATCCGCTTGGCCCTGACGGCCGCCATCTCCTCGACCGCGACTTCGCTCTCGCGTTTGCGCGACGGCGGCAGCGGAATATTCGGCGAGGCGTCGGCCACCTGTAACGGGGCGGCAGCTTCGCTCTTGGCGGAAGCTTCCCGTTTCTCGAGCAAGGCGGCCAGCTGTTTCTTCGCCGCCGGCAAGCGCCTCGCCAACATCGTCACTTGCGGATCGACGATCGTATATCCGCGGATCGAGCGGACATGGTCGCGTGTCAAGCCGCCGCCGGAATTGCCGTCATGCACGAGCCATTCATCGCCGGCGATATGTTTCACCAGCACCATGACGTGACCGGGGCGCGCCGCCGCCATTCCCGGAGCTGGTGAAGCATGGGGAAATTTCCACATCCAATTGGCAGCGAGATTGAGTTCGGGGCGAATTTCGCCGTAAAGATAAAGCGAGGCTTCGCAGCCGCAGAATTCATGCGGACAGCCGGCGGGGCGGCCGCCGACGACGTGTTCGGCGCCGGAATATCTGGCGGTACGGATGCGCCGGGGTTCGGGTTGGGCTGCCGAAGGTTGATTCGAGCAGCCGCGCTGATTGCAGACAATCAGCGCACTCTTGTGCCTTGCATCGGCAGCGGTAATTGCGGCGATGGATAGGATCGCCAACGGGAGAGCTGTCAAGCGTTTGAGCAATAAACGTCCATGTGCTAGGAGCGGTTTGCCACCGCAGAATAGTTATCCTCGTATCGCGCCGATCATTGCGACAAGCATGGGTCCTCTATCCGGTGACATACGCAGCGCCAAGCCAATCCACTGAGTAAACTGACTATTTAACGTTAACTAAAACGCGCAACGCTACGCCTGCCGGCCTATCTCAGCGGTCAGCAAACGCTTAGGATAATTATCATATCTGACTCGGCAATAGGATTCAAACCCCTTGAACTGGGATTAAAACCCTTTTACCCGCCTCGAGAGGCCAGCTTATCTCCAGGCTAGGGGCCCTTTTTTCGGCTTTTGCGGCCCCGCCGCATTCCCGATAGAAGATGCCGCCATGACGAAGCCAATCCAGATCCGCATGGCCGGCTACGGCCCGCCCACCACCGGTTTCAGCAAGGCGCTGAAATTCATCGGCGATAGATTGCAAGGCCAGTTCGGCGACCGCCTCGCCATCGATTACGTCTGGAACATCATGGATCACGGCCACAAGGCCGAGGACATCCTCGGTCTGGTCGAGCACGGTGAGATGACGCTCGGCTACCAATCGTCGAGCTATCTGACCGACCGCGTGCCCGAACTCGGTTTCGTCGATCTGCCGTTTCTGTTCGCCAACAACGCACAGGCGCGCGCCGCCATGGACGGCGAACTCGGGCGCCATCTCATTCGCAAAACCGAGGAGGGCGTCGGCTACCGCATCCTCGGCTGGTTCGAGAACGGCTTCCGCCACATCTCCAACCGGCTGCGGCCGATCCATGTGCCTGCCGATCTCAAGGATATGAAAATCCGCGTGCTGCCGAGCGAGATCCAGAAGCGCACCTTCGAACTGCTCGGCGCGATCGCCATGCGCATGGACCTCACCGAAGCGATCGCCATGATCAAGGCCGGCACGCTCGATGCGCAGGAAAATCCGCTCGCCAATACCGTCACCTATGGCGTGCACAAGTTCCACAAATTTCACACGCTTACTTATCACTTTTATATTTCGCGCCCTATCTTCCTGCACCGCGCCACTTTCGAGGCGTGGCCGGACGATCTCAAACGCGCGATGCAGAATGCGGTAACCGATGCGGTTACCTTTCAACGCAAGCTTGCGGTCGAAGAGAACGAGACCTCACGCAAGGCGATCGAAGACGCCGGCTGCGAGATCGTCGAGTTGACGCCTCAGGAGCACGCCGCCTTCGTCGCCGCGGTGCAGCCTTTGCTCGCCGACGCCCGCAAAATGTACGGCGAGGAAATGTTTAAGATGGTTGCGAAGGCCTAGGCCCTCATTTCCCGGCGGCTCATGAACGGTGCATCGACACGATCATCGGGAGAGGCGGGGTAGAAATGACGATCGAACCGCCGCCCGCCGAATACGGGGCCTGGAATCCGGGTCTGGAATCCGAAGTGCCGCGCGAGTATCTGCCGCTCTCGACGATTTTCAGAAGCGATAACGTCTCGACCAGCATCGCGAAGGCCCACGAACTGAGCGACTACTGCGGGCTGCCGGTGCATGAACTCGTCGCGTTTCGCGCCGACCGGCTGATAGTCCACGAATTGCTCATTCGCGTGATCGTCAGTCTCGCGGTCCCGGATGGCCGCGACTACGAGGACTTGGGCCGAGATTTCCGCGAAATCGCCGCCACCATTCTCAACCGCTATATTGCGCCCCATCGGGAGGAATTGGCGCGGGTTTTCGAGCGGGTGAAAAGCGCCGCATCCCTCATGATCGAGCGGGAGCTCGCAAAGGCGTTCGCCGATCCGATGCCGGCCGTCGAGGCCGATGGAGGAACCGGCTGGCGCCGGCTGCTCGCCTTTGGCGCGCCAAAACAGCGGCCCCGCGTTCCGATGGAAACTACCGTGGAGCGCGACCGGCGGATTATTTCCGAGTGGCATAAAAAATCTGCCACGGCGGACACGCGGCTGGATGAAGCCTGCTTTGATGCGTTGAACAGGATCGGAACGGCGGTCGTGTGCCGGCGCGGCCGGCTATTCGGCGACAATGCCTTGCTCACCGAGGTCGCCGTCACGCTGGTCTGCAATGACTATGGCAGCGAAGTCATCGGCGACGCGATCGTTCCCTATGTTCAACAAGCGGTGTCGCGCGAAGGCTACCGGCCATTGCCGGCGCACGAGAAGCCCGTTGTCATGAACGTCAAAGGCGCGTCGGCGTCGGGCAAAAGCACGATGCGGCCGTTGCAGAAAATCCTGGCTGGAAAGCTCAAATTCCCTTGGGAAGAGTTCGCGCTGATCAGCCCCGATATCTGGCGAAAGTTTCTTCTCGACTATGAGTCGCTCGGCGCGGCCTACAAATATGCCGGAACGCTGTCCGGGCACGAGGTCGAAATCATCGACAAAAAACTCGACCACCGCATGGCGGCGCGGGCGGCGAGCGGAGAAATGTCGCACCTGCTGATCGACCGCTTCCGTTTCGATAGTTTCGTTCCCGAGTGGGAAGGCAAGGGGTCGAGCCGCTTGCTGACGCGGTTCGGCGATCTGGTCTACATGTTTTTCATGATCACGCCGCCGGAAATGACGGTCGAGCGCGCGTGGACGCGCGGATTGAAAGTCGGCAGGTACAAAGCGGTCGAGGATCTCCTAGCGCATAATGTAGAAGCTTTCACCGGTATGCCCGAACTGTTTTTCACCTGGGCGCTGGCGGCCGGAAAGCGGGTCCACTACGAATTTCTCGACAACAGCGTCGCGGAAGGTCTTCCGCCGCGGACGGTGGCATTCGGATGGAACGGGGAAATGACCATCCTGGACATCAAGAGCATGCTCGACATCGAAAGATTCAGGAAAATAAATATCCACGCTCAGAAGCCCGAGGAAGTTTATGCCGATAAAAGCTTGGCGCCAGAGCGGAACGTCGACTTTCTGAAACGATGCGCGCGCTGGATTCCGGTCATCCATTTTGCGGATCATGAAACCGGCCAAGTCTATGCACGGCTGGAAAATGGCAAGTGGGCCTGGCGCGACCAGCAACGGTTCGCCGCCGTGCTCAACGATCCCGACGCCAAAGCCGGCCTGCGGGCGATCGCTCCGGACGTCCACAATACGAACGGCGCCCCGTCAGCACAGCGGACGAATCTGTCGATCGACAAGGCGCACACGCTGGGCAGTTGGGCCGAGGCCGCGAGCGCAGGCTAAGGCGTTACGGAATTCCTGCTATGCGCCTGCCGGCGCCGCCGTCACGATTTTAGAAATCGCTTGCTGAATCCGACATAGGCGCTGATCGCCATTAGGCCGTAGAGCAGCCAGTCGAGGTCGTCGTTGATGGTATCCGGCAGCACGAACGACGCAATTCCGAAACACAATGACGCCATCAGCGCCACTTGACGCCACGGCACCTTGAACTTTGGTTTGATCGCTTGGTCCTTGCCGCGCCAGTCTTCACTGGCTTGCGGGAAAAGAATTTCTCTCTGCAAGAGCGCCGCGTGCTCGGCGGCCATGTCGGCGATGGCCGGCTTTGCCTCCGGCGCGGGCAAATGGGGTTTCGGCCCAGCGCGCAGGGGCTGCGGTTGAGGGATGGTGCGTCGGCCGAAGGCTCTTTGGTTGATCATGGCGCGTGATCCAAGACCGGCCGACTGTGAAATAGAGAACTTAACGGCCACTTATTGGCCACGCTGAAAGATGCTTAACGCTCCCGAAAGCATACCGCGCTCAACGCGTTTCTAAGGTTTACGCCGCCGAAACCACTCTCTTGTAGAGAGCGGTGATGCAGCCTCCCGTTCCGTCGCTAGCCATCGGCCAAGCCCAGCGTCCCGTCGCGCTCGCGGTGCGCGGGCTCGCCAAGCGTTTCGACCGGCCGGCGGTCGACGCCCTCGACCTCACCGTTTACGGCGGCGAATTCTATGCGCTGGTCGGCCCCAACGGCGCCGGCAAGACCACCACGCTGCGCATGGTGGCCGGACTGCTGCGTCCCGACGCCGGCTCGATCACCATCGGCGGCATCGACGCGCTCGCCAATCCGGTCGCCGCCAAGCAGATCACCGCCTGGCTGTCGGACGAGCCGATGATCTACGACAAGCTCACGCCGTTCGAGTATCTCGAATTCGTCGCCGGCCTTTGGCGCATCGAGGCAAAGCCTGCGGAAATCCGCGCGCGCGAATTGATCGGCTGGCTCGGCCTTGAGCCGCACGCGCACGAGCGCTGCGAGGGATTTTCCCGCGGCATGCGGCAGAAGGTGGCGCTCGCCGGCGCCTTGGTGCACGACCCCAAACTCATCATCCTCGACGAGCCGCTTACCGGGCTCGACGCCGGATCGGCCCGCCTGGTCAAGAACGTGCTGCTGGAGCGCGTCGCCGCCGGCGGCACCGTCATCATGACCACGCATATTCTCGAAGTCGCCGAGCGCATGGCCGACCGCATCGGCGTCATCGCCAGCGGGCGCCTGATCGCCGAAGGCACGCTCGACGAATTGCGCCACAAGACCGGGAAGACCGCCACTAGCCTCGAGGATACTTTCCTCACGCTGGTCGCCGAGCCGGTCGTGCCGCCGGTCGCCGCGGAGTGAGCCGGCCCGATACATTGGTCTGGCTGGCCGGGCACGAACTACGCCTGGGCTGGCGCGACTGGGTGTCGCTGATGATGGCGGGTCACCGCAATCGCGCGCGCACCGCCGCCATCGCGCTGATCGTCTTTGGCGCCTTCATGCACCTCTTCGCCTATTGGATCGTGGCGGGCTATGCCGACGCCAGCGTGGCGTCCGATACGGCGACGCTGGTCGGCATCACCGGCACGCTGGTGCTGTCGTGGTCGCTGTTATTGTCGCAGGCCATGGAGTCGGTGACCCGCGCGTTCTATGCGCGCTCCGATCTCGATCTGATCCTGACCTCGCCGGTGTCGGCGCGCAAAGTGTTCGCGGTGCGCATGGTTCGCATCGCCGCCGCGGCGGTCATGATCGCCGTGCTGCTGGCGGCGCCCTTCATCAATGTGCTGGCGATGCGCGGCGGCAGCCGCTGGCTTGCCGCCTATGGCGTGGTTGCGGCCATGGGCGCGGTGGCGACGGCGGCGGCGCTCGCGCTCACCATCGCGCTGTTCCGCCTGGTCGGCGCCAAGCGTACGCGGCTGATCGCGCAGATCGTGGCGGCGGTGATCGGCGCCGCCTTCGTGATCGGGCTGCAGATCGCGGCGATCTTCTCCTCGGGCAGCATCTCGCGCTTTGCCGCGCTGCAATCGGACTGGATGCTGGCGCACGCGCCCGACACCAGCAGCGCCTTCTGGTGGCCGGCGCACGCGATGCTCGGCGACCGGCGCGCGCTCGTCGCCGTCGTCGTGTTCGGCTTTGGTTTGCTCGGGCTCGCGATCGCGCTGTTCTCGCGCCGCTTCGGCGATCATGCCTTGGCGGCGGCCGGCGTTTCGAACACCGTCGTGCGCCAGCGCCGCTGGTCGCTCACCTTCCGCCGCCGCTCCCCAGCCCGCGTGCTGCGGCAGAAGGAATGGACGCTACTCACGCGCGATCCCTGGTTGATCTCGCAGACGCTGATGCAGATCCTCTACCTGCTGCCGCCGGCAGTGTTGCTGTGGGTCACCTTCCGCAGCGGCGCCGGCTCCTATGTCGTGTTGATTCCCGTGGTGGTAATGGCGGCCGGCCAACTGGCGGGCGGACTAGCCTGGCTGTCGATCTCCGGCGAGGACGCGCCGGACATGGTCGCCAGCGCGCCGATCACCGCCGGCCGCATCCTGCGCGCCAAGATCGAAGCTGTCATGGGCATGATTGCGCTGGTGTTCGCGCCGATCGTGGCGGTGCTGGCATTCGACTCGCTGTTTGCCGCCGCGGTCGCGGCGCTCGGCATCCTAACGGCCGCCGCCGCCGCTACGCTCATTCAGATATGCTTCCGCACGCAGGCCAAGCGCAGCCAGTTCCGCCGCCGGCAGACCTCCTCGCGCATCGCGACGTTTGCGGAAGCGTTCTCATCGATCGCCTGGGCCGCGACCTCGGCGCTGGCGGCAGCTGGCAGCTGGGCGGCGCTCGGCCCCGCGCTGATCGCGCTCTTCATCCTGGCCGGCGTGCGAATGATCAGCCCGCCATCTTCACATTAGGCGTAAGCCGCGCGATGGCGCTGCCGCGCCACCAACAAGCCGACCACCATCAGGTTGAGAATGTTCGAGCCGACGCCGGCGGCGAAGGCAGGCGCGTAATAGCCGAAGTGATCGTACAGCAGGCCGGCGAGCCAGCCGCCGCTTGCCATGCCCAAGCCGCTGAACAACAGCAGCGTCGGAATCCGCCAGGAGGCTTCCGCTGGCGGGAACAGTTCGCGCAGCGCCAGCACGTAAGCCGGGATGATACCGGAAAAGCCGAGTCCGAAGGCGGCGGCGACGGTGAACAGGCCGACCTCATTCTGCGTCACCAGGAAGGCGATCATGGCGGAAGCCTGCCAGGCCGATCCGATCAGCACGGTGGCGAGCCCGCCGATGCGGTCGGAGATCGCGCCCCAGATCTGCCGGCTCAGGAACGCGGTGCCGAGCAGCACCGACAGCATCAACGCGCCGACCGAGCGCGAGATGCCGAGATCGCTGCAGAAGGCGACCAGATGGCCCTGCGGCATCGCCATCGGAATGCAGCACAGCACCGCCGCACAGCACATCATCGCGAACACCGCATTGGGCGGCCAACCCAGAACGCGTGCTTGGCTGCCCGCGCTGGCCGCCGTCTCGGCCGGATGGATCACTTCGGGCGGATGGCGGAAATAAATCGCCGCCAGCGGCACGACGATGACGATCTCGGCGATCGCGTACCACAACATCGTCTGCCGCCACCCGAAACCGGCGATCATGCGCTCGAACGCCGGTGGCCATAGCGCGCCTGCGAGATAGCTTCCGCTCGAGATCAACGCCAGCGCCGAGCCGCGCCTGCGGTCGAACCAGCGGCTGACATAGATGTAGATCGGCGCATTGATGCCGCCGAGCCCGATCAGGCCGATGAACAATCCGTGCCCGATCCACAGCGGCCAGGGCGGGCCCAAAGTCGACAACGCAAGACCTGCGGCGATCATCAGCGCGCCGAACATCACGGTCCAGCGCGTGCCGATGCGGTCGGCGATGCGGCCCATCACGATGCCGCCGATGCCGGAGCCGAGCCAGGCCAGCGCGCTGGCGAGTGCCGGGATCGAGCGGATGCCGCCCACCTCGGCCGCGATGTCCTTGAGCGCCACCGCGGTGATCCAGGCGGCGCCGAACGACATCGCCATGATGCACAGCGCGACCGAGGCGACGACCCAGGACGCTCGGCTCTCGATGGACGAGGAAGGCGATTGCAACATCAATGAGGAACCCGGCGGACGAGCCCTTTTACAGATCGCCCATAATTTGACCACCCATGTTGGTGCAGAGGCTCCCCACGATTTCGCGTCACGGCCGGAACAATGCCGCCCATGACAAGCCGGCTTGCTGCATTGCGCCAAAATGCGCGAAATGCCGCCAGACGGAAATTTTCTTCCCGTCAGCGCGCCGACAACGAAATTGACCGCAGGCCCTTGAGGTGTAGGCTTTTATTCGCGCTTGCCCGGCTTTGCGTCGAGCCTCGCATCCCTCTATGAGTGCGGTGCCGGCCCCGCTAGATTGCAGGCCCACTACGCTGCCAAGGCCACCCATGACACTCCGATCGGTCAGCCTCGACGATAAATACGATCTGGGGCAGCACCACGTCCTGGTCACCGGCTATCAGGCGCTGATCCGCGCCTGCTTGATGCAAAAAGAGCGCGACCGCCGCGCCGGCCTGAACACCGGCGGCTATCTCACCGGCTATCGCGGCTCGCCGCTCGGCGGCCTCGACCAGCAGTTCGTGCGCGCCGGCCGCCAGCTGGCCGCAGCCGACATCAAATTCCAGCCCGGCATCAACGAGGAGCTCGCCGCCACGGCGCTGTGGGGCACGCAGCAGGCCGAACTGCGCGGCGAGGGCAAGTTCGATGGCGTGTTCGGTCTCTGGTACGGCAAGGGTCCGGGCGTTGATCGCTCCGGCGACGTGTTCCGCCACGCCAATCTCGCCGGCACCGCCAAGAACGGTGGCGTGCTCGCGCTGATGGGCGACGACCACACCGCGGAATCCTCCACCACCGCGCACCAGTCCGAATTCCATTTCGTCGACGTGATGATGCCGATCCTCAATCCGGGCGGCGTGCAGGAGATCATCGACTACGCGCTCTATGGCTGGGCGATGTCGCGCTTCACCGGCACCTGGACCGCGCTCAAATGCATGCACGAGACGGTCGAGTCGACCGGCGTCGTCGACGGCAGCCTCGAGCGCATCAATCTCGTCACGCCGGCCGATTTCCACATGCCCGAGGGCGGTCTCAACATCCGTCTCGCCGACACCATCCTCGGTCAGGAAGCGCGCCTGCACGACTACAAGCGCGACGCCATGCTCGCCTTCGTGCGCGCCAACAAGCTCAACAAGATCGTCACGTCGGGCGGCCACAATCCGAAGATCGGCATCATCACCACCGGCAAGGCCTATCTCGACGTCCGCCAGGCGCTCGACGAACTTGGGCTAGACGAAGTGAAATGCGACGACCTCGGCCTGCGCCTGTTCAAGGTCGGCTGCGTTTGGCCGATCGATCGCCAGGAGCTCACGGAATTCGCGCGCGGCCTCGATCTCATCATCGTGGTCGAGGAAAAACGTTCGCTGATCGAAGTGCAGGTGCGCGAGGAGCTTTACGGCACCGCCAATCAACCGGTCTGCATCGGCAAGAAGGACGAGCAGGGAAACTGGCTGTTCCCGGTCAAGGGCGCGCTCGATCCCAATGACGTGGCGATCTGCATCGGCGAGCGGCTGCTGCGCGCCGGCGCCGACGACGAACTGGCGGCCAACGTCGCGCGGCTGAAGTCGGCGCAGCGCGCGCTTAGCGAGATCGTCGATGTCGCCCTGCGCATTCCCTATTTCTGCTCGGGCTGCCCGCACAACACCTCGACCCGCGTGCCCGAAGGCAGCCGCGCCTACGCCGGCATCGGCTGCCATTACATGGCGCAGTGGATGGACCGGAAAACGCTCGGCTACACCCAAATGGGCGGCGAGGGCGCCAACTGGATCGGCGAGGCGCCGTTCTCCACACGCGACCACGTATTCCAGAACCTGGGCGACGGCACCTACAACCACTCCGGCAATATGGCCATCCGCGCGGCGATCGCCTCCGGCGTGAAGATGACCTACAAAATTCTCTTCAACGACGCGGTGGCGATGACCGGCGGCCAGGCCAATGACGGCGGCCTCACCGTCGATCAGATCGCGCGCCAAGTCGCTGCCGAAGGCGCCAGCCGCGTGGTCGTTGCCACCGACGAGCCGTGGAAATACCCCAAGGGCACCGATTGGCCGCGCGGATTGACTGTGCATCACCGCGACGAACTCGACGCGCTGCAGCGCGAGCTCACCACCGTGCCCGGCGTGAGCGTCCTCATCTATGACCAGACCTGCGCCGCCGAGAAACGCCGCCGCCGCAAGCGCGGCACTTTCCCCGATCCCGACAAGCGCGTGGTGATCAACGATCTCGTCTGCGAAGGCTGCGGCGATTGCGGCGTGAAATCGAACTGTGTCTCGGTGCAGCCGCTGACGACCGAATGGGGCCGCAAGCGCACCATCGACCAGTCGAGTTGCAACAAGGATTATTCCTGCGTCAACGGCTTCTGCCCGTCCTTCGTCACCGTGCACGGCGCCAGGCTGAAAAAAGGCGAGGGCGTCGCCGTGCCGGAGAACTGGCCGGCGCTGCCCGATCCGAAGCTTCCGCTGACCAATCATCCCTACGGCATCATCGTCACCGGCATCGGCGGCACCGGCATCGTCACCATCGGGGCCATCGTCGGCATGGCGGCGCATCTGGAAGGCAAGGGCGCCGGCGTCATCGATATGGCCGGGCTCGCGCAGAAGGGCGGCGCCGTCTACAGCCACATCCGCATCGCCAACACGCCGGAGGAGATCCACGCCATCCGCGTGGCGGCGGCCGGCGCCGATCTGATACTTGGCGGCGACAGCGTGGTCGCCGGCAACAAGAAGGTGCTCGGCGCCATCAAGGCGGGCCATACCCGCGTCGTCATCAATACGGCGGAATTCCTGCCCGGCGATTTCACCCGCGACGCCGACTATTCGCTACCGACCGCGCGGCTCAAGCGCGCCATCACCAGCGCGGCCGGTCCTGGGCAGAGCCATTTCGTCGATGCCAGCCGGCTCGCCACCGCGCTGCTCGGCAATTCCATCGGCGGCAATATGTTCATGCTCGGCTACGCCTATCAAACCGGCGCGCTGCCGCTGTCGGCCGAGGCGATCGAGCGTGCGATCGAAATGAACGGCGAAGCGGTGGCGATGAACGTCGCCGCCTTCCGCTATGGCCGCCGCGCCGTGGTCGATCCCGCCGCACTCGAGGCGTTGGTGAAACCGGCGGCGGAACTGGTCAATGATTCGCTCAAGCTGTCGCAGTCGTTCGCCGAGACGGTGGACCGCCGCGTGGCGTTCCTAACCGCCTATCAGAGCGCGCGCTATGCGCGGCGCTATCGCAAATGGGTCGAGAAGGTGAAAGCGGCCGAAGCCATGAAGGCGTCGGGCCAATGCGCGCTGTCGGAAGCAGTGGCGCGCCATTTGTTCAAGCTGATGGCTTACAAGGACGAATACGAAGTGGCGCGGCTTTACACCGAAACTTCGTTCGTCGAGCGGGTGAAGTCCACCTTCGATGGCGGCAATCTGCGTTTCGAATTCCATCTGGCGCCGCCGCTGCTGGCGCGGCGCGACAAGATCACCGGCGAGCCGAAGAAGATGTCGTTTGGGCCGTGGCTGCTCGGCGCCTTCCGGGTGCTCAAGAAATTCAAGGTGCTGCGCGGCACGCCGCTCGATCCGTTCGGCTATACGGCCGAGCGCAGAACAGAACGGCGGTTGATCTCGGAGTACTCGGAGATCATGGCCGACATCGTCGAACATCTGACGCCGAACAATCATCGTCTGGCAGTAGAGCTGGCTTCTTTGCCGGAAAAAATCCGCGGATTCGGCCATGTCAAACAGCGGCACATAACCGCCGCCAAAGCCGAGGAAACCGCATTGCGCGAGCAATTCCGCTCTGGTTCCGCGCCGTTTCTCAAGGCGGCGGAATAATTTAGCCCGGTCTGCGACCAAATACCGACCTGCCCAAGGCTTGACCGGCCTGCGTGTTTTCATATCGTGGCAATATGACCGCCAAATAGGCGGCAAGGGGCTAAGAAGCCGCGCCACAGCAGAGCGCGGCCGCGAGGGAGGAAAGAGGCTGTGGCGACGAATGCCGCCGCTCCGGCGGATACATTTCCCAAGGTATTGATTCGTAATGCTCATTTGTATGGCGCGCGGCCGTCAATGCGGCAAAAGGATCTCGGCATTTGGCAAACTTGGACGTGGGCCGAGGTGCTCGAAATCGTGCGCGCCTACGCGGTCGGCCTCAACCGGCTCGGTCTCAAGCGCGGCGAGACCATCGCCATCGTCGGGGCGAACAGGCCGAAGCTCTATTGGTCGGTGATGGCGGCGCAGATGCTCGGGGCTGTTCCGGTGCCGGTCTATGCCGACGCGGTAGCGGACGAACTTAGCTTTGTGCTCGCCCATGCCGACGTGCGCTTTGCCGCGGTCGAGGATCAGGAGCAGATCGACAAGATCATGTCGGTCATGGATCGTCTGCCCAAGCTCGAGGAGATGGTCTACGACGAGCGGCGCGGNNCGGCGCCTGGCTCGATGCCGAGATCGCCGCCGGAAAAGGCAGTGATCCATCCATTATTCTGTACACCTCTGGCACGACTGGCACCTCCAAGGGCGTCGTGCTCACCGGCGAGCGCTCGATTAAAGCGGCCACCGATACGGTCAAATTCGACAAATTGAACGAGAACGACGTGGCGCTTGCCTATCTGCCGCTCGCCTGGGTCGGCGATCATTATTTGAATTATGCGCAGGGCCTCGTCGCGGGTTTCTGCATGGCCTGCCCGGAAAACGCCGAAACCGCGATGGCCGACCTGCGCGAAATCGGTCCAAGCTTCTATTTTGCGCCGCCGCGCACGCTCGAGCTTCTGCTCACGCGCGTGATGATCCGCATGGAGGACGCCGGCTTCCTCAAGCGCAAGCTGTTCCACTATTTCATCGGCGTGGCGCGCCGCTATGGCGAGCGCATCCTCAACGGCCAGCCGGTGCCGCTCACCGGCCGTCTGCTTTATGGGCTGGGCAACATCTTGGTTTATGCCCCGCTCAAGAACGTGCTCGGTTTTTCGCGCGTGCGCGTGGCCTATACCGCGGGCGAGGCGATTGGGCCTGACTTGTTTAGCTTCTATCGCTCGATCGGTCTCAATCTGAAGCAGCTCTATGGGCAGACCGAGGCTTTCCTCTATGTCACCGCGCAGCCGGACGGCGAAATCTATTCCGACACCGTCGGCCCGGCCTGCCCGAACGTGGACATCCGCATCGCCGGCAACGGCGAGGTGCAGTTTAAGTCGCCCGGCATGTTTTCGGGCTATTTCAAGGACGATGTCAAGACAGCCGAGGCGATGACGCCGGACGGTTATGTGAAGACCGGGGATGCCGGCTACTTCGACGAGAAAACCGGCCATCTTAAAATCATCGACCGTGCCAAGGATGTCGGCAAACTCAACGACGGCACGCTGTTCCCGCCGAAATACATCGAGAACAAGCTAAGATTCTATCCCAACATCCGAGAAGTCGTCGCCTATGGCGACGGCCAAGATTTCGTCTCGGTCATGATCAACATCGATCTCACCGCGGTGGGAAGCTGGGCCGAGCGCAACAACGTGGTCTACGCGTCCTATCAGGAACTCGCCGGCCACAGCCAAGTCTACGACATGGTCGAAAAACATGTCGCCGAAGTGAACCGTTCGCTCGCCGAGGACAAGGTGATGGCGGGCGTGCAGATCAAACGCTTCCTGATCCTCCACAAGGAACTCGATGCCGACGACGGCGAACTGACGCGCACCCAGAAGGTCCGCCGCGGCTTCATCGCCGACCGTTACGCTCCCCTGGTCAAGGCGCTTTATGACGGCTCCAAGGAAGCCGACATCTCGACCGAGGTCACCTTCGAGGATGGCCGCAAAGGGACGATCAACGCTCGGGTGAAAATCCGCGATATGAAGACCGCGCCAGCCGCCGCGCCGATGGGGAAGGCGGCATGAGAGCGCCGAGCGGCCCCGATGTTGCGGTCGGCGATGTGCTCTTGTCGGTGGAGAATGTCTCGCTGTCGTTCGGCGGCGTAAACGCAGTGAGCGACGTCTCCTTCGATATCCGCAAGGGCGAAATCCGCGCCATCATCGGGCCGAACGGCGCCGGCAAGACCTCGATGCTCAATATCATCAACGGTTTCTATCAACCGCAACACGGCCGCATCACCTTCAAGGGCGAGATGCGCTCCAAGATGCGGCCGCACGATGCCGCCCACGGCGGGATCGCGCGCACCTTCCAGAACGTCGCGCTGTTTCGCGGCATGACCGCGCTCGACAACATCATGGCCGGCCGCACGCTGAAGATGCATCGGAACTTCTTCTGGCAATTGCTGCGCTATGGACCCGCAATGACCGAGGAAGTCGAGCATCGCCACCGGGTCGAGGAGATCATCGATTTCCTCAAGATCCAGGAAATCCGCCGCACGCCGGTCGGGCGGCTGCCCTATGGGCTGCAGAAGCGGGTGGAACTCGGCCGCGCTCTTGCCATGGAGCCGGACCTGCTGCTGCTCGACGAGCCGATGGCCGGCATGAACATCGAAGAGAAAGAGGACATGTCGCGCTTCGTGCTCGACGTCAACGATCACTACGGCACGACCATCGCGCTGATTGAGCACGACATGGGCGTAGTGATGGACCTGTCCGACCGGGTGATGGTGCTCGATCACGGCATCAAGATCGCCGACGGCACGCCCGACGAAGTGAAGAGCAATCAGGGCGTGATCGACGCCTATCTTGGCGTGGCGCATTAAGGGAACGGCGATGGATATTCTCTACAAAGTATTCATCGATCCCTTCATGCAAATGGGCGCGGCGCCGGACCTCCTTTTCCAAACGTTGTGGGATGGCCTTGTCGCGGGTGTGCTCTATTCGCTGATCGCGCTCGGCTTTGTGCTTATCTTCAAGGCCTCCGGCGTGTTCAATTTCGCGCAAGGCATCATGGTGGTGTTTGCCGCGCTGACGCTGGTCGGTCTGCACGAGCACGGCGTCCCGGCCTATGTGGCGCTCGCTATCACCATCGTCGTGATGTTCGCACTCGCAGTGGCGGTCGAGAAACTGGTGCTGCGGCCACTGGTCAACCAACCCGACATTATTCTGTTTATGGCGACATTCGGGTTGACCTATTTCCTGATCGGCTTCGGCGAACTCGTGTTCGGCGGCGATCCTAAGGTGATGATCGCCGACCAATTGGGTCTGCCGCGCGGTGCTATCGACATCAAGGTGGCCGGCGGTTTCGTCTCGCTGCAGAAAATCGACATCGCGGCCACCGTCATTGCCTCGCTCATGGTGGCGACGCTCGCCATTTTCTTCCAGAAGACCCGTATCGGCCGTGCACTGCGCGCGGTCGCCGATAGCCACAAGGCGGCGCTGTCGGTCGGCATTTCTCTCGAGCAGATCTGGGTGATCGTCTGGTTCGCCGCCGGATTGGTGGCGCTGGCGACGGGCATCATGTGGGGCGCGCGCTCGGAGGTCTCCTTCGCGCTCGAGGTCATCGCGCTCAAGGCGCTGCCGGTGCTGATCCTCGGCGGCTTTACCTCAATTCCCGGCGCCATCGTCGGCGGCGTCATCATCGGCGTCGGCGAGAAGGTTGGCGAGTTTTACTGGGGGCCGCTCCTGGGCAGCGGTATCGAGACCTGGCTCGCCTATGTGATCGCGCTGGTGTTCCTGCTGTTCAGGCCGCAGGGCCTGTTCGGCGAAAAGATCATCGAACGGATTTGACGCGATGCTGTACCGCGAGGCCGGCCAGTTCAAAACCAGCTACGCCGCCGACATGGCGGTGTTCCCGATAACGCAGGACCGCGTNNCTGTTGACTGGCTACACGGGACTCTTGTCCCTCGGTACGGGTGCCTTCATGGGCGTCGGCGCCTATGCGTGCTACAAGCTCACCACCTATTTCCCCGGCGTAAACATTATTGTTTGGATAGTGGTATCAGGATTTTTCAGCGCCGCCGTCGGCGTGGTGTTCGGCCTGCCGTCTCTGCGCATCAAGGGCTTTTATCTCGCCGTCGCGACACTGGCTGCCCAGTTCTTTCTGTCATGGTGCTTTATCCGTCAACCTTGGTTTTATAACTACAATGCCTCGGGGGCGATCGAGGTGCCGACGCGGACGCTGTTCGGCATTCCCGTGACGGGTGCGACCGCGAGCGATACGACGCGCTATTTCGTGGTGCTCGGGATCGTGGTCGCCATGACTTGGCTCGCCTCCAATCTCGTGCACGGCCGCATCGGCCGCATGTGGATGGCAGTGCGCGATATGGATCTTGCGGCTGAGCTCATCGGCATCCAGCTCTTGCCCACCAAGCTGCTCGCCTTCGCCATCTCGTCGTTCTATTGCGGCGTCGCAGGCGCGTTGCTGGTGTTCATGTGGTACGGCAGTGCCGAGCCGGCTGTGTTCGACGTGAATCTCAGCTTCTTCATTCTGTTCATGGTCATTATCGGCGGACTAGGCAGTCTGACGGGATCCTTTTTCGGCGCGGCGCTGATCTTCATTCTGCCGATCGTGCTGCGCTATATCCCGCCGGAGTTTGGCATCCCGATCCAATCCGCGACCGTTGACCACATTCAGTACATGGTGATCGGCGCGTTGATCGTTCTATTCCTGATCGCCGAGCCGAACGGCCTCGCGCGGCTGTGGCAGATCGGCAAGCAAAAACTGAGGGTGTGGCCTTTCCCATACTGACGGTGCAAACTCTCAGCCAAGCCCGGCAAACGGGGATGACCGAAGACCACGCAAGTCTAGCGGTCGGTAACCAACAGGCGGCCACTCGCCGCCATATAAGGGAGGGAAAGTGATGAGAATGCATCATTGTGTGCTCGGAGCGGCCATCGCGGTTGCGGCCGGGCTGTCGCTGGCGCCAACTGCGGCCAGTGCTGCCGACGGGATCTACGTCCCGCTTTTTGCCTATCGGACTGGCCCGTTCGCGGCCTCCGGCACGCCGATCGTCAATGGCATGGCCGACTATCTCAATATGCTGAACGAGCGTGACGGCGGCATCAACGGCGTCAAGATCAATGTCGAGGAATGCGAGACCAGCTACGATACCAAGAAAGGTCTTGAGTGCTACGAGCAGGTCAAGTCGAAGCACCCGGTCGTGATCAATCCCTATTCGACCGGCATCACGCTGCCGCTGATCCCGAAGGCGGCGGTCGACAAAATCCCGCTGCTGTCTCTCGCTTACGGTCTCTCGGCTTCGGCGGACGGCAACACCTTTCCGTGGATTTTCAATCCGCCGGCCACCTATTGGGACGGCGCCTCAATGTTCGTTCGCTACGTCGCCGGCAAGGAAGGCGGACTCGACAAGCTCAAGGGCAAGAAGCTTGGCCTTGTCTATCTCGACGCGCCCTATGGCAAGGAGCCAATTCCGGTGCTTGAGGCGCTGGCCAAGGACTACGGGTTCGAACTCAAGCTTTATCCGGTGCCGGCCGCGGAAATGCAGAACCAGTCGTCGCAGTGGCTCAACATCCGCCGCGACCGTCCGGGTTGGCTCTATCTCCAGGGCTTCGGCACCATGAACCCGACCGCGGTCAAGGAAGCCGGTAAGAACAACTTCCCCATGGATCACCTGATCGGCAATTGGTGGGCGGGTGGCGATGACGATGCGCGCCCCGCAGGCCCGGCGGGCAACGGATATCTGTCGCTCGATTTCGTTGCGGTCGGCACGGATTTCCCAGTGATCAAGGACATCCAGAAATATGTCATCGACAAGGGTAAGAGCCAGACCGAGAAGAGCCGCGTCGGCGAGAACTTCTATAACCGCGGTGTCCTCAACTCGATCTACATCGCAGAAGCGATCCGCAACGCGCAGAAGCTCTCGGGGAAGAAAGTGATCGACGGCTCCGACATGCGCCGCGGTCTGGAGAGTCTCAACATCACGGACGTGCGGCTGAAGGAGCTTGGAGCCGCCGGCTTCGCCGCTCCGATGCAGATCACCTGCGCCGATCATAACGGGCACAATTCGGCCTACATGGCGCGTTGGGACGGCACCAAGTGGACCAAGGGCTCGGATTGGATGCAGCCGATCAAAAGCAAGGTCCTGCCCCTGATCGACGAAGCCGCTAAGGCCTATGCGAGCGCCAACGCCGGCTGGCCGAAGCGCACGGAGGCTTGCGACCACTCGAAGTAAGGGGAAGGCATCCACGCAAGAGACCTCTCCCCGTTCGCGGGGAGAGGATTGCCTTCCGGAGATTGATTCATGTCCGCCGTCGATCACACGATCGCCCCCGCCGCGCAGACCGAGAACATTCTTTCGGTCAAGAACATTGAAGTGATCTACGATCACGTCATCCTGGTGCTCAAGGGCGTGTCGCTCGATGTGCCGAAGGGCGGCATCGTCGCGTTGCTCGGCGCCAACGGCGCCGGCAAGACCACCACACTGAAGGCGATCTCCAATCTGCTGCACGCCGAGCGCGGCGACGTCACCAAAGGCTCGATCCTGTTCGAAGGCGCCGAGGTGCAGGACCTCTCGCCCAACGAATTGGTGCGCCGCGGCTGCATTCAGGTGATGGAAGGCCGGCAATGCTTCGCCCATCTCACCATCGAGGAGAACCTGCTCACCGGCGCCTTCACGAGACGGGACGGCAAAGCGGCGATCCGGAAGGATATCGATCTGGTCTATTCTTATTTCCCCAAGCTTGCCGAGCGCCGCAGCGCTCTAGCCGGCTACACCTCCGGCGGCGAGCAGCAGATGTGCGCCGTCGGCCGCGCGCTGATGTCGCGTCCGAAGATGATCCTGCTCGACGAACCGTCGATGGGATTAGCGCCGCAGATCGTCGAGGAGATTTTCGAGATCGTTAAAAATCTCAACGAAAAGGAAAACGTCTCGTTCCTGCTCGCCGAGCAGAACACGCACATGGCGCTGCGTTTCGCGCGCTACGGCTACATCCTGGAGAATGGCCGCGTGGTGATGGACGGCGAGGCCAAGTCGCTGGCCGAGAACGAGGATGTGAAGGAATTCTATCTCGGCATTTCCGGCGGCCGCCGCAAATCCTTCCGTGACGGCAAGCATTATCGCCGGCGTAAGCGCTGGCTGGCTTAAAGCCATGCCCGGTCACTACTACGACGACCTGGAAACCCGCGATCCGGGGTCACGCGAGCGCGAGCAGGCCGCAGCGCTGCCGCAAGCGGTCGCGCGCGCCATTACAGCGCCCGGCTGGGCCAGGCATCTTGCGGGCGTCGACCCGAAATCGGTTACTTCGCGTGCGGCGCTGGCCAAGCTGCCGGTGCTGCACAAGTCGGATGTCGCGGCTCTCCAAAAAGAATATCCGCCGTTCGGCGGCCTCAACGTCACCCCGCCCGGCAAGGCGCGCCGGTTGCTGATGTCGCCGGGGCCGATCTTCGAGCCGGAGGGCGAGGGGGAGGACTGGTACGGTGCCGCGCGCGCTCTCTACGCCGCTGGCTTTCGCTCGGGCGACATCGTGCACAATTCCTTCGCCTATCACCTGACGCCCGGTGGGTTCATTCTGGAATCCGGCTGCCGCGCGCTCGGTTGCGCGGTCATTCCGGGCGGCGTCGGCAATACCGAGCAGCAACTCGAGGCGATCGCGCATTACCGGCCTTCCGGCTATGTCGGCACGCCGGATTTCCTCAAGATCCTGCTCGACACCGCAAAGACAAGCGGCAAGGACGCTTCGTCGATTAAGCGCGCCCTGGTGTCGGGCGCGGCGCTGCCGGCCTCGCTGCGCGACGAACTCAAAGGACTCGGCGTTGCCGTGCTGCAATGTTACGCCACAGCGGAGCTCGGCGTGATCGCTTACGAGAGCGAGGCGCCAGCGCGCTTTCAGGCTGAGTGGGAGCTGGTCAGCCGCCCGGAAAGCGCGCCAACTCAAGATTCCGCAGCGCGCACGCGCGTTCCGGGGGGCATGATCGTGAACGAGACCGTGATCGTGGAGATCGTACGCCCCGGCACTGGCGATCCCGTCGCGGCCGGCGAGGTCGGCGAGGTGGTGGTCACATCGTTCAATCCGGACTATCCGATGATCCGGCTCGCTACCGGCGACATGTCCGCGCTGCTGCCCGGCGTCTCGCCCTGTGGGCGCACCAATGGGCGTATCAAAGGCTGGATGGGGCGGGCCGACCAGACGGCGAAAGTGAAAGGCATGTTCGTGCATCCCCGGCAGATCGCCGAGGTCGCCGCGCGGCATCCGCAGCTTGCGCGGTTGCGCCTGGTGGTCGGCCGCGACGCCGAGCAGGACAGCATGACGCTGATGGCAGAATGCGCCGCGCCCGACGCCGCGCTTGCGGCCGCGGTCGCGGCCAGCCTGCAATCGGTTACCAAGCTCAAAGGCGCCGTCACGCTGGTAGCTCCAGGTGCTCTGCCCAATGACGGCAAGGTGATCGCCGATGAGCGGCCGGTGGGGTAACGACTTGACCGCGTGCGCCGTTTGCCTCTGAGTGCGGCCATGACCGACGTCTCGCACACACCGCCAGGCCACCCGGCGATCCCGCCGCGCCGAATCGGCGTGCTGCTGGTCAATCTCGGCACGCCCGACGCCACCGATTACTGGTCGATGCGCCGCTACCTGAAGGAGTTTCTCTCCGACCGCCGCGTGATCGAGGAGAACCGGCTCAAATGGTGGCTGGTGCTCAACCTCATCATCCTGAGCGTGCGCCCGGCGCGCAAAGGCCGCGACTACGACAAGATCTGGAACAAAGAGCGCAACGAATCGATGCTGCGCACCATTACGGGCGCGCAGTCCGACAAGCTCGGCGGCGCGCTGAAGGGCGATTGCCGCCTTCTGGTCGATTGGGCCATGCGCTACGGCAATCCGTCGATCGCGGCGCGGCTGGCGGCGCTGCAGCAGGCCGGCTGCGACCGCATCCTCGTCGTGCCGCTTTATCCGCAATATGCCGCCGCGACCTCGGCCACGGTCTGCGACAAGGCGTTCGAGGCGCTTGAGAGTATGCGCTGGCAGCCGGCGTTGCGCGTGGCCCCGGCCTATTTCGATCAGCCGGTCTATATCGANNTCATCGCCTCGTTCCACGGCATGCCGGAGGAGTACCTGCGCAAGGGCGATCCTTATTACTGCCAGTGCGCCGCTACGGCGCGGCTGCTGCGCGGCCGGCTCAAGTACGACGAGAGCCAGCTGATGCTCACCTTCCAGTCGCGCTTCGGACCGGCCGAGTGGCTCAAACCCTACACGGACGTCACGGTGAAGGCGCTGGCCGAGAAGGGTGTGAAGAATCTCGCCGTCATCACGCCCGGCTTTTCCGCCGATTGCCTGGAGACGCTGGAAGAGATCGCCATGGAGAACGCGCAGATCTTCAAAGCGGCGGGCGGCATGAATTTCGCCGCTATCCCCTGCCTGAACGATTCGGACCTCGGCATGGCGGTCATTCGCGACGTGGTGCTGCGCGAGCTACAGGGCTGGATTTGAGCCCGGCGCCGCCCGCCCGGCGGCCATCAACGTCCCGTTAACCATACGGTTTTAACTTCCATTAACCATAGCCCGCGATCCGGCGGGCGAGCGCGCTTTTTGAAAAGGCGCGCCCGCCCGCCGTGCGTCCGCGGGCGGAAGGGCCAAGATCATCGTGCCGCGCTCACGTTCCTCAAGTCCGGTCACGCCGCGCGGCGCAGGCTTGCTCATGGCCGTTTGCGCTGTGCTGTGGAGCGCGAATGCGACGGCGCAAACGCCGCCGCCGCTATACACCGATCCGCTGGCGCCCAATCTGCAAACCGATCTGCGCCGTCCGCCGGTCTTCCAGAAATTCACGCGGCCGGGCTTGGTGCAACTGGGGCCGCCCGCCAATTTCTCGCCGCCGGCCTCCGGCGCCGGCTCGACCGGCTTTGACTCCACCAATTTCCGTAAAAAACAGAAACCCAGAGGACGAGCGTCGGCAGGTAATCAGCGAGCACCGGCGTCCGACGCCAACGCCGCATCGCCCGATACGAACGCGGCGCCTGCCGACGCAAATATTTCCGCGGCCAATGGGCGGGCGATCGCGCCCGGCGTGGCGCTGCCGTTGACCATGTCGCCTTATCAGACGCCGGCCGTCACCGGCTCCTTCGCGCAAGCGCCCGGAGCGCCGCCGGTCGAACTGGGACCGATCCGCAAGCTGCCGCCGAAGCGCAAGGCGCATACCGAGCCCGACGATCCTTACGCGCCGCTCGGCGTGCACGTCGGCGCCTTCACGCTGTTTCCGGCGATAGAATTCATCGGCGGCTACGACACCAATCCCGCGCGCACGGCCGGCGGCACCGGCGCCTCGCTCTATACCATCGCGCCGGAACTACTGGTGCAGTCGAACTGGTCGCGGCACGAACTCAAGGCCGAGCTGCGCGGCAGCTATATCGGCTATAGTCCCGACGAGACGCCGACGCTGAGCCGGCCGAATTTCAATGGCAAGATCGACGGCCGCATCGATGTAACCCGGGATACGCGCGTCGATCTTGAGACCCGCCTCCTGGTTTCCACCGACAACCCCGGCAGCCCGAATCTGCAGGCCGGCCTCGCCAAGCTGCCGATTTTCACCACCATCGGCGCGAGCGCCGGCCTTGGCCAGACCTTCAGCCGCTTCGATCTAGCGGCCAAAGGCGACTTCGACCGCACCGTCTATCAAAACTCGACATTGACCGACGGCAGCATCGACAGCAACGACGACCGCAACTACAACAGATATGGCGGGACGCTGCGCGGTAGTTACGAATTATCGCCGGGCGTGAAGCCATATGTCGAAGTCGGCGCCGATACCCGCGTGCACGATCTCAATGCCGACTTCTTCGGCTATCAGCGCGATTCCAAGGGTCTTACCGGCCTGGCCGGCTCGACCTTCCTGCTGACGAACGTGCTGACCGGCGATGTCGGCATCGGCTATGGCACACGAAGCTACGAAGACCCGCGTCTTGAAAGCATCAACGGCGTGCTCGGCAATGCATCGCTGATCTGGACCGCCAATGCACTCAACACCGTTAAGTTTACGGCGGCGTCAACGGTCGGTGAATCGACCGTCCCCGGCGTTTCCGGTCAACTCTCGCGCGACGTCGGATTGCAGCTCGATCATTCGCTGCGGCGCTGGCTGATCGCCACAATCAAGCTCGGCTTCGGCGTTGACGATTATGTCGGTATGGAGCGCGAGGACCGGCGCTTCTCGGCCGGAGCAGGGCTCACCTACAAGATCAGCCGCTCGGTCCAGATCAAGGGCGAATTCCAGCAGTACTGGTTGCACTCGAACGTCGCCGGCAACGACTATACCGCGAGCGTCTTCCTGCTCGGCGTTCGCTTCCAGCGGTGACTAGTTTTCTTTGCGCATGATCTTATCCGAAAACTGGTTCCCGCTTTTCGGGATCATGCGCTATTTCTCGCCGAGCAACCGGCGCAGCTCGCTGCGGAACTCCGGCGCGATATCCGGACGTTCCAGCGCATAGGCCGCATTGGCAGAGAGAAATCCGATCTTGGAGCCGCAGTCGAAGCTGCGGCCTTCGAATTTGAGCCCGTAGAACGGCTGGGTGCGCGAAAGCTGCAGCATGGCGTCGGTGAGCTGGATTTCGCCGCCGGTACCGGCGGCCTGTTTCTCGATGAGTTCGAAGATTTGCGGCTGCAGGATGTAGCGCCCGGTGATGGACAGATTGGACGGCGCCTCGGCTGCCTTCGGCTTCTCGACCATTTTCGTGATGGCGAAAGCTTTGCCTTTGGGCTGGCCGACCCCGACCACGCCATACATGTGGATGCGGTCGGCCGGCACTTCCTCAACCGCGATGATATTGGCGTTGTCGTCGAGATCCTTGGCGGCATCGATCATCTGGGCGAGACAGCCGCGCGGATGCTGTACCAGCACGTCGGGCAGCAGCAGCGCGAAAGGCTCGTTGCCGACCAGTTCGCGTGCGCACCAGACCGCGTGGCCGAGGCCGAGCGGCGACTGCTGACGCGTGAAGCTGAAAGTGCCCGGCTCCGGCAAATCGTGCGATAGCAAAGCGAGGTCCGCTTTCTTGCCGCGTTCGATCAGCGTGAGCTCGAGCTCGAACTGGCGGTCGAAATGATCTTCGATCACTGCTTTGTGCCGCCCGGTGACGAAGATGAAATGCTCGATGCCGGCCTGGCGCGCTTCATCGACCACGTGCTGGATCAGCGGCCGGTCCACTACCGGAAGCATTTCCTTCGGCATGGCCTTGGTCGCGGGCAGGAAACGGGTGCCGAGGCCGGCGACCGGAAAGATGGCTTTGCGGATGCGGGTCATGCGGAACTTTTGATGGTTGCCGGGGCGATGATTCGTCAATCTGTACTGCGGCCCGGTTTTG
>PMAF01000120.1 GCA_003152455.1 Hyphomicrobiales bacterium
TGTTCTGGCACTTCGCCTAATGGGTCACCATCAAGGCGGTCCATTATGCTTTCCACAGCGTGTGGATGTTTCCCCTCCTTACCGGCTACCGATTACGGGGCTCATGCGGGACAGCATACCGCTGCGCTCTCCTTAGAGGACGACCCGTTGGCCATGATGCCCGGCGACTCCGAGGCAATACTTCAAGGGTACAAGCCACCGGCACCCGAGGTGTTCGTGCCAGCCTTCGCAGCGTTGCCGGCTGCGCTACGTCGACCGGCTTCGCCGGCCACGCTAGCGCAACGGCCAACTCTCAACTAACATTCCACCTGGACCACTCAATGCAGGCCGGTCAAATTTCCACAAACTAAATCTATCACTAAGTGAAAACTCTCTCAGTTCAGTCCGATTCATCGAAAATAATTGCATCGCTGTTGGTGCAATCAGCTTTCCGGCGGCTATTTGTCAGCAACGCCGCAATCAGGCGATTTTCCCCCGCCACTATAAAAACTATAAAACTGACGATTAATTCGCGCCGTCTCATCGCTGGTTGTCTCGCGACTCAACGCGATACTGCGAGAGATGGTGGGATCACCTGCGAATGCGAATCGCTCGTCCGAATATAGACAATTTTCAAATATTGCGTGCGCAGTCACAGCCTTTAGCGAAAATGGCTACCATAATTCCTCCATTGTTATAGACTCTTAAAAGGATTCGCGTGGGGGATTCGCCTCCGGATTGCTTCCTAAATCAGCTCAACGGCTGAAAGGCCGGGTCCGCATAGAAATGGGCATTTTTGGCATTCGGATATCACCTGCTATGGGCGGCGCAACCATCCTCTCTGATGGCTATTCCATAGGGCGCCGCATTTTTGGCCTAGATCGCGAACGCCCAACGGCGTTTGAGGCCGCGATCTGGGCTCTCGGTATTCTGCTGACTGCAGCGGCCATTGCCGCTTGCGTCACTATCGTCATCTCGTGCATGCACGCCGGGTATTTTCCGCATGACACCAAACTGAACGCCGAGCTTCGCTCTACATTGGCCCCCGATTTCGAAGGGGAACACGCTGCGGTTGCAGCCATGGCGCCGGCGGTCGCTCTTGAGAGCCCATTCGCAAGTAGGGGCGGACTGCTTTTCCTGTCGGAGCCCGTGGGTTCGGAGCCGCTGCCGGAGGGCCAAGCATCCGGCTTTTTCTCTGCCGAACGACTTCCCGCCGGTTTGGTCGTCGGCACGCTGTTTCCCGCGAGGGCGCCCTCTGACGAACACGATATTACAGCTCCGTTGCAGCGGCTACGTTCGTTCACTCATAATGATATGCAGCCAAGGAAAGGCACGGCTGATTCTGCGGACGTTGCTGCCGCTCCAAAAGTCCCGGTCGCCGCTACTCCGCTCGCTCCATCCGCATCATTCGCTTTTTTGGAGAAGCTCTTTCATTTTTGGCAAGCCCGAAATGACATAAAACTTCCGCCCGAAGCAGACGCTCATACTGCGGTCTATGACATCGAACGGCACGTCGTCTATTTGCCAAACGGAGAAAAATTGGAGGCCCACTCGGGCATGGGAAAATTGTTGGATGATGTTCGCTATGTAAAAGAAAAAGATCGAGGACCAACTCCACCCAACGTTTATCGTCTCACTTTGCGAGAATCACTTTTCCACGGTGTTCAAGCCGTTCGGCTCAATCCTGCCGACGGAGCCAAAATGTACGGGCGCGAGGGCATGCTTGCACATCCCTATATGCTCGGCCCCGACGGTCAGTCGAATGGATGCGTCTCCGTGCAGGATTATCCTAAGTTCCTGGAAGCGTTCCTGAGAGGCGAGATCGACCGTCTCATCGTTGTTCCTCATCTTGAAGGCACGCCTTCCTACGCTGCCAGTTCCGTAGCCCGGGACGACAAACGCTACGCCTTGCAATGAATCGACTTTTTTGCTGCCGCCGCTATCGTCCCGCCAAAACGAGATCGCATTTATAGACGTAGTATTATCGCAGAGCGAGAATAGTCGCTATCTTGCAGATTGAATCGAGGCGCGAGCGGCTTTAGATGGACCTTTTGCTCTTCAAGCCCCCGAGATAGGCCGCCTGTACCGCTTCCGAGGCAGCGATATCGCGTGGCGTCCCTTCCGCAAGCAAATTGCCCTGATCTAGCACGGTGATGTGGTCGGCGAGGTGAAAGACCACGCGCATGTCGTGCTCGATCAACACGATGGTGAATTTGCTTTCGCGATGGAGCCGGCGAATTAACGCGGTAATGTCATAAGTTTCCTGATCGCCCATGCCGGCCGTGGGTTCGTCGAGCAGCAGCAGACGTGGCCGCTGGGCGAGTGACATCGCGATCTCCGTCACTCGTTGGTCGCCATGCGCGAGTTCTCCCACGAGCCGGTCCGCCTTGTTCGTGAGCCCCACCAGCGCCAGCATTTCGGCGGCGATATCCTCGGCGCGTTTCGCATCGGCTCGCGTCGGCAGCATGTGCAGCGTCTGTCCCGCGGACACCTCAGCCGCGGTGAGCACGTTTTCATGTACGGTAAGTTCAGGAAAGATCTCGGTGATCTGGAACGTGCGCCCCATGCCGAGCGCAACCCGAATATGCGCCGGGACCTGCGTCACATCTTGCCCGTCGAACGCGATCGTGCCCTCGGTCGGCGCAAAATAGCCGCTGATCATATTGAAGAACGTCGTCTTGCCCGCCCCATTCGGGCCGATGATCGCACGCAGCTCGCCGGCTTTTACCGACATCGATATGTTGCGCACGGCAACCAGGCTGCCAAATCGCTTGGTAACGTTGCGGATTTCGAGCATGGTCAGCTCTGGCCACGCAACTGCCGCATCCCCAGCAGCCCGCGCGGGAAAAAGAGCACCACGAGCACGAAGATCGCTCCCACGAACGACATCCAGTTCACGGTCATAGACGAGATGTAATCCTGCAAGGAAACGAATACCGCCGCGCCCACGAGCGGCCCCCAGAAGGTGCGCATGCCGCCCATCACGCACATGACGACGAAATAACCAGATAGCGAGTAGTGCAGAGCCAAGGGGTCGGCAAAATTATTAAGGAGTGCATAGAGCGTACCGGCGAGAGCTGTGAAGAAACAGGAGATAGAAAACGACAGCCAGATTTGCCGCTCAACCGGAATGCCAAGAAAGCGCGCGCGGCGCTCATTCTCGCGGATCGCCCGCAAGGTGTGGCCGAAAGGAGAGCGTACGAGCAGGCCCATCAGGCCGATGGCAGCGGCGAAGATGGCGAGCAGAAAAAAATAAAATTTGTCGCCCCCGCTGGTGATATCGAGCGTCAGCGGCCCGAAACCGATCGGCGCGCGGTGAAAATCGCGCAAACCGTCAAAGCCGCCGGTGAAATCGTTCCAACTATAGGCGAGGTAGTACCACAACTGGCCGAAGGCGATCGTGCACATCGCGAAATAGACGCCGCGACGGCGCACGATGAGGAGGCCGAATAGCGTGCCGGCCAATCCGCCAAGCAGCGTGCCGGCGAGCATCGCGAGCGGCGTCGAGTGCACGAGATAGCGCAGCGTCAGGCCGGCGCCATAGGCACCCAACCCGAAATAAGCGGCATGGCCGAAGCTCAACACGCCGGTGAATCCCAGCAGCATGTTTAGTCCCATGGCCGCCAGGCCAAAGACCAGGACGCGCCCGGCAAGCGCCGTATAGCCGCCGAGCAGCGGAAGCCAGAATGGCACCGCAATCAGGACCGTCCATATGGCGACGAGCACGACCCAGCGCGGAACCGCCGGCTGCGGCGCCGTCGCCGACGCGGTAGTGACGACGGTGGTCACGACATCATTCCTTCCTCGCCCATGAGACCGCGCGGACGCAGCAGCAGCACCAGCATCATGATGGCGTAGATCACCGCCTCACTCGCCGATGGGTAAAACACCGTGGTCAGGGCCGCCGCCATCCCGATCAGCAGGCCGCCGAACAGCGTCCCCATCAGGCTGCCGACGCCGCCGACGATGATGGCGATGAAGCTCGGCATCAAAAGGTCGTCGCCCATGTTGGGATTGAGGCCGATCTGTCCGGCGGCAAGCACCCCGCTCAGGCCTGCCAGCATGCAGCCGGCAGAAAAATTGAACGTGCGCAGCAAGCGCACATTGACGCCCAGCGACGCCACCGTCTCGAGATCAAGCGTGCCTGCGCGGATGCGCAGGCCCACCCGCGTATAGCGTAGGAAAGCAAACAACCCGGTCACCGTGACGATGACGACCGCCACCATGAACACGCGATACCAGGTAATAAAGAACAACTCCGCGCTGATTGGCTGCGCTAGGAAGTCGGGGAGCCCGAGCGGCAGGCCGTTCGGGCCCCAGACGAAGCGCGCGAAATCCTGCATCACGAAGGCGAAGCCGAACGTGAGCAGCAGGCTGTAGACCGGATCGCGGTTATAGACGCGGCGGATCATCAGCCGTTCGACGATCAGACCAATCAATGCGGTGAGCAGCGGCGAAACGAGCAGCGCGCCCCAATATCCCAGCGTCGGCGACAGCGAGAATGCAAGATACCCGCCGAGCGCCAGGAAATTGCCGTGCGCGAAGTTGATTACGTTGCTGAGGTTCAAGATCAGCGACAGGCCGAGCGCCATCAGCACGTAAAACGCGCCAATGATCAGCCCGTTGGTGACGTTGAACAGTATGACCTGCGTCATCCGCCGCTCTTAAATTCGAGTGTTACCGCAGGCTGCGGCGGATCAAGTCGGACGCGTCATCTTGCATCCTGTCTCTTCGACTGTTCCAGCCGCTTGGTCACCTGGCACCAGTTCGGCCACGGTGAAGAAGTCGTCAGGTGCCTTCGCCGGGTGCACGTCGCCGACGAAGATATTCGGCATCAGTTCATGATCGCCTTTGCGATAGCGCACCTTGCCGGGCTGCAGCGCCACATCCGGCGGCAATTCCATATCCTCGAGCACCGCGGCCAGCTTCGGACCCTCGAGCGACTTCGCCTTGTCAGCGGCGAGCCGTACGGTGTGCATCGAGACGTAGCCGAACCAGTCACGCGCGGACGGCGTCTTCTTGGTCGCGGCGCGGAAATCGGCGACGAATTTCACCACCTCCGGAACCTTGGGCTGGTTCCACCACCACTCCATCGTCCACCAGCCGGTCTGCGCGTCCGGCGGGCAGCCCTTGATGCTTTCCAGCTCGAACAGCGCGCCGCCGAGCGCCATCTCCTTCTGCATGCCGAATTGGGTGAACTGTTTCATGCAATTGATCTGCGTCAGTCCGCCCATGTTGTTGAGCAACACGTTCGGCTTGTAAGCCTTCGCCTTGATCAGCGTGGCGGAGAAGTCGGTATTGTTGATTGGCAGCATGTCGCCTTCAAAGGCGCCGCCAACCTTCTTCAGCGCCTTGACGAAGGCGTCTTGCAGCGTATGGCCGTAGGCATAGTCGGGCGTGATGAAGAACCACTTCTTGCCGAAGCGTTTGACCAATTCCGGCGTGACCGCGTTGGCGTCCATGGTCGTGGTGTTGCAGACGCGGAACACGTTCCATTTGCAATTGGCCCCGGTGATCGGGTCGGTGTGCCCACCGGGCACGATGTGGAAGACCTTCTTCTCGCTGGTCACCTGTGACATGGCGTAGGCGATGCCGGAGTTCACGTCGCCGAGGATGACGTCGACTTTGTCGCGGTCAATCAGCTTGCGTGTCTTCTGCACGCCGGTGCCGACGTCGTTGGCCGAATCCTCGACCAGGAGCTGGACCTGGCGGCCGAGGATGCCGCCTTTCTTGTTGATTTCAGCCTCGGCGTATTTCGCGCCGTCGACCTCGCTTTGCGCGAGTGCCGAGAGCACTCCGGTCAGCGGATTGACCATGCCGATCTTGACCGGCTCTTCGCCGAGCGCCCGGACAACGTATGGGGCGCCGATAACCTGGCTCGCGCCGAGCGCAACACCCGCCTTGAGAATGGTGCGACGGCCAACGGACGTGTCGAGTTTTGACATTTTCGATCCTCCCAGATCTTTGTCTTCGGATTTAGGCTCCGACGTTCTCACACTCCAATTCACACCTTATTCAGGTGCGGTCCGGTCCCTCTTGCAGGCGCCGGCTGCGGCCGGGCTCATCATGTCAAGAAGGCGAAGCGCAATTGATGGCTATGCGGTCGAAGCCGGAGCGGCTCCCGCTGCACAGCGCGCCTACTACCTTCGCCGAGCGTCTTTCAATGGCCGGGAATCCCACATCGTCGCCCCCGGTCCATAACGAACGCTATCATTCTTCGTGGAGAGACGGAAGCCAAAACGAAAGGCCCCAGCGCGGCTTCGCTGCGGTGCGCCATGATCAATCGCCCTTCTGATTGTAGGCTGTCTCCCAGAACAGCTCCTTCCAATCGTCGACCTTCGTCTTCATGCTTCCGATGCGATTGAGAAACGCGGCGAAGTAAGCGATTCGATGGGGTTGTGAGGTGAATTCGAACCCTGGATCGTCGAGCAGGGCCACCAGGTCGTCGACGCTTTCCGACGCGTTCTGAGCTTTCTTCCAAAGGATCGCAGCGGCGCGTTTGTCCGCATTGGCAACCTTGATCGATTCATCGAGCGCGTTGGCGACGCCTTTGAACAGCGTCGGATTTTTATCTTTCGTTTGCTTGGTCGCAAGCAGCGTGATTTGCGTCAGTGGTCCGCCGAATACCTCGCGGCTATCGGCGACGACGTGCGCACCCGGCAGTTTGAGGCCGCGGCTGGTGAACGGCTGCACGGCGATGTGAGCCGTTATTGTTGCGGAACCGTAGCCGGCGGATAGCGCGGCGACCGCGTCCGGATGCCCGAGGCCAACGGTTAGATGGTCAAGGCGATGCGGGTCGTTCCAAATCTTCTCCGCCGCCATTTCCAGCATCATGGCGTTAAACGAAATGCGCACCGAAGGCACCGCGATGCGGTCCTTCTCGGTGAAGTCGGCGATTGTCTTAACGTTCGGATTGATCGTGTAAAGCACCATGGCGCCATTCGACACCGTGCCTACGGCTTTGACTTCGTTCGGCGTGCCGTGGATTTTATCCCAGAGCGTCAGCAGGGACGGCAGCGCGGCGGTGCCATAGTCGGCCGATCCCGACAACAGCGCGTCGATAACCGGCGCGGGGCCGCTCAACGTCTTGGCGGTCGCTTCGACCTTGCCGAGTCCGAGCTTGGTGGCTTCTTGCTGCAAAATGCCGCCGCTGACCATTTCGTCGATGGGCAGATAGAGCAGGCCGCGCTGCTGCACGAAGCTGACTTTGAGGGGAGCCTGTGCGCTGACGACGGCGGGCGCAGCCAGCAAGCCGACGCCGCCGGCCATCGTTGCGATGGCCTCACGCCGGGTCACTGACCGAACGGTTTTCTTCCCTGGTATTGTCCCTCTCCCAATCTGTGCGTATTTTTTGGTTTAGAGTGCAGCTATGGCGGCAACTGCAGGTCATGATAGGCTGAGTTGAATATGCCAACAATCGATCCAGCTGCGCGGTGTGCTGCACTGCACCTAGAGTCCGNNTGCAATGAAAATCACGCGCGTATCGAGCGTCGTTTACCGCCAGCAGCTCAAACTTAGTGATCCGAAGCCGAAATTCGCCGGCGAAGGGCGCCGTGCATTCGAGACGTTGCTCGTCAAGGTCGAAACCGATAGCGACATCACCGGCTGGGGCGAAGCATTTCCGCACCGGATTTGGCCAGCCGTAAAGTCGCTGCTGGAAACCTTAATCGCTCCGGCCTGCATCGGCGCCGATCCGGCCAACATTCCCGCTCTGATGCGCATGTTGATCTACCGCGCGCACGGCGTCGGTCGCGCCGGTCCGGTCATGTATGCGCTTTCCGGACTCGATATTGCGCTTTGGGACATTCTCGGCAACGCGAAGAACCAGCCGATCTACAAACTGCTCGGCGGCGCCCAACGCGAGAAGCTGCCGGCCTATGCCAGTCTTCTCAAATATTCCGACACGGATGTCGTCGTGCGCACGTGCGAAGAAGCGCTAGGCCGCGGCTTTCGCGACCTCAAAGTGCACGAGACCGGACGCGAAGAAATCACCGCCGCCGCGAAACTGCTAAGGCGGCATAACGGCGGCTCGTTGATGGTGGACGTCAACGCACCGTGGACGCTGCAGGAAGTCTTGTCAGCCGTCGCGCCATTGCGCGAACTCGGTCTCAAATGGATTGAGGAGCCGGTTTGGCCACCAGAGGATTTCGATGCCGCGCGGCAGATCAGCGCCAGTGGTGTGCCGGTTGCGGTCGGCGAAAATGTTTTGACGCCGACCGACTTTGCCCGGCTAATCGAAAGCCGGGCCGTCGACTACGTGCAGCCGAGCGTCGCCAAGATCGGCGGTATCTCCATCGCACGCGACATTTTCTTAGCCGCCAATGCGGCGAGCATCGCGGTCGCTCCCCATTCCGCTTACTTTGGTCCGGGCCTGATCGCGACCGCGCATCTCAGCGCGGCGTTGTCGCGAGCGCCGATGATAGACCGTTTGTACTACGACCTTACGGAGAGTCCGTTCGGGGACTGGTATGAGCCGGTCGATGGGTATCTCACTCTGCCGCAAGGGCCCGGTCTTGGCATCGAGCCCGATCAAGCCGTCCTGGACAAATTGCGAGTCGATTGACAATCGAGGACACGATGAAAATTCAGCAGGTCAGGATCAATCTCGTCCGGCTTCCTCTGGAAGAGCCCTTGGTCGGCGCGCCGCCGATGCCCGGCATGCTGCGCGAATTCCTAACGGTTCAGATCCTGACCGATGACGGCATCGAAGGCATTGGCATTACCACGTTCGGCGGCAAAATCGTGCGCACGCTAAAATCGGCGCTTGAGGAGTTCGGCGAACTTATCAAGGGCGAAGACCCACTGCGTACCGAGCAAGTAACGGCCAAGCTTCGCGCCGCGTCGGCGCCTTGCGGTGCCGGTGGGGTGGCGGCCTTGGCCATATCGGCGATCGATATCGCGCTGTGGGACATCCGCGGCAAGGCGTTCGGCGTTCCGTTGGCACGGCTGCTTGGCGGCTTGCGTGACCGCGTACCGGCCTATGCCAGCGGCGCGCTAGTGCGCACCACGCCGACCGACAAACTGGAGCGCGCCGCGGCCGCGCTGGTCGAGAAGGGCTACAGCCAGATCAAAACCCAGATGGTGGTGGATGGCCTAAACCCCGCGCAAGAGGTCGAGCGCATCCGGCTTGTCCGCGGTGCCGTCGGTCCGAACACCAACTTGATGGTGGACATCAATCAGCGCTGGAGCGTGCACGAGGCGATTTCGATCGGCCGCAAGATCGAGGACCTGCATCTGGGCTGGCTGGAGGACCCTACCCAATGCGACGACTACCAGGGCCTGGCCGAGATCGCCCGCGCCTTGGCGACGCCAATCTGCGCGGGCGAATATCTCTATGGCATCGAGCCGCATCGCCAGACGATGACGCATCACGCGGTCGACATCGTCATGATCGATTTGCTGCGCGCCGGCGGTGTCACACAATGGATGAAAATTGCCGGCATGGCGGAAGCGTTCAACAAGCCGGTGGCTAGCCACCTGCTGCCGGAAATCCATGTACATCTCGTCGCCGCCGTGCCGAACGGGCTTGTCGTTGAATACATGCCATGGACCTGGCGTCTGTTCGACAATCCGCCGATGCCGGAAAAGGGCGAGATGAAGGTGCCATCAGCCGCCGGATTGGGCCTGAGTTTTGCGCCTGACCTGTTCGACAAATACGGCATTGGCTAGTGCGCCCTCAGCGCACCGCTGCAAAGCCGCTTGAATCGGTTATTGCCGGAGAGCACAAGTAAGATTGAAAAAGTTCAATCAAAATCGTGGCGGGAAGGAACTGGTGAGGCATATATTTCAAGCGGCGAAAGTTGCAGTCGTGCTCGCAGGCGTTGCGCTAGTTGCGGCGCATGTTCGGCCAGCGCGGGCTCAAGATTTCTCCAGCAAGCCAATACGAATCATTGTCGGATTGGTCGCCGGCGGTGCGACCGACGTCACAGCGCGGTTGATCGCGCAGAAGCTGACCGAAAGCCTGCACACCAATGTCTATGTCGAGAACAAGCCGGGCGCCGCATTCGAGCCGGCGCTGCGCGAGCTCACCGGCTCGCCACCGGACGGCCACACGCTATTCATGATCTCGGCGAGCGTGGTCGTCACCCAGCCGTTTCACAAGGACTATCCGTTCGATCTCGCCAAAATGACGCCGGTGACCGAAGTGTCGAGCGGGCCGTTCATCTTGGTCTCGCGCAAGACCGCGCCGTTCAAGACCGTCGGCGACCTCGTCGCCTACGGCAACACCAATCCCGGCAAGCTCACCTTCGGCTCCGGCGGCGGCGCCGGCAGCTCGCTCTATCTCGCCGCCGAACTGCTGCGGCTGCGCTCGGGCATTTCCATCGTCAACGTGCCCTACAAGGGCGCCGCGGCCTCGCTCACCGATCTGCTCGGCAGTCACATCGACGCGATGTTCGACGCCATGCCGGTCGAGGTGGGGCAAGTCAAAGGCGGCAACGCCGTCGGCCTGGCGGTGACCAGCGCCAAGCGCTCAGAGGCGCTGCCGGACGTGCCGACTATGGCCGAGTCCGGCTACAAGGATTTCGTGGTGGACAATTACTTCGGCCTGCTCGCCGCGCCGGGAACGCCGCCGGCCATCGCCAAGAAGCTGCGCGACGCCGTCGCCAAGGCCGTGGCGATGCCCGAACTCGTCACTGAATTCAAAAAGCAGGGCATGGCGCCGGTCGGCAGCGAGCCGGAAGAGTTCGGCAAACTGATCAAGTCCGAGCTCGCACTCTGGACCAAGGTCATCCAGGACGCCGGCATCAAGCCGCAATAAGTCAAAACCGACGGCTAAGACCGTCCAACCCGCCCGCGCAAAGGAGCAATCGATGAGTCGTGGACCTTGGATCAATCATTTCGGCGACAATTTTCTTTGGTCGAACGCGGTCCTGATCCTCAAGGGCATGGCGCCTTACGGTGTGGTCTCGCTGGAGGAGATCGACCGCGCCTGCGAGAAACTGCGCCCGCGCTGGAACGAGCCGGACCGCGGCAAAGCCTGGTTCGAGGAATGGCGCGCGCTGGGCGACCAGATTGAGAAGCGCGGCGACGACGCACTCGCCAAGAATTACAAGATCACCGCCGGCGACTATTACCTGCGCGCCGGCATCTATCACTACAACGCCGAGCGCTTCATCGTGCCCGGTCCGGAGAAAAAGGCGCAGTGCGCGCACGCCTATAAAGTCTGGCACGAGGGTATCAGGTTGCGCCAGCCGAATGTCGAGTTCGTCGAGGTGCCCTATGAAGGCACGACGCTGCCGGCATTGTTTATGAAGGCGCCCGGCGAAGGACCCAAGCCGACCGTGGTCGTGGTCAACGGCATGGACAATGCCAAGGAGATGAGCATCTTCTTCTGCGGGCTTGAATTCGCCCGCCGCGGCTATAACACGCTGTGCATCGACGGCCCGGGCATGGGCGAGATGCGGCGCATGCGCGACATGCCGAGCCGTTACGACTACGAGGTTCCGGGCAGTGCGGCGCTCGACTATCTGCTCAAGCGGCCGGAGGTCAACGGCAAGCGCGTCGCCATCATGGGCTACAGCTTCGGCGGCTATTACTCCTCGCGCATCGCCGCCTTCGAGAAGCGTTACGCCGCCTGCATCGCGCTGTCGGCGCTGCACTGGGATCTCGCCGCCTGGCAGCAGAAGATCAAGGATGCCAACCGCAACGCGCCCGGCTCGGTGGCGCAGTCGAACTTCCAATGGCGCTGGGTCGCCGGCGCCAAGGACGAGGACGAAGGCATCGAGATCGCCAAGAAGTTCTCGCTCAAGGACGTGGCCAAGAACATCACCTGTCCCTTCCTCGTCACCCATGCCGGCAACGACCGCGTGGTGCCGGTCGAGAACGCGCAGAAGCTCTTTGACGCGGTCGGCTCGACGACCAAGACGATCAAGATCTTCACCACGGAAGAAGGCGGCGCCGAGCACGCCCATGTCGACAACCGCCAAATCGGAATCGACTTCGCCGCCGATTGGCTCGGGGACAATATGTAGGCGGTGTCACCGCGCCGGCTGGTCGATGCGCTTTTTGTGCCCGGGCTTGATCTTTCCCTCGAGCGCGTCGCGCATCCAGTCGGCCACCTGCGGATAGAAGTCCGGCAGGCGGCTGCCGAAGGTGTGGGTCTCGTCCTCGTAGACCCATAATTCCTTCGGGCCGCCGAGCAGCTCGAACATGCGCTCGCCGTCCTCCAGCGGACACAACTCGTCGAACTCGCCCATCGCCAGCAGCGTCGGACATTTGACCTTGCCGGCGATCGGCTCGAGCGTCATCTGCGCCGCCATGGCGTCGAATTGATCCTCGTCATGGATATTCGACATATACATGTAGTTGGCGCGATAGGCGGGCTTCGAGTGCTTGAAAATCGTGTCCTTCTGCAGAAAAACGCCCATGGCGCCGACCAGCGCCTTGACCCGCGGGTCGTAAGCCGCGACGCGCGGACCCCAATAGCTGCCCATGCTCCAGCCGTAGACGCCGACTTTGCCGGCGTCGAGTTCTGGGATCGTTTCGATGAAGTCGATCGCGGCCTTGCCGGCGCGTTCGAAGTTGTCAAGCGTGACCCAGGTCTCGCGCGTATTGCTCTCGCCCTGGCCGGGACCGTCGATGGTGAGCGTCGCCATGCCGCGGCGGCGGAAATGATTGTGATAGGGGCTCGGCATGTATTCCTTGATCGTGTCCATGCCGGGGATGACCAGCACGCAGGGCGTCTTGTCCTTGGCGCCATGCACGGTCTGCAGGATGCCGGGAATGGTCTTGCCGTTCTCGAAGGGAATCTCCACGCGGCGGACGACGGCTTCGTCGAACAGTTCGGTGAAGCGCGTGTAGCAATGGACCAGACGCTTATATAATTCGAGCTTGCGCGGTGTATTGGAGTGCAGCACGCCGCAGGGCGGCCCGTAATAGAGCGCGGCGCGATAGTAGAACTCGGCGGCGCTCCCGCGGTGGCCGCTCGCCTCGGCCTCCTCGGCGAGCTTCTGCTCCTGCTCGGCGGTGCGCACCCACTGCTTGACGACGGCGGCCGGGTGCTTGATGCGCTCGGTGGTACGGCGCACGTCGGCGGGCCGAAAGCCCCATTCGACGAACATCACGGAGCGGAAGCCGAAAACGTCGAGGATCTTGTAGAATTCCTCGTTGACCCATTTTTGCGCGCGCCGGCTGCGATCGTTCAAGCGAGCCTCCCTGAGAGAAAAAATCGCGCCGGCCCGATGGCCGGCGCGCATGAAGCGGAATGAGAGCGGTTATTGCCCCTTTAGCCCTTTGGCCTCAATGAACGCGCCCCAGTTTTTCACATCGCTCACGACCCGCGCATGCAGCTCCGGGCCGGCAGCGTAATCGGGTGTGATGTCGAGCGACTTCAGCCGCTCCTTGAGTCGGGGTTCTTGCAACGCGGCTTGGATAGCCTTCTGCAGTTTCGCCGTCACAACAGCCGGCAAGCCTTTCGGACCGAATACCGCGAACCAGAACCGCAGATCGACGTCGGCATGCTTGATGCCCGCTTCCTCCAGCGTCAGCACATCCGGCAGCGCCGGCGAGCGCGTCTTGCCGGTGACCGCGAGACACTTGATCCGCTTGGTGTCCAACAGAGGTTTCGCCACCTGGCTGGACGGCAGGGTGAGGTCGACATGCCCTGCGATCAGGTCGGCCATGGCCGGTCCGCCGCCGCGATACGGCACGTCGATCGCGTCGATGCCCGCACCGTCGCGCACCACGTCCCAGATCAGTTGCGACACCGACGTCACGCCGGCCGATGCAAAGGTCAGCTTTTTGGTCGACGAATGGGAAAGCGCAATCAGTTCCTTCATATTATTTGCCGGTACTGTATTGGCTACGCATATTGCCAGCGGCGACGTTGCGGCAAATGCGACTGGCGTAAACTCGGTGCTCGGGTCGAATTGCGGCTTGATATCCTTGAACCCCGGGCGGATCACGAGAGCGTTCTCGGCCATCATCAGCGTGTAGCCATCCGGACTGGAAGTAGCGACGGTTCGCCAGCCGATATATCCGCTAGCGCCTGCAACGTTTTCGACAAAGACCGTTTGTCCGAGCGCCTTGCTCAGCGGGCCGGAAAAGATGCGGGCGAATGTATCGGTGGCGCCGCCCGGCCCGAAGCCGACGATGAGCCGGATCGAACGATTTGGATAATCGCTCGCAACCTGCGCATTTGAATTGACCGGAATACCGAGCAGGGCACCGGCGAACAAAACCGACAACAATCGGCGCATAACGGTCTCCTCCCTTACTTGATGTTTTTTTGTAGCGCCGGCAGAGACTACTGCATCGGCGTAGCCTGTGTGTATCAAAACCTCATCCGGCGAAGACTTGGTCCTTGACCGGGGAGACTCCCTGTTCTCGTTTCAGAATTCCCTGCGCCGCCGGAGTAATTCTACGCCCGGCCAATTGGGTTATTTCCCCGATAGCTTGGCTGCGTCGTCGCGTACGCTGGTGTCGGCCAGAGATGCTGGCGGCACCGTTTTCGGGAGCACGCCCGCTTTGAGGAACAGGTTCTGCATCCAGTCGATCCGGTCGAGCGGGATAGCCAACGTCGGATCGATGAGCTTGTCGGCAATCGCCTCGTCGGTGATCAATTCGGCGCGTTTGTCGTCCGGCTTGGCATGGGTCATTTCGTGGGCAAGCTTGATCGTCTCGTCGCGATGGCTGGCGGCGTATTTGTAAGCGTCCATTTCCGCGGCAACGAATTTCACCAGGTCGTCACGGCGTGAGGCCAACACCTTGCTGTTGGTGGCGACGCACAAGCGAATGAATTTCGGGACTGCCGTGCTTCCTTTCGCCAGCACGTGGATCGTCGGTGGCATGATCGCCACGAACTCGTTCGATACCACGGCGGCATCGGTGATGCCGGCAACCAATGACTTGTAGCGGTCGAGATCGGCGCCCTGCGTCGCCAGCTTCACGTCCGAAAACGGAACATTGGTGGCGTCCAACATGCCGCGAAACAGCAAATCGGGCAGCGAGCCGGGCGAGGAAATGGCTACATTCTTGCCCTTGAGATCGGCCAGCGTCTTGATTTCGGCTTTCGCCAGAACGACCTGCGGCACGCCGGGCCAGGTACAGCCGACGATCTTGACGCCGGTGCCGCGTACGCCGGCGACGATCGATTCCGCCGCGCCCATGTCGACGCTGTCGATCTCGCCCGCGATCAGCGCCTTCATCAGCGTCGCGCCGGCCTTGATCTGAAGCAGTTCGATCTTCAGTCCGCGCTTGGCGGCGAAGCCACCTTTGTCCACCATGGCGATGAAGCCGGAATCGCTTTTGGCTTCGAGAATACCGTGCTTCCAAACATTCTCCTGCGCGTTCGCAAGCGAAACGCTGCAAGCGAGCAGGGCGGCGGCGGCGATTGTTGTTGTTGACCGTGCGAACACGAACGTTCCTCCATTGATGCGTATTGTGAGGTGAGATTGCATCATTCCTAGATGCGAAATTCGGTGCCGCGTTTGTGGCCTTGCGAGACCTTGAGAAAGAGCTGCTCGAGCGTGGGCTTTTTCTTGATCAAACCTTGCTCATGGGAATAGCCGATCAGCGTGTCTAGGTTATTGCGGTTGTTCTCGGTCAAACCGTATTCCCACGGGTCCGGTCCAAGGATGGTTTCCTGCTCCTCCCAGGCCTCGCGGTACCAAGCGAGCGGAACGACGCGCGGGTTCTGCATGCGTTTCATCGCGATCGCTTTGGCTTCGTTGAATGCCTTGTACAGGTTGACGGCGACCCAAGGATGTTGCTCGACCAGCGATTGGCGCAGGCCCATGACGTGCATGATGGGGAAAATGCCGGTTTTTTTGTAATAGGCGATTTCCTCGTCCTTGTACGAAGGAAAAAGGCGCGCAACGCGCGCATCCTTGGCGAGGAACGGCTTGATTAGGTCGGAATGCAACACCGCGTCAAGTTCGCCGTGGGCCAACATGGTCTCGACCGACTTCTCGTTCGACAGTCGGGTGAGCTTGAGGTCTTTGGGTAGCGAAACTTCGACGTCGTCTTCGAGCTCGGCGAACCATTCGATCGACTTCAGCGGAACGCCGTATTCGTATTGCAGGATGCCGCGCATCCAGAGCACCGCGGTGGTCATCAAGGTCTTCACGCCGACCTTGCGGCCGATCAGGTCGGCCGGCTTGGCGATGCCTTTCGCCGTGTTGATGAACATGAAGCCGAGACGAAAACGGCGGTGCAGAAAGACCGGCACGGCCCTGAACGGCCAGTCGTTGTCGCGGGCGGCGAGGTAGGAAGAACCCGACACTTCGGCGACGTCGAACTCGCCATCGCGCAGGAACCGCCAATGACGCGTTGCCGAATCCATATCGGTAAGGATCGTAAGATCGACGCCATCGACCTCGACCGTGCCGTCGATCAGCGGCCGGACGATTTCGTAGTCGCCGCAGGCAAGAGTAAGCGGAAGTTTCTTCGGCATGACGGCTTCCCAAATTGTCCGATAAAATTCTAGTGCCCTGTGGCAATGTCCGCCAGCCGGGCGGGATCGTCGGGCAGGCGATTGCCGCGCCAGACCACATGCAGGTCCGGCCGCAGCAGCAGTAGATCGTATCCATAGAGCTCGCGCGGCCGTTCGCCTTCGATGTTGAGCGCCGTCAACGGCGCGCCCCATGCGGCGAAAGCCTTTTCGATTGGGGTTGTATCGGCCTTGGTGTGCGCGAGCCGCAGCAGCGTATAGCCCTCGCCTGTGCGGTCGTGCAGGGCCGTGCCGTCGCCGAGCCAAAGGTGCGGCAAACGCGCGCCCGGCCAGGTCGTCGGCACGTATTTCATGAAGTTGTCCTCGGGGGCCTCGCCTGGTTCGGGCCAGAGGATCGGGGAGCTTCGATATCGATATCCGAGCTCGGCCCCGATCATCTCGTTGCTTTTGCGTTGTTCCACATCGGCGATACGCGCCAGATTCGCCCGTGTTTTGGCGCCTTCAGGCGTGGTTTCCCGGATATTCGGCCGGTAGGCCGCGCGCCAGGCCCGCCGCCCACGCGAGGCTTGCCGCGACGCCTCCACGTTGCGTATCCCGATCTGCCGGCGTTCGATTTCGTACGATGCCAGCAGGCCGGGGCCGCCCCAGCCTTGCAGCGTGGCGGCGAGCTTCCATGAAAGATCGGCGGCGTCGCCGACGCCGCTGTTCATGCCGAGCCCACCGGTCGGGATCACAAGATGCACGGCATCGCCGGCGAGAAAAAGTCGCCCTTGAGAATAGTTGTCCGCCACCAGCAAGTTCTGCCGCCAGCGCCCGACGGAGAGCATCTCGTATGTAACTGGCATGGCGACCGTCCGCTCGAACATCGTTTGCATGTCGGCGTCGGTATCGACGACCGAATGCAGTGTGAAATGGTGGGTCGAATCCTGAACGATCAGGAACGTCGAGTGCGCGTCGGCGACGTGGTAATGGCGGCCCTTGCCGATCGGAATGCGCTCGAACAGGTCATCGCAGCGGTATAGCGCCTGGCGAAACTGCATCAGGTTGGCTTCGCCCTGCAGCTTGATGCCGAGTTGCTGGCGCACCGTGCTTGAGCCGCCATCGCAGCCGACGAGGTAATCCGCCGCCAGTTCTATGGTCGAGCCGTCGCTGTTCTTGACCCGCGCCCGGACAGAACCGCTGTCTTGTTCGTAGGACAAAAATTCACAGCCGTAGCGCACGTCGACATTGGACAAACGCTCGGCGACGGATTTGAGCAGCGGCTCGAGCGTGTATTGCGAGATAAGCTGATAAGGCTCGAGCGGCAGTGTGCCGTCATTGCAGGCCGCGATCTCGGCCTGCGCCTGCGCGACCGAAGGGTAGGGAAGGTGCAGCAGCGGCGGCTCGATCAGAGACGTGATGATGAACACGTCCATGGGCGCTTCGCGCGGAAATCCCGCGTCGCGAATATTTTTCGCAATGCCCATGCGGCGGTAAATCTCCATGGTGCGAGCGTTGCACCGTTCCATCTTCGGGAGAAATTGCGGCGCTGGCTTTTGCTCAAGCAGAATGCAGCGCACGCCTCGTCGGCCCAGGTCGATTGCGAGCGTCAAGCCGACGGGGCCCGCGCCGACGATAAGGACCCGCGTATCCAATCAAAAATTCCGCAAAGACTGAGGATCGATGAAAACGCTATCACCTTGTCCACCGGGGCGGAAGCGGCGCACGCACCAACATGAGTGATCGCATTCTTCGTAGGCTGGAGCGCGGAACGAAACCCGTGCTTCGCGGAATCGAGACGAATCGAAAACATTTTTAGACTCTAACTCGCAACACTTCGCAACTTCGGTTGAAGGTTGATCCGACGCATTTTCGAAAATGCTGAGCGCTGTCCATAGCCGTCTCCCGACCGACATGCAGCGTCCGGTTGCGGTGCGTAGCAAGCTGGCCAACTTGACCGCGATAAAGAAATATCTAATGCTAAATGAACATATTGTCCATAATGCGGACACCGCAAATTGGCCCACTCAAAGCCTGTTAAACTCGACGTTTCCGGCGCAGCCGACGATCCGGATCGTTCCGCCGTCAAAAGCTTGCGCAAGGCGCTTGCGGTTCTCAATGTCGTTGCCAACGCCGACCACCCACTGACGGTGGCGAATGTCGCGATCAACGCCGGCATCGCGCGGCCGACCGCATATCGTTTTGTGCAGACGTTTGTTGCGGCGGGATATCTCACGCAAGATCCTGCCGACGCGCGATTATCGGTGGGATATGCCGTTCTGCCGCTAGCGTCGAGCCTGCTTGACCGCAACAGGATGCGGGTCGCGGCGCTCCCTCATCTGGAATCACTCGCACAGCAAACCGGCGAGCGCGCCAATCTCGGGGTCCTGTATCGCGATCGCGTTATGTATGTCGCGGGCGTCGAAAAGCCGGCGCTTCCCACCATTTATTCCCGCTTCGGCAAGAGCGCTCCGGCTCACTGCTCGTCGCTCGGCAAAGCTATTCTGGCTTTCCAGCCGGAGGCGGAGGTTCGCGCGCTGTTGAGCCGCAAACCACTGGTCGCATTCACGTCGACCACCATAACCGGTCAGGAGGCCTTCACGAAGGAACTCGCGGATACGCGCGCGCGCGGCTACGCGGTCGACCGGGCCGAGCATGCGCTTGGGTCATGCTGCGTCGCCGCTCCGATCTTCGATGCGAACAGCCGGCCAATTGGCGCCATCGGCGTGAGCGGGCGGGATCTCGAGCCACTGATCAAGCACGAGGAACTGGTGCGCCACACCGCTGAAGTCATCTCCCACCACCTGCTGTAAACGAAACTCCACCACAGAAAGCGCAGACCGGAAAAGCCATGGAAAAGCTGATCATTACCGTCGCTTGCGACTCCAGAACCTCGTATCCGATCAATCATTATTGTCCTCCGCAGGAAGATATCGAAGGAGTCGCACAACAATACTTGGACGGTCTGAGCGCCGGCGCCGCCATTGCGCACATCCACGGCATTCGCACCCTCGAAGAGTCGATGCAGGCCGACGGCCGCCAAGTGTCGCGCATGAATCAGGAAGGCTGGAAGCGGCTAAACGACGCCATCCTGTCCAAGAGCAGCCCGGTTATGCAGTTCGGCGTTGCCAGCGCGCGGATCGAAGAAAAAGTGAAACTCATGGGGCTCGGCCCCGACATGATGGCCGTCGCCTTCAACGCGCATGACGAATATTTCAATCCCGACCCGCAGTTCCCACCCAAGCGCATGATGGCGATCCACCCGGTGGAGGAATTGCTCGCCTATGCGAAGGCTGCCGAACAGCACAAGGTGAAGCTTGAAGTCGAATGCTTCCACACNNTTCCTGGGCTGGCCGGGCGGCACTTGGACGCCGCCGACCGAGAAGGCCCTCATCTACATGGTCGACCACCTGCCCAAGAACTGTGTTTGGAACGTGAGCGTCATGAGTCCGCAGAAACAATGGGACCTACTCTCGCTTGCCGTGTCGCTTGGGGGCCATGTCCGCGTCGGCTACGAAGACAACCCGTATATTGGTCCGGGCGAACTCGCCAAGAACAATGCGGTTCTGGTCGAGCGGATGGTGAAGATCGCGCAAGGGCTCGGCCGCGATATCGCGACACCGAAGGAGGCGCGTCAGATACTCGGTCTCAAGGCATCTTGAGTGACCGGTTTTGACACGATCATCGTCGGTGCCGGCTCGGCCGGCTGCGTCCTGGCGAATCGCTTGTCGGCGCAGTCGGCGCATTCGGTGCTGCTGATCGAGGCCGGGCGTGATACCGCACCCGGTCACGAGCCGGTCGACGTGCTCGATACCTTTGCGTCGTCTTATTACAACAAAGCCTACATGTGGCCGGGCCTAAAAGCGCATTGGCGCACGCGCGAGACGTCGCCGGAAACGACGTTCGACCAAGGCCGCATCATGGGCGGCGGTTCCTCCGTAATGGGGCAGATTGCGCTACGCGGCACGCCGGCCGATTACGACGAATGGGCGGAACTGGGCGCGGCCGGCTGGGGTTGGAACGAGGTCTTACCGTACTTCCGAAAGCTGGAAACGGACGCCGATTTTCACGGCGACCTGCACGGCGATAGCGGTCCGATCCCGATCCGGCGCACCCCGCGCGAGCAATGGCCACCACTGTCGCGGGCCGTCGACCAATACGCGAGCGAGAATCAGACGTCTCACATCGCCGACATGAACGGCGATTTCCGTGACGGCATTGGCTCGCTGCCAATGAGCAACACGCCGGTGCGCCGCGGCTCGACCGCAATGAGCTACCTCGATGCCGGCGTTCGCGCCCGCAAGAATCTGACGATCATGACCGGCGCGACGGTCACTGGGTTCCTATTCGACGGGCGGCGCGTCAGCGGCGTCTCGGCGATTGTCGATGGCGCAAGCCGGGAATTCCACGGCGCCGAAATCGTGCTGTGCACCGGCGCCATCCATTCGCCGGCCTTTCTGTTGCGCGCCGGGATCGGACCCGCGGCGGAGCTGCGCGCGCTCGGGATGGACGTCGTCGCCGATGTGCGCGGAGTGGGCCGCAATCTGCAGAACCATCCGTTGCTCTTCCTCGCCGCACATTTGCGCCGCGGGGCGCGGCAGCAAAAGGCACTGCGCCCGCATCCGATGACCTGCTTGCGATACTCGTCCGGGATGCCGGCGACGCCGCCAAGCGACATGTATATCGCGGCGCACAGCAAGACATCTTGGAGCGCGCTCGGCCAGCAAATTGCCACGTTCAACGCCACCATCTTCAAGCCGGCGTCGCGCGGGCGCGTCACGCTTACGTCGGCGGAATCGGCGCGGCGGCTGCGTATCGAATTCAATTTCGTCGGCGAGGAAATCGATCTGCTTCGCCTGATGGATGGCTTCCGCCGCATCGTCGCGCTGGTGTCCAGCGATCCGGTGCGTGCGCTTTACACGACCGTGTTCCCAGTGCGGTTCACCGACCGGATCCGGCAGCTCAATCAGCTCACCCGCGCAAATGCGATAAAGGCGGCGATCATCGCCGGCACCCTCGATGCCGTTCCGGCGCTAGCCGATTTTGTTTTTGGTCGGTTGACTGGTCGCCGAATCGATTTGGCCGAACTGGTCAACGATAAGGCCGCACTCGCGGATTACATCCGAAACAATGTAGCGGGCACGTTCCATGTTTGCGGCACCTGCCGTATGGGGCGGGCGGACGATCCGGACGCCGTCGTCGACAACAGTGGCCGTCTTCGCGGCGTCAGCGGCTTGCGTGTGGTCGACGCGTCGATCATGCCGGCGATACCGCGCGGCAACACCAATATTCCCACCATCATGCTCGCCGAAAAAATCGCCGCTGGCATTTGCGTCGAACGCACGAGCGGCGTTGCGAACAAGGCTTTGTAATTCGGAGTAGCGATGACCGCGCCTCAAACGATTGACTCCCACACCCATATTCTCACCGAAGAAGCAATGCGGCTTCTCGCCAAGCAGTCGCCCAAGGTGGCGCCGGTGCTGAAAGGCCGCGGCACCCCGCAGGCCACGTTCGAGATCGACGGCAGGGTGGTGCAGGATCCCATGCCGAGTGAAATATGGGACGTCGATCTGCGCCTGCGCGACATGGACGCCAATGACGTGGACGTGCAGGTGCTATCGCCGACCGTCTTCACATTTTTCTACGGCCAGGAGGCGGCGCTGGCGCTGGCCTGCGCCGCCATCCAGAACGAGGAGATAGCCGCCGTCGTCAAACGGAAGCCCGATCGCTTTATTGGTCTGGGCAGCGTGCCGCTACAGGCGCCGGAGCAAGCGGCCGACGAGTTGCGCCGTTCGATGACAAAGCTTGGCTTGCGCGGCGCCATGATCGGCACAAACGTCAACGGCCGCAATCTCGACGACCCCATGCTCGCGCCTTTCTGGACGGCGGCGGAAGAGCTAGGTGCCTTCCTGTTTATCCATGCGCATGGCGGCGATTTCGGCGAGCGGCTTGGCTCTTATTACATGAAGAATTTCGTCGGGCTTCCGCTCGATACGACGATCGCGGCCGCGTGTCTGGTGTTCGGCGGTGTGCTGGAGCGCCACCCGCGACTGAAAATCTGCCTGTCGCATGGCGGCGGCTTCGTGCCTTACCAGGCCGGCCGGTTTCAGCATGCTTACGACGTCCGCCCGGAAGCCAAAGTGAATCTTCCGAACGGCCCGAGCGCTTCGATAGGCCGGCTCTACTACGACACGATCCTGCATTCAAAATCGGCGCTTGAATTCCTTGTTAGCGAAGCCGGTGCCGATCGTGTGCTGCTGGGCAGCGACTATCCGTTCGACATGGGAAACCTGGATTGCGTCGCCCGCGTACGCGCGGCATCGATCGATCCCGCCTCGCGTGACCTGATCCTCGGCGGGTATGCGAACAGCGTGCTTGGCGAGCCTGCGAGGAACTCGCATGCTTGATCGTCCGCTCGGCACGACGGATGTTCGCGTGTCCGCGCTCGGGCTCGGCTGCAATAATTTTGGCGTGCGTACCGACCTGCCGGCGGCGCGCAACATCGTTGCCGCAGCGCTCGATGCCGGCATCACCTTCTTCGACACCGCCGACGTTTACGGTCGGCGCGGTGGTTCCGAGACGATACTCGGCGAGGTGCTCGGCGCCCGGCGCAAAGACGTCTTTCTGGTCAGCAAGTTCGGCGTCGCCATGGATGACGAAGGCCGACTCAAAGGCGGCTCGGCCTGCTATGTCGCGAGTGCGGTCGAGGCGAGCCTCAAGCGGCTGAAGACCGATTGGATCGATCTTTATTATTACCACCGGCCCGATCCGGCGACGCCGATCGAGGAGACGCTGCGCGCGCTCGATGCGCTAATCGCGCAGGGCAAGGTACGCTACATCGGCTGTTCCAATATGTCCGCGGCCCAACTCGCGGAGTCACAACGCATCGCGCGAGAGAACGGCTTGAACCGATTCATCGTGGCGCAAGATCAATACAGCTTGGTGTCACGGCAGATCGAAGCTGACCTCATTCCGGCGATGCAGGCACAGCAGTTGACGCTGATCCCTTATTTCCCGCTGGCCAGCGGCATGCTGACGGGAAAATACCAACGCGACGAGGCCGTCCAGCCCGGCACGCGCATGTCTTACAAGCGCTACTCTGATCGCTTCCTGAATGACGAGAATTTTCGCATCGTCGAGAAGCTGCGTGCGTTCTGCGCTGAACGCAACCGTTCGCTGATCGAATTGGCCTTCGGCTGGCTGTTGTCAAAGCTCTTCGTCGGCTGCGTGATCGCGGGGGCGAGCGCACCGGAGCAGATTCATCAGAACGCGGCGGCGATCGGCTGGCGGCTCAACGCCGCCGAGATGGCGGAAGTCAATCGCCTCACGGCCAAACAGGGGGAACTGTAAAAGAAGAAATCAGGCCACATCGGCCAAAAGTCGATCAAGATCGTCGTTCAAGGCGTCACAACAAAATCAACCAGGCAACAATTGGAGGAGGAATTTCTATGTCAATCATCTCCGCGGCGCTGAGCGGGCTGCGAACCGCCCGACTCATAGCAGTATGTCTCGCCATCGCGGCACTCGCCACCGTTTCACCGAATAGTGCGCGTGCCGAATATCCCGATCACCCGGTCACGATCGTCGCTTGTTTCCCGGCCGGCGGCGGCACCGATCTTGCTGCGCGCATGATCCACGTCGAGCTTGGCAAGGCGCTCGGCCAGCCGGTGATCATCGAAAACCGCGGCGGCGCCGGCGGCTCGATCGGCACCGGCGTGGTCGCTCGCGCGAAGCCCGACGGCTATACGCTCTTGGCCTGTTCGAGCGCATTCGTGGTCAATCCAAGCCTCTATGAGAAGGTCCCTTACGATCCATTCAAGGATTTCACGCCGATCATGGTGATTGGCGCTTCGCCGAACGTGTTTGTCGTGCCGGCGCAATCCAAGATCCAAACCATGCGCGAGCTGATCGCGCAGGCGAAAGCCAATCCAGGTAAAATGAACTGGACGAGTCCCGGCGTCGGCACGACCCCGCAACTCGCCGGTGAACTGCTGAAGATCAAGGCCGGGCTCGACATCCAGCATATTCCTTATGCCGGCGCAGGCCCCGCCAATACCGCCGTGCTGGGCGGTCTGGTTGACTTTTATGCGGCCAATTACGGATCCCTCACAGGCCTGTTGAACAGCGGCAAAGTGCGGCCGATCGCCGTGACGTCGAAGACGCGCTGGCCCGATCTGCCGAACGTGCCAACGCTCGATGAGATCGGCATCAAGGACGCAGAGTCCGATACCTTCCAGGGCCTTTTTGCCCCGGCGGGAACGCCGAAGCCGGTCATCGACCGGCTCGCGAAGGAAGTCGGCAAGATTCTGGCGGACCCCAAGATAAAGGCCAAATACGTCAAGCTCGGCCTGCCGGTGGTGGCCGAAGGTCCTGAGGCATTCAAGACTCGGATCGCCCGCGAAGTGCCGATGTATAAAGAAGTCATCGACAAGGCCGGGTTGAAGATCAAAAATAAATAATTCGACCTGCGACCGCCAGCTTGTCTTGAAGCGGGCGGTCTAGCCCTCTGGTATTTCGACGATACGGCCGGTCTTGGCCGATTCCACCGCGGCATCGAATACCGCCATGCCGTGCAGAACGTCATCGATGCCGACCGGGTAGGCGCGCTTATCACGTATGCAACGGGCAAATTCGATCAGCTCGGCGTTGAGCATGTTGAANNCTGAAGCTGAAATTCGTGGCGGTCGCGACCGAGCAGAAGATGGTGCCGGTGACTCCGCCGGCAAACCGCATCAGGACGGTCGTAGTGTCATCGGACGGGCCGCCGCCATGGCGCGCGGTTACGCATTGCACGTCACGCACGTACCCGCCGAATTCGATCATCAGGTCGAGCGAGTGCAAACCGACCGCGGTCATCGCCCCCGCCGGCGCCTCGTCCGGATCGGCTCGCCAGTTTTCCGGCGCAATAAAGGTCGACGTACTGGTCGTATGCTGCGCCACCAGGCCGACGATCTTTCCGAGCTGGCCGTCCTGCAGCCGTTGCCGCAGTTCGCCGAAGGACGGGTGGAAACGGCGGCAATATCCGACCGCAAGCACGATGCCGGCTTGGCGCGCCGCTTCGACCGCAACTTGCGCGCTTGCGTGATCGAGCGTGATCGGCTTTTCCACCAGAACGTGTTTCCCGGCCGCTGCCGCTTGCCTTATCTGCTTGGCATGCTGGCTGTGGGGCGTCGCGAGCACGACAGCATCGATATCGAGATCGGACAGGATCGCTTCGAAGTCGTCGACCAAACGGATGCCTTTGGTTCGGCAGAAATCCTCGGCCTTGGCGCGCGTGCGGGTATGGCCGACAACAAAGCGAATGTCGTCGGTGTTGTCCTGCACCGAACTCACCAGCGAGCGTCCCCAACGCCCCAATCCAAGGATGGCTGCGCGAATCATGTCGTCATTTTTTTCAGGGGTGGCGTCACGGCATGGAAATGCTAACGTGATATCGCGCCCACTACAACGTTTTTGCAATCATCCGGAAATACGATGTCCTTGAATGCCGCCATTATCGGCGTTGGCCAGTCGGCTTATATGCGGCGTCCGCAATCCGGACAATCGACCCACACCTTCCTCCGCGACGCGGTCGTCGCCGCGTTGCAGGATGCGGAAGTTGATGCAAGCGATATTCAGGGCATGGCGGTGACCTCGTTCTCCATCGCGCCAGATACCGCCATCGATCTCGCCTGGCGTCTCGGTCTGTCGCTGCGCTGGCTGCTGCAGGACACCAACGGCGGTTCGTCGGCGATGAATATGCTGGGACACGCTTTGCGCGGGGTCGAGACCGGCGCGGCTTCGCCGATCCTGGTGGTAGCCGGTGACGCCACCGGCCTTGGCGGCTACGCCAAGATTGCCGCAAATTACAACATCGCGACGCAGGAACATCTCGCGCCGCTCGGCCACGGCGGTCCTAACGGTGTTTATTCGCTGCTGACCACGCGTCAAATGAACAAATACGGCCTGACGAAATCCGACTACGGCCACATGGCGATCGCGCAACGCGCTTGGGCGGCGAAGAACCCGTTCGCGGTCTACCGCACGCCGCTGACCATGGAGGAATACCTGGCAGCGCCGATGGTGGCCGATCCGCTGACCCGCTACGATTGCGTTCCTGTCGTTGCCGGCGCGCAGGCCCTTATCATCGCGCATCCCGACCGCTGCCCGCGCGGCCGCGCCCCGGTACGGGTGCGCGCCATCCGCAACAGTTTTAATTACGACAACCAGGAGGGAGATGGGCTGCAGACCGGCATCAGCACCTTCGCCGACGAGCTGTGGCAAGCGGCCGACGCGCGCCCAGCCGAGATCGACGTCGCCAGCATCTACGACGATTATCCGGCCATGGTGCTGGCGCAGCTCAACGATCTCGGCATGATCCCGGATCATGATCTCGCAGCCTATGCGCGCCGCGAGATCGGCGAGCGCCGCGTTCCCATCAACACCTGGGGCGGCATGATGTCGGCCGGTCAGCCCGGCGGACCGGCGGGCGGGCTCAACGGCATTTCCGAAGCGGTGCTGCAGCTTCAGCATCGCGCTGGCGAGCGTCAGGTCAAAGGCGCCCGCCGCGCGGTCACCACCGGCTACGGCATGACACTTTATCGCTATGGCGGCACGGCTGCGGCGGCCATTATGGAGCGCATGGAATGAGCGACGGGATCGGCATCTGGCGGTGCAGGGCTTGTGGCACCGGCTATTTTCCTGAGCGGCTGCTCTGTTCGCGCTGCCATACGCACGACTTCGTGGCGGACCGCGTCACCGAGGGCGTGGTCGAGGAAATCACCGTCATCCGGCACGTGCTCGGCCAGACCGATTGGCAGCCGCGCCGTCTCGCCAATGTGCGCACCGTCAACGGCCCGCGCATTACGGTCGGCCTGCGCGACGAGTCAGGGCCCGGGACGGTGATCGCGCTGTTCCAAGAGGGGACGGCGCCATTCGGTGCCGCCAAGTCCGCGTCGTAAATTTCGTTATTCGGCCGCTTGCGGCGCCGATCTCGGTGCGTTGCGGGTCACGCCGGCGGCGATGAATTGCGCAATCGCGTCGGGCGAATAGCCGAGTTGACGCAGAATTTCTTCGGAATGCTCGCCTAACATGGGTGCGCAACGTTCGATTGCTGGGCCATTGTGGTCGAGTAATATCGGGTTGCGCACCGCGCGCATCCGGCCGAGGCGGGGATGTTCGACATCCTTCACTATGCCACGTTCGATCATATGCGGGTCATCGAAAACTTCTTTGAAATTGTTGACGTAGGCGCAGGGCACGCCGGCCGACATCAAGGCCGCTTCGATCTCCTTTGAATTCCACGCGCACACAGCCGGCTCGACCACGGCCAGAAGCGCATCTTCGTTTTCCTTTCGGCTGGCATAGGAGACGTAGCGCGGATCGTCGATATGCGCTTGCAGGCCGAGCACGGTCATGAGGTTCTTGAACAACTGATCGTTGGGCGTGCCGATCGCGAGATAGCGGCCGTCCTTTGTTTTAAACAGCTGATAGGGCGCGTTGAGACGATGGCGGTTGCCGAGCGGCTGCGGAACCTTGCCGGTCTCAAGATAGTCGGCCGCCTCCCAGGCCGCGGCTGCGATCGCAGTTTCCACCAGCGATACGTCGGCCACATAGCCTTCGCCGGTGCGGCCGGCGCCAATCAAGCCTGACAAGGTTGCATAGACGGCAAATAGAGCGCCGAACACATCGGCTGACTGCACGCCGGGCCGCACCGGCATCTTGCCGGGTTCGCCACTCACCGACAGCACGCCGGAGAACGCCTCGATGATCAAGTTGACGCCGGCGCGGCGGCGATAGGGCCCGCTCTGGCCGAAGCCGGAGACGGACGTGTAGACGATGCGCGGATTGACGGCCTTCACCTGCGCGCCACCGAGCCCGAGTTTCTCCAGCGCGCCGGGGCGAGAGGCCTCGACAAAGGCGTCCGACTGCGCCGCGAGCTTGAGCAGAATTTGTGTCGCTTCCGGTCGCTTGAGATCAAGCACGAGGCTGCGCTTGTTGCGGTTAAGTGCGACGAAACTTACACTTTCGCCTTTGCGGATCGGCGGCGTCGCGCGGCTCATGTCGCCTTTCGGCGGCTCGACCTTGATGACGTCGGCTCCCATGTCGGCGAGCAGGGTTCCGCACAGCGGACCGGCGATGAAGTTCGCCAGCTCGATAACTTTGATGCCGGCGAGTGGCTTTGCCATTGGCGTTTCCTTGCGCGCGCGAATTGCGAGTGATGTCGTCACTATATCGACAAGCAGCGCACCCACGCAACGTGTCCGCAATGTGAACACGGCTCACGCATGCGCCTTGCTCCACACCAGTCAAAGTGTTTCACTCGACGTGCCGTCGAACTCCGGTGAACCGGAGAATTTAGAATCGGTTGGGGGAAATCAGTCATGTCGAAGCGAGTGTGTGCGTGGTTGTCAGGCGCCGCCGTTGCTGTGGTAACGGCGCTATCGCTTGGCAACGGCTTAGCGCGCGCGGAATGGCCGGATCACACGATCACGATCATCGCGCACTTCGCGCCCGGAGGCTCGAACGACTTGCTTGCGCGCCTTATCGCGAGCGAACTCGGGCCGGTGCTCAAGCAGAACGTGATCGTCGAAAATCGTCCCGGCGCGAATGGCAATATCGGCCTGACCTACGCGGCGCACGCGGCACCCGACGGTTACACCCTGGTCGTCGCCTCCGGCGTGGTCGAGATCAATCCGAGCATTCGCAAGTCTGGTTATGAGATGAAGGATTTCGCCCCGGTCGCATATCTCGGCGCTTCGCCTAACGTCATCCTGACGCGCCCGGCATCGGGCATCGCAACGATCCAGGATCTGATCGCCAAGGCGAAAGCCGAACCAGGAAAAATCACCTATTCCAGCCCCGGCGTGGGCAGCGTTTCGCAGCTCGCGGTCGAACTGCTGGAGCTGCGTACCGACACTAAACTCATCCATGTCCCATTCCAGGGCGCGGCGCCGGCCGCGCAGGCGGCGATGGCCGGCACGACGGATATCGGCTCCGTCAACATCGCTGGGCTCATCGGATTTATCCAATCGGGCAAGCTCAAGGCGCTGGTGCAGACCGGCGAGAAGCGTTGGCCCGATCTGCCGGATGTGCCGACGATGCAGGAGGCCGGCATCCCCAACGCCGTGGTAGAAACGTCGCAAATGCTGCTAGCACCCGTTGGCACGCCGCAGCCGATCATCGATCGCCTCGCCAAAGAAGTCAGCGCGATCTTGAACAAGCCCGACGTGCGCGAGCGCATGCTGAAGGCGAGCTTCGCGGTGCAATACGAAGATCCCGCCCAGTTGGGCGCACGTATCAGGCGCGAGGTGCCGATGTGGAAGGAATTGGTCGAGCGCGCCGGTGTTAAGATCAATTGAACGTCATGCAGCGGCCGGACGTGCGTGCGGGACTTTCGGTGAAGTAATTCCTCCGTCGGTTTGCGCTAGATCAAGGCCCGTCCTCGACGAGGCGGCTAGCCTATAATTTGAAAGCCTTCTTGCGTGGGGGGAATGTTATGTCCAACACGTATGACGCAGACCACCGCTGGCGAAATATGTGCGAGATGCTCGATCGGCTGGGCTTGGACGTAGCAATGCTCGCCCATGGACGCCTAGCGAGCGATCTTCGCTCCGCGGTCAGCACGTGTCAGTCCTGTAAAGCAGATCAAGTCTGCCAAGAGTGGTTGATGCGCGCGCCGGAGTCTATCGATAGTTCGCCGGCGTTTTGCCCCAATGCGGAACTTTTCGCGTCCGTGCGCGATTTGATCGATCGCGGCGTCGACGATGGGCAACAAGCCTGACCGCGAATGCCGCGATCTGCATTGCGGCGCGTAACCAGCACCAAAATCAAGCAACTTCAAGGAGTTAATTTCGCGGCCCCGCCAATGAGCTGGCGCGGCCCGGAGTCGAATTGCGGCAAATCAATACAGCTTTGGTCGCGCGGCCGTATGAAATATCGAGAAATGCCGCAGCTCGGGGATTTCGTCGATGTTCCAAATCCGCATCCATGGACGTGGCGGCCAAGGTGTCGTCACCGCAGCGGCGGTCCTCTCGGTCGCGGCGTTCCTCGAGGACAAGCATGCTCAAGCTTTTCCAAGTTTTGGCTCAGAGCGCATGGGTGCCCCCGTGGTCTCGTTCTGTCGCATCGATACCAAGGAAATCCGCCTGCGTGAGCCGATTAGCGCGCCGGACGCCTTGATCGTCCAGGACGTGACGCTGTTCAAGGCGATCGACGTATTCCAGGGCCTCAAGGAGAGCGGCTACCTTCTGGTCAATACCAACCAAAGCTTCGCCGATCTCCATCTTGCCCCGATCGTTGCCAAGCTCCCCGCGGGCCACGCTGTCACGGTTCCGGCGACCGAACTCGCGCTCAAGCACATCGGCCGGCCGGTGCCGAACGCCGCTTTGCTCGGCGCCTTCGCGGCGCTGACCGGAATAGTACGCCTCGATTCGGTCGCCAAGGCCATCCGCGAGGAATTCCCCGGCAAGATCGGCGACGCCAATGTTGCTGCCGCCACTGAGGCTCACGATGCCGTCGTCGCCCGCGTCAAGTCGGCGGCGTGAGGAAGATCGCATGCTAAAGCAAGTCGAAGGTTCCCACTCTACCGCCGAGGCCATCGCCTTGTGCCGTCCCGAAGTTATCTGCGCCTATCCGATCACGCCGCAGACCCATATCGTCGAAGAGCTCGGCGAGATGGTGAAGACAGGCGACCTGAACAATTGCGAATTCATCAATGTGGAATCGGAATTCGCGGCGCTCTCGGTCGCCATCGGCGCGTCGGCAGCCGGCGCGCGCGCCTACACCGCGACCGCGAGCCAGGGCCTGCTGTTCATGGCCGAAGCGGTCTACAACGCTGCCGGCCTCGGCCTGCCGATCGTAATGACGCTCGGCAATCGGGCGATCGGCGCGCCAATCAACATCTGGAACGATCATTCCGACGCGATGTCGATGCGCGACGCCGGCTGGCTGCAGCTGTTTGCGGAATCCAATCAAGATTCGATCGACCTGCACATTCAGGCGTTCCGGCTGGCCGAGGAACTGTCGATGCCCGTGATGGTCTGCGTCGATGGCTTTATCCTCACCCACGCCGTCGAGCGCGTGGACATGCCAGCGCAAGCCGACGTCGACGCGTTCCTACCGCCTTATGAGCCGGTGCAGGTGCTCGATCCCAAGGATCCTATTTCCATCGGCGCCATGGTAGGTCCGGACGCTTTCACCGAAGTTCGTTTCCTGCAGCACTACAAGCAGACACTGGCGCTGCGGCTGATCCCCGAGTTCGCGGCCGAATTTCAGACGCGATTCGGGCGCGATACCGGCGGCCTGTTGCGCACCTATCGCGCCGACGATGCGGAAATGCTGGTGGTTGCCATGGGTTCTATCAACGGCACCATCAAGGATACCATCGATGAAATGCGTGCCGATGGNNGTCGTTATCGAAAAGAGCTTCGCGGTCGGCATGGACGGCCAGCTCGCCAATAATGTTGATTTGGCTTTGCGCAATACGCCGGCAGCACCCCAGGTCCATTCGGTGGTTGCCGGGCTGGGCGGCCGCGCGATCACGCGAGCGTCCTTGCATCGCGTCTTCCGCCGCGCCATGGCGCAGCCCTGGGAGGGCGCGCATTTCCTCGACCTCAATGAAGAGATCATCGGCAAGGAGTTGCACCACGTACGCAAAGTGCGCCGCTCCGGGCCGACGGCCGAGAACCTGCTGCGCCGGCTTGACCAAGCCGCGCAGACTCCGGCCGCAGAGTGAAGGCACAACTGATGAGCGATCAAACCACAACCGCCGCCCAGAAGCTCCACTTCTACCAGAAGGGCACCTTCACCGTCGGCAACCGGCTGGTGCCGGACGCTGAGCGATCGGTACAGGCGTCGATCGACCGCTCGAACGCGCTGACCTGCGGGCATCGCGCTTGCCAAGGATGCGGCGAGGCACTCGGCGCGCGTTACGCCATGGATGTGGCCATGCGCGCCACTGGTGGCAACCTGATCGCGGTCAACGCGACCGGCTGCCTGGAAGTTTTCACCACCCCTTATCCGGAAACCTCGTGGCAAATGCCCTGGCTGCATTCGCTGTTCGGCAATGCCGCAGCGGTCGCCACTGGCGTGGCCGCGGCGATGCGAGTGAAGGGCCGCCCCGAAGTGCGCGCGATCGCGCAAGGCGGCGACGGCGGCACCACGGACATCGGCTTCGGCTGCCTGTCCGGGATGTTCGAGCGCAACGATGACGTCCTCTACATCTGCTATGACAACGAAGGCTATATGAACACCGGCGTGCAGCGCTCCTCGGCGACGCCGCCGACGGCGCGCACGGCGACAACGCCGGCGATGGGCCCGGAGCCAGGCAATGTCTTCGGCACCGGCAAGAGTTTGCCGCGGATCGCCGTTGCCCACGGCATCCCCTATGTTGCGACCGCGACCGTCGCGGACCTGCATGACCTCGAGCGCAAGGTGATGAAGGCGATGGGGATTCACGGCGCGCGCTATATCCACATTCATGTGCCGTGCCCGCTCGGCTGGGGCTCGGCCTCGCACGACACCATCCGTCTGGCGCGGCTCGCCGTCGAATGCGGGCTGTTTCCGGTTTTCGAAGCCGAGCATGGCGCCGTCACCAACAGCCGAAAGATTCGCCGGCCGGTTCCGGTGGATGAGTATCTCAAGCCGCAGCGGCGTTTCGCGCATTTGTTCAAGGACGCCGTTGGCGCGCAGCGCGTGGCGCATCTGCAAGCCATCGCCGACCACAACATCGTCGAATACAAGCTGCTCGGGCAAGAAGAGGACGCGTGATGAAACACCCTTTCGCCATCACGCTCGATAGCGGCAGCAGCCTCGTCAATCTCACCGGCTCTTGGCGCACCATGCGTCCGGTCTATGTCGACCGCCTGCCTCCCTGCAATCATGCCTGTCCGGCCGGCGAGAACATCCAGGCCTGGCTCTACCATGCCGAATCGGGCGACTACGAAAGCGCCTGGCGCGTGCTCACGCAAGACAACCCGTTGCCCGCCGTGATGGGACGGGTCTGCTACCATCCCTGCGAAGGCGGTTGCAACCGCGCCAAGGTCGACGAGGCGGTCGGCATCAATTCGGTAGAGCGTTTCCTCGGCGACGAGGCAATCAAGCGCGGTTGGCAATTCGCCCCACCCGAAGCGGAAACCGGCAAGCGCGTGCTGGTGGTCGGCGCCGGACCGTCCGGCCTTTCCGCCGCCTATCACCTGCGCCGCATGGGCCATGCCGTTGCGATCTACGATGCCGGGCCGGCAGCCGGCGGGATGATGCGCTTTGGCATTCCGAAGTACCGGTTGCCGCGGGACGTGCTCGATGCGGAAGTAAAACGGATTCTCGATCTTGGCGTCGAGCTCAATCTCAATGCCAAGGTCGATAATATTCTCGAAACGATGAAGGCCGGCCGGTTCGATGCGGCATTCCTTGCCGTCGGCGCCCATATCGGCAAGCGCTCCTTCATTCCCGCCGGTTCCGCTTCAAAAATCCTCGACGCCGTCACGATGCTTCGCTCGATGGAAGGTGAAGACAAGCCGCTGCTCGGACGGCGCGTCGTGGTCTACGGCGGCGGCAACACCGCGATCGACGCCGCGCGCACCGCCAAGCGCATGGGCGCGACCGAGGCGATCATCGTCTATCGGCGGACCCGCGAGCGTATGCCGGCGCACGACTTCGAGGTCGAAGAGGCGCTCGAGGAAGGCATCATGATGAAATGGCTCTCGACCATCAAACGCGTGGACGAGCGCAAGCTCACGGTCGAGAAAATGCGGCTCGACGAAAAGGGTTTCCCGCAGCCGACCGGCGAATTCGAGACGCTGGAGGCCGACACGCTGGTGCTCGCGCTCGGCCAGGATGTCGATTTGTCATTGCTCGACGGCGTCCCCGGATTGGAGATCAAGGACGGCACGGTGCAGGTCGCCCAAAACATGATGACCGGTCATGACGGCATCTTCGCCGGTGGCGACATGGTTCCGTCCGAACGCACCGTCACGGTCGCGGTCGGCCACGGCAAGAAGGCGGCGCGCCACATCGACGCCTGGTTGCGTGGCGACGTCTATGCGCCGGCGGAAAAGCACGAACTGGCGAGCTTTGACAAGCTCAACGCCTGGTATTACGCCGATGCGCCGAAAACAGTGCGCCCGATGCTGGAAGGCGTCCGCCGGCAAAGTACCTTCGAAGAAGTGCAGGGCGGGCTCGACGAGACCAATGCGCTCTACGAGGCGAGACGTTGCCTGTCGTGCGGCAATTGCTTCGAATGCGACAACTGCTACGGCGTCTGCCCGGACAACGCGGTGATCAAGCTCGGCCCCGGCAATCGTTTCCGATTCAATTACGATTACTGCAAGGGCTGCGGGCTTTGCGCCACCGAATGCCCCTGCGGCGCCATTAGTATCGTTCCAGAATCCATTTGACGCGGCATTGTCGTTCAGCCGATTAAGCCGGTATGCTGACCGGAATCGCCGTGGGAATGACATTATGACGCAATCGACGCGAAACTATCGCGATCTTCACGAGCATCTGCAGGTTCTGGAGGAGCGGGGGCTGCTCCGCACCATTGACCGGCCGATCGACAAGGATTCCGAATTGCACCCGCTGGTGCGCTGGCAATTCGTCGGCGGCCTGGACGAGGCGCAGCGCACGGCCTTCCTGTTCACCAACATCACCGACGGGCGCGGGCGCAAATACGACATGCCCGTCGTGGTCGGCGCCATCGCCGCCAATCCCGAGATTTACAGTATCGGCATGGACGCCAAGGTCGCGGACATTCAGGCCAAGTGGGATCACGCCATTGCCAATCCGATCGAGCCGCGGCTGGTTAACGAGGCGGTTTGCCATGAGACCGTGATCGAGGGAAAAGACCTGCAAGGCGAAGGCCGCGGTCTCGACCGGATTCCGATCCCGGTGTCGACGCCAGGCTTCGACAGCGCGCCGACGCTGACGGCGACCAACGTCATCACCCGCGATCCCGAGACCGGCATCCAGAACATGGGCACCTACCGCGCTGCGCTGAAAGCGCCGGACCGGCTGGTGGTGCGGATGGCGACGCGCGTCGGCGGCGCCGGTGGCTATCAGCATTATCTCAAGTATCAGAAGCGCGGCGAACCGATGCCCTGCGCCATCGTGCTCGGCTGCCCGCCTTATGTGGCGTTTATGGGTCCGCAAAAGCTGCCGATCGGCGTCGACGAATTCACCGTTGCCGGCGGCCTTGCCGGTGAACCGATCAACGTCGTGCGCGCGCGCACCGTCGACCTGCTGGTGCCGGCCGAATCCGAAATCGTGATCGAGGGGCTGATCGACACCGTCTGGCTGGAGCCGGAAGCGCCGTTCGGGGAGTCGCACGGGCACGTCGCGCTGGAAGAATTCAACATGCCGATGCAGGTGACTGCAATCACCCATCGCAAGAAGCCGATCATTCCGTCCTACATCAGCCAGGTGGCGCCGAGCGAATCGAGCGTGATCAAACGCGTCGCCTACGAGCCGCTGTTTCTCTCGCACTTGCGCAACACGCTCGGTATCCGCGGCGTTAAGCGCGTTAATCTGCACGAGCCGCTGACCGGACTGCTGCGCGTCACGATTATCACGCTCGAGAAGGGTACGTCGCGGACGGAAATCTGGCGCGCCCTGCACGGCGCCGCATTCTTCAAGGGCGACTGCGGAAAAATATGCATCGCCGTCAACGACGACATCTCCGCCGATAACGCCGATGCGCTGTTATGGGCCATGGCCTACCGCATGAATCCGGTCGAGGACGTGCAGATGGTGCCGCATCGCGGCCAGGNNGACATGCCGCCGCTGGCGCTGCCGAAGCAGGAATACATGGAGCGCGCCAAGACGATCTGGAACGAACTCGGCTTCGAAGCGCTTCGCCCGCAGCCGCCCTGGTTCGGCTATTCGCTCGGCGATTGGCTGCCGCAATGGGACGAGGCCGCCAAGCGCGCCGCGCTCGGCCGCTATCTCGAAAACGGCCTGATCAGCGCCAAACAGAAGCGAAAGGGTCTCAAGCCGGAAACCAAATTCCGGCCGGACAAAGACGGCTCGAACGGCAAAGGTTAGGCTTATGGCTGCACAGGAAGAATTGTCGTTCACGTATTTTCCGGAAAATTACCGCTGGTCGCACGGTCTGCTGATAGGGCTGAACATGGCGCCCTGGGGCGGCGCGGAGATAGGCGAGGTTAATCGCGTCGGGTTGCGGCTCAAGAAATGCGTCGGCGACGATGATGCCTGGTTTCGTGAATGGGCGCTCGAGGCGCGCATCGTCGAGGACCGCGGCCGCGAACGCATCGCCGAAGGCCATGCGGTGAGCGGCGCGCAATATCTCCAGCGCGCCAGCGCCTATTATCATGTGGGCGAGCGCTTTCTGCAGCCCAAGAGCAAGGAAGGCAACGACGCCTATATGCGTGGCGTGCAAGCCTTGCGCGACGCGGCGAAATACATCAAGCGGCCGCGCCTGGAGCACGTCGAAGTTCCCTATGGCGACACCAGCCTGCCGGCAATCTATGTGCATGCCGAGCCGGCCAACCGCGGCGGCAAGGTGCCGGCCATGGTGTTCTTCGACGGCCTCGATGTCACAAAGGAAATTCAATATTTCAAGGGCGTCTCCGACCTGGTCTCGCGCGGCATCGCCTGCCTGATTGTCGACGGCCCAGGCAACGGCGAGAGCATCCGGTTTCGCAATCTCTATCTGCGGCATGACACCGAACACTACGCGACGCCGGTTTTCGACTATCTGGCCGCCCGGGCCGAAGTCGATCCCAAGCGCATCGGCGTCATGGCGATCAGCTTAGGGGGTTATTATGCGCCGCGCGCGGCGGCATTCGAGCCGCGATACGCGTGCTGCATCGCCTGGGGCGCGCAGTGGGATTACCAGAAAATATGGCGCGATCGCTTCGAGCGGCTGGCGAAAGCGGATACGCCCTCGCTCTCGGTCGCATCGCAGCACATTGCGTGGGTCTTGAACGCCGGGTCGCAGCAGGATGTGCTTAAACGGCTTGAGCCGTTCAAGCTCGATGGCGTAGTGCAGAAGATAACTTGCCCGTTCGTGATGTTGCACGGCGAGGGCGACGAACAGATTCCGCTGGTGGAAGCGCAGAAGTGCTTTGACGCCGTCGGCTCCCGAGCCAAGACGTTTAAATTATTCACCCGCGAAGAGGGCGGCTACCACCATTGCCAGATCGATAATCAGAGCATCTGCTCTGCCTATATGTGGGACTGGCTTGAGCAGGTCTTGGAGCCGGCGCGCTAACGCCGGTTTCTTGCGGCGGTGTCATCACCGGGCCGGCACCGCTCGGCGCCGTGACGCGGTGATCCATTTCGCAAGAAAAATGGATTGCGGGCCAAGCCCGGCAATCCAGGAATTATTGATTGACGTGGATATCGTTGTCCTTGATCACCTTGCCCCAGCGGGCGATCTCGGTCTTGAAGAATTTTTCCCCGTCAGCGGGCGAGCGCATTTCCTTCGGGAACGCCGTTACGCCGGTGGCATGCCATTGCTTGAGGACTTCCGGATCGTTGGCGACGTCGTTGAGCGCGGCGTTCAACGTCTTGATGACCGCGTCCGGCGTTTTGGACGGGGCAAACATCCCCTGCCAATAATAGATATCGAACTTCGGCCCGAGCAGGTCGGCCATGCTGTCGGCGGTGGCGAATTCCGGCATCTTGCCCCTCTGCGTGACGCCATAGGCCTTGAGCTTGCCGGCCTTGACCAGCGGCATCATCTGCTGCGGCGTGCCGATCATAAAATCGACGTGGTCGCCGAGGACATCCGTCACCGCCGGGGCGCCGCCGCGATACGGAATCTCGTCGAACTTTAGTTTTTCTTCCTGCGCGAACAGATCGTGCTGCCGCCGGTCACGTTCTCGACGATGAAATTCTGCCCGAACTTCTTCGATAGCTTTTCTGCGACCACACGCGCGAGCTGGTCGGTGGGTCCGCCGGCCGGGTAGGGCACGACGATGGTGACGTTGCGGTCCGGATAGGCCGCGGCGGCCGGGCCGGCAAAAGCCAACAAGCCAAGCACGCTTAAGACAGCGGCAGCAAAGCGCCTCATTTGGAATCCTCCCTGTTTTGATCTTTTAGAAGGAAGTCTAGCCCTCGGGAATGACCGGCAACAAGAGGTAAGGCTGCTTGCCTACGGCAAAGTGCAGCGTGTTGCGCCCGCCGAAAGTCTTGGGGTTTCGGTCCTCGGGGTCGATATGCAGGAATGGCCCAGTGCCCTTCATCGGGTAGGGCGCGTTGGGGAGCGCCGCGTCGCGGCCGTCCACTTCATAATCCTTGCCCCGCACGGTGAGCGCGAGCCGGTAGCCAGGCGGCACGGCGATGCTGGTCGGCCAGATCTCGACGTCGAGTTCGACCGGCTCGCCGGGCTTGAGCGGCCATTCCTCGTCGTGTGCGTGCCAGGGCCGGTAGGGCCGCGACATATTCGGGTCGAGCTTGCGTTGCGAGGCGCGCAGCCAGCCGAGCCCCACCGGCGTGCGCGGGTCGTTGGAGCCGATGAAGGTGATCTCCTTGCCCGCCGGGTCGAATAGCCGCAGCACCAGGAAGAGGTCCGCGTCGGTGGTGTCCGACGACAACCACAACTTGGCAGCGACCGGCCCAGTAATCTCCAGGCTTTTCGTCAGCGGCGGCGTGCTGAAGGTGATGCCGTCGCCGGTAGTCTCATAGCTCAGCGTGGTCGCGGCCCCGGGTTCGTCGGGGCGAAGGCTTTGGCCGTCCGGCTGCAGGAAGTATTTCGTCCACTGCGTGCGCGCGAGCGGCCATTCGTTCTCGGCCCGCAGCACGAATTTTTCGTTCGGGTGGCGGATATTGAGTGCCACGCGTGGCTGCTTGCTCCAGCCGGTGTCCTCGCCCTTAAGGAAGTGGCCGAAGAAACGCTTCTGCAAGGCTTCGCCGTATTCACTGTAGAAGTGCGTGAAGTGCGTGTCGCCGTGCACCTCCAGCCATTTCTGAGCAGAGCCGGCGCGAAGCCAGCCTTCGAAATTTCCGCGCGTATGCAGGCCGATGCCGCCCCAGTTGCCGGCCGACAGCAAGGGCGCCTCAATCCGCGCGAAATCGGCGGTGCGTGCCGCGTAGTAGTCATCGCGCAGCGGCCGGCGCTTTGCTTCGGCCGGCGTGTCGGCGCGAGCCTTGGCGAGCTCCTCGCTCGGTAGTGTCTCAGGTCCCGCGACGAGTTCTCCCGTGACGACGCTCTTGGCGCCTCGGGAGCCTACGCCATGCTGCACGCTCGCTACCTGGCGCGGATACCAACTGTTGAGAAAATCGCACAGGATTCCGCCGTGGCGGGCGAGCTCGCGGTAATAGTCGGACGAGCCTTCCCAGATGCACAACGCGGCGAGGTGCGGCGGTCTGAGCGCGCCCGCGTTCCATTCGTTCATGGCGTAATAGGAGATACCGTTGATGCCGACCTTGCCATTGCTCCAGCCTTGCGTGCCGGCCCATTCGACGCATTCGTAAATATCCTCAGCCTCGCGCGCCGACCATACGTCGAGATCGCCCGGTGAGCGGCCGGCGCCGCGCGAATCGACGCGCACGCAGGCATAGCCGTCCGGCACCCATTTCTCCGGGTCGACCAGCTCCCAATTCTGATACTTGTTGCTGGAGCCTTGCAGGACATTGGGCGCCGATTTGGTCACGCGCGACCACTGGCTCTTGTAACCCTCCTGGAACGACAGCCCTTTGGCATAGGGACCGTAACTCAGGATGACCGGAAATTTCCCGTTGCCGACTGGACGGTACACGTCCGCACGCAAGACGACGCCGTCGTCCATGGTAATGGGCGCGTCCCAATCGATCTGCATGTTGTCGCGGATCTCACTTTTTGCTACGGTCATAAGGCACCAATTTCAGAGAGCGGGATTTTGCGCGGAGCGACGTAAGCGGAAGTCATGGCGGGAGCGGCCCTCCCTGCGGCCGGTGACGCTTCACCGCATCGGGATTGGTGGAATCGGCGCCCATATAGACGCCCCGTTCCCATTTTCTTTTCAGAGGATCGGAGACTTTCAGACTCATCTTTCCGATGTTCTGGATTTCGATCTCCACCGTCTCGCCGTCCTGCAACGCGCCGAGACCTTCGTGATTGGTACCGCAGGCGATGAGATCGCCTGAGTTCATAGTCATCACCGTGGTGGCAAATTCGATAAGTTCCGGAACTCGGTGTTCCATATCGTCGGTATTGTAGTTGTGCCGGAGCTGGCCGTCGTTCCAGAACCGCACGATCAGATTGTTCGGATCTTCGATTTCGTCCGCGGTAGTAATACAAGGGCCGATCGGCGCGAAAGTGTCAAAAGATTTGCCCAACCAGCTCGTCAGCGGGCTCGCCGGCCAAGTCTTGCGGCCTTGCTCGCGCGCCGACACGTCGATCATCGCGGTATAGCCGAACACCGCGCGTTTCCAGTCCTTCGCCTTGACCATTTTGGCCGGCCCCTTGATCACCAGCGCGAGTTCGGCTTCGTGCATGAACATCCACGGCACGGTGAACTCGGGCAGCATGATCGTGTCGCCCGGCCCGACGACGGCGTCTGGATTTTTCATGAACATATTGAGCGGGCGCGGCTCGCGCTGCGCATGTTCCCAGTAATTGGCGATGCAGGCGAGAATCTTGCCCGGCCGCGGCAAAGGCGGATAAAGCCGCAGTGTATTGAGCGGCGCGGCGGGGTCTTCGTGGGCGATCTTTTCCAGTACCGGTTGCAGGTGCTCGAACTCGTCAATGATGCCCTGCATGGTTAGTTGCGGCGTGTAGCTTTTCTTCACCGCCGCCGAGATGTCGACAATGCCACGCCCAGTGAGCACGCCTGGCGTCATTTCGGAGCCCGGCGTGGTCTGGAACAGCACCAGCTTCACGAATTCCTCCCCGGCGAAGGCGGCTCATGGGCACGGCTCGGCCGCCTCGTTAAGCATTTCTTTACCATCAATTAACTGCAAAAAAAGCTGGGCAGGGAATAATCCACGCCGGCCGATAGGGGTAACCGGATTTATGTTCAAAATGCTCTTCTCCCTCAGCTTCAAGCGCGCCTCCTCGCTGGTCATAGTGGTAGGGCTTGCCTCTTTCGCGCTCGTTTTCGGTGTGCTTACTGCCTTTGCCCCTGACTCGGCCGCCGCGGCCATCTCCAACGCTTCCGCGAAGGCGCTTACTGCCGTCGCCGCCGTGGTGGTCGCCCAGTTTGCGGTGAGCCTGATGGGTGCGATGCTTACCCGGCGGCAAATCACGGAAGTAGAACAAGTGCGGACTGCCATCGACAGCATGGCACAAGGGCTGTGCATGTTCGACGCCGCGGAGCGGCTGGTTGTCTGCAACGCGCAATATTACAAAATGTACGAGCTGACGCCGGCTGACGTTCGGCCGGGGTCGACGCTATCCGAGGTGTTGGCGAGGCGTGTCGCCAAGGGCACGTTCTCTCGTGATCCGCAAGAATACCGGAAGGAATTTCTGACCGCGGTCGGTCTCGGACGCACCATCGTGCACGAGGTCAAGTCCAAGGGCGGGCATCTCTTGCTCGTCACGAATCATCCGATGAAGGACGGCGGCTGGATCGGCACGCACGAGGACATCACCGAACGGCGGCAGGCCGAACAGCAACGTGCGACCATGCAGCACCAGGAAGAGCGTCGCGCCGTAATCGAAGATGCGATCTCGACGTTTCGCGAACGGGTTGAAAATCTCCTGCGAACTGTGGCTGANNAACGCGCCGAAAGCGCGGTGCAGACGTCGAACGAAGCCTCAACCAATGTCGAGACCGCGGCGGTTGCCGCAGACGAATTGTCGAGTTCGATCGCAGAGATCGGACGCCGGCTAAACCAGACCACCGAAGTGGTGCGGGTCGCGGCCAATGAAGCGCAAGTGACCAATCAGGATATCGGCGCGCTGGCGCAGGGTGCGCGCAAGATCGGCGATGTCACCAAGCTGATCCGCAGTATCGCCGGGCAAACGAATCTACTGGCGCTCAACGCTACCATCGAAGCGGCGCGCGCCGGCGAAGCGGGCCGCGGCTTCGCCGTTGTCGCGTCCGAGGTGAAGTCGCTCGCCGTGCAGACGGCCAAGGCGACCGAGGATATTTCCACACAGATCTTGGAAGTGCAGAACTCGACCGACAAGGCGGTGGAGGCGATCGGACGGATCGCTCATCGTATGCGGGAAATCGACGAGTTTACGTCCGCCGTCGCGGCGTCGGTGCAGCAGCAGAGCGCGGCCACCAGCGAGATTTCGCAAAACGTGACCAGCGCCGCCGGCGGCGCCAAGCTGATCGTCTCGGTCTTAAGCGAAGTGGCCGGCGCCACAACCGAAACTCAAGAGTCGGCGCAGACTGTGCTCGCCGCATCGGAATCGGTGGAAAGAACGGCGGCCAATCTGCGCAGCGAAGTCGAAGGCTTCCTCATCAAAGTGGCGGTCTAGCCGCGGCTAGGCAGCCTTCTGCAATAGCGCCAACAGACCGGCGAGCAGCGCTGTCGGGCTAGGCGGGCAGCCGGGAATGGTGAGATCGACCGGCACCACATCCTTAACGCCGCCTGTGACCGCATAGCTGGCGGCGAACAGCCCGCCGTCGGCGGCGCAGCCGCCTACCGCGATCACCCATTTCGGATCGGGCGTGGCGTTATAGGTGCGCAGCAAGGCCTCACGCATGTTTTTCGTGACCGGGCCGGTCACCATCAGAACGTCGGCATGACGTGGCGAGGCGACGAAATGAAAGCCGAAGCGTTCGAGATCGTAAAACGCGTTATTCAGCGCATGGATTTCCAGCTCGCAGCCGTTGCAGGAACCGGCATCGACCTGCCGGATCGAAAGCGAGCGGCCGAGTTTGGCGCGCGCGGCGCGATTGACGCTTTGCGCAAGCTCGGCGAGGCCGGCCGCGTCGGGCGCGGGCGGCGGTTCGGTGAGCGGACGTCGGGTAAAGCTTTCGAACAGAGCCCTGCGCATTAGAGATCGTGCCCCGAGTAAGAGCAGTTGAACGACTTGTTGCAGATCGGGAAGTCGGCGACAATATTGCCTTCGATCGCGGTTTCCAATAACGGCCATTGGAACCAGGACGCATCGCGCAGGTGGCAGCGCTCGGCGCGCCCCTTGCCGTCGAGCCGCAACCAAACCAGCACGTCGCCGCGGAAAGCCTCCGTGAGGCCGAGGCCTTCGCAGACTTCTCCTTTGGGTTCTACGTCTATCCGAATTGTTCCGGCCGGCAGGCGATTGAGAATCTGGTCAATCAGCGCCAAGCTCTGCTCGACTTCTCGAATGCGGATCCATACCCGCGCATTGACGTCGCCGGCGGTAAGCACCGGCACCTCGAATGCGAGATCGTCATAGGGTGCGTAGCCTGGCGTGCGGCGCGCATCGAAGCCGCGTCCCGAGGCGCGCCCGATATAGCCGCCGGCGCCGAACTGGCGGGCGTACGCGGGACGCAACACGCCGGTGCTCACCGTGCGATCCTGCAGCGAGGCGGTGTTGTCGTAGAGTTCAATTAAGCGCGGGAAACCGCGGCGGATTTCGGTGAGCAAAGCCGCCATCCGCGCGGTGCCTTCGGCCGCGATGTCGCGCGCGACACCCCCGGGCACAATCGCGTCCATCATCAGTCGATGACCGAAGCAAGCTTCCGCTGCGCGCAATATACGCTCGCGCAGGATGCCGCATTGCGCATGCATCATCGCGAACGAGGCATCGTTGCAGATGGCGCCGATATCGCCAAAATGATTGGCCAGCCGCTCGATTTCCGCCATCAGTGCGCGTAGGTAGGCCGCGCGCGGCGGCGCGGTCAGTTGCAATGCGGCCTCGGCGGCTCGCGCAAACGCAAAGGCATAGGCGACCGTGCTGTCACCCGAACTGCGGGCGGCTAGTTTCGCCGCATCGTCGAGAGTAGCGCCGGTCATCAACGACTCGATGCCTTTGTGCACGTAGCCGAGCCGTTGCTCGAGGCGCACCACATGTTCGCCATTGGCGGTGAAGCGGAAATGTCCCGGCTCGATGATGCCGGCATGCACGGGACCGACCGGAATCTGGTGCAGGCCTTCGCCTTCGGTGGGGAGGAAAGTGTAGGGAGTTCGTTGCCCGCCATCCCACACGCCGTGATCGAGCCAGGGCCGCGTGTCTGGCGAACCCACAGCGTCAAGCTTGAACAAATCGCGTATCGCGCGTTCCAGTCGCAGCGCTGGCGCATGCTTGGCGCCGACGCTGGGATATTTTCCGTCCGTGCAGGCGTAAGTCAGCACCGCGATATTGCCGGTGCTTTCGTCCAGTAGCGCCATATGCACGTTTGGCGCGTCGCCCCACAGGCCGAGCAATGTCACGTTGCCGCCGGCGAGGCGGTCGATCGCCTTGCCCCAGCCTTGTTCGTTCACCACGGTGCGTGTCGGGTTCATTGGCGCTATCCCAGCAACCTGGCAACGTTCTGGAAGCCACTGACCAGCGCCGGCGGCATGTAGATGCCCGCCGTGAATACAATTGCGAGATGAGCAAACATCGGCACGTAGGACGCCTGCGCCAGCGCGGTCGGCCCGCGCGGCTCGCCGAACGCGATGGTGTTGAGCCTAAGGAATAAGCCGCTTAGGCCCACCAGGATTCCGAACACCAGGATGATCACCAGCCACGGCTCGCGCGCGAAGGTCGAACTCACTACCAGAAACTCGCTCATGAAAATGCCGAGCGGCGGCAGTTCGGCGATGGCGACCACGCCGAGCACCAGCCCCCAGCCAAGCACCGGGTTGCTCACTGTCAGCCCGCTTATGTCAGCGATCTTCTGCGTACCCTTGACCTGGGAGATGTGCCCGACCGCATAGAAGATTGCCGACTTGGTCAGCGAATGCATGGTCATGTGCAACAGCCCGGCGAAGTTGGCGAGNNTCAGCCCCATGGTCACCATCAGCGGGCCGGGCGCGATCGCCGCCGGATTGAGCGCCAGCAGCATCTTGAAGCGCAGCAGCGCATAAAGCGCGACGTTGAGCAGCAGGCCGGACAGCACCGCCGAGATCGGCGTCGGGCCTTCCGCGTGCGCATCGGGTAGCCAGGCGTGTAGCGGGGCGAGACCAACTTTGGTGCCGTAGCCAAGCAGTAGGAACACGAAGGCGACATTGAGTAATGCGGGATCGAACTTTGCCGCGTGCGTGACCAGCACGGTCCACACCATGGCGTAGAGACCTTCGCCGATCACCGGCTTGGCCGCCATGTAAACGAGAATGG